>NZ_JAVRCS010000044.1:0-46265 GCF_034530635.1 Nostoc sp. EspVER01
ATGAGTAATAAGTAATGAGTAATAAGTAATGAGTAATAAGTAATGAGTAATAAGTAATGAGTAATAAGTAATGAGTAATAAGTAATGAGTAATAAGTAATGAGTAATAAGTAATGAGTAATAAGTAATGAGTAATAAGTAATGAGTAAATACCTATTTCTCATCCACTCATTACTCATGTAAAACACTACACTCAATCCCAACTTGAGTAGTCAACAATGAAATGGCGCTTCTGTAGCTTGCTGACCGCAGGGGTATCCCCGATTCATTGATTCTGACTCCTGAATTCTGAATTCTTCTTCAAATATTTGATCTTACTAATGTACTGGTATTTGCTGCTTACATAGCTCAGTGCGGCTATATTTTTGCTGAAGAATATATCAATTCTGATTAATCTTTAATTAACTAAAATTTAACTCATGCATTAACTACTCATGTCATCTTATTGACTATGGACATTCCGTTTATTCACTAAAGTTTTAACTTGAAAAAGTAGTTATGTCTTGAGGCGAATTAGCGGAAATTCAATGTCCAACAAACTAGGAATTTTGTTATGAAAAAGATGAACTTTAAGCTTAATAGCCTGACAGTATTAGGTATAGTCTCATTAGTGACCGCCACCTTTGGTCTATCAATATCTGCCGTTCATTCCCAAAGCGTCAGCACAGTTACGGTTGATGGTTCTAGTACCGTTTTCCCAATTACGGAAGCAGCAGCAGAAGACTTCCAAAAGGCACAAAGCGGTAGAGTGAGAGTTACAGTAGGCGTTTCTGGTACTGGCGGCGGCTTCAAAAAGTTCTGTCGTGGCGAGACAGACATCTCCGGTGCATCTCGCCCCATCTTACAAAAAGAAATCGATGCTTGCAAAGCTGCGGGTATTCGTTATGTTGAGCTACCAGTAGCTTATGATGCTTTGACAGTGGTAGTTCACCCTCAAAATTCCTGGGCAAAAAATCTCACAGTCGCTGAATTGAAGAAAATTTGGGAGCCTGGGGCACAGGGAAAGGTCAAAAGTTGGAATCAGGTTCGTAATGGATTCCCCAATGCACCTCTGAAGTTGTTTGGCCCTGGTGCAAACTCTGGAACCTTCGACTACTTTACTGAGGCTGTTGTTGGCAAATCGAAGTCTAGTCGGGGTGACTTTACTGCTAGCGAAGATGACAACGTACTTGTACAAGGTGTTAGCCGTGATAAGAACGCCCTTGGTTACTTCGGTTATGCCTATTACGCAGAAAACAAAAATAAACTGAAGGCAGTGCCAATCAACGGTGTATCGCCCTCAGAAACAACAGTTAAAAATGGCACTTACAGTCCGCTATCTCGCCCCATTTTTATCTATGTTAGTTCCAAGTCTATTGACAAGCCAGAAGTAAAGCAGTTTGTGCAATTTTACTTGCAAAATGCAGCTAAGTTTTCTCAAGAAGTAAAATACGTTCCCCTGCCAGTGTCAGCATACACTACCGCCCAGAATCACTTCAATAAGAAGAGATATGGCACGATTTTTGGTGGTCAAGAATCAGTTGGGCTAAAAATTGAAGAATTATTAAGCCGTGAAGCCAGAGAATAAGCCTAATTTTGATTTTTGAATTAGTTCAAAATCTGCAATTTATCAAAGGGAGGTGTAGTACCTCTCTTTGTGTATTTAAATTCATCATCCAAAGAGCGATCGCATTCCAGCATGAGTAGTGTAAAACAAACTCAACTCTCTCGAAAGCTAGTGCGTGATTTGCAAGAACGGGCAATAGAGTCTGTCTTGTTTCTAGCGGCACTTTCTTCTGTGGCAACTACAGTAGCAATTCTTGGTATCTTATTTTACGAGTCAATTCTATTTTTTCAACAAGTATCTTTATGGGAATTCCTTACAGATACTCAATGGACACCATTATTTGATGATAAGCACTACGGTATTTTACCTCTGGTGACAGGAACATTAGTCACTACATTTGTTGCTTTATTAGTGGCAGTACCGCTAGGTACAATTATTGCTATTTACTTGAGTGAATTTGCTTCACCCATCGTTCGGGAAATTGTCAAGCCAGCTTTAGAATTGTTGGCGGGTATTCCTACAGTAGTTTACGGTTATTTTGCGCTCTTATTTCTCACACCATTGTTACAGGTAATTTTGCCAGATTTACCTGGTTTTAGTATGTTAAGTGCGGGACTCGTCATCGGTATTATGATTATTCCTTATGTCAGTTCCCTGAGTGAAGATGCCATGCGTACAGTACCCGCACATATACGCGAGGCTTCTTATGCAATGGGGGCTACCCGTTTCCAGACAGCTTTGCGAGTCGTATTACCGGCTTCTATTTCTGGGATCTCTGCGGCTTACATTTTGGGGATTTCTCGTGCGATCGGTGAAACGATGATAGTGGCTATTGCTGCGGGTGGACAACCCAACTTGACCCTTAACCCGATGGAACCAGCCGCTACCATGACAGCCTACATTGTATCGGTGAGTCTCGGCGACCTACCTCATGGCAGCCTGGAATATCAGACTATCTTTGCAGTTGGACTGACGTTAGTGTTAATGACTTTAGTCTTCAACATCATTGGTCATTTTCTCACCAAGCGCTATCGAGAAATTTATTGATATGACAACTCTTAATATTCAAGAAGTCCGTAAGACTATTAGCCGGAATAAGCGATCGCAATATATTTTCAACATTATTGGCATATTGTCGATGCTGTTTGGTATTGTCACATTACTGGCACTATTATTTGATTTAATCACCGATGGTTTCCCACGTCTTTCATCGCAATTTTTAACTTCGTTTCCTAGTCGCAGGGCGGAAGAAGCAGGTATTCTCTCAGCTTGGGTGGGAACATTATTAGTAATGTTTGTAACGTCTTTAGTAGCCATACCCATCGGCATAGCATCAGGTATTTACTTAGAAGAGTATGCCCGAAAAAATTGGTTGTCTGATGTAATTGAAATTAATGTCACCAACTTAGCTGGTGTTCCGTCGATTATTTACGGACTTTTGGCTTTGGGTGTATTTGTTTATGGGTTCAATTTCGGTCGAAGTATTATTACCGCTGGGTTTACATTGGCGTTATTGGTTTTACCAGTGGTGATAGTTTCTACCCGTGAAGCTCTGCGTGCTATACCAAATAGTATCCGTGAAGCTGCCTATGCAACAGGGGCTTCTAAGTGGCAAATGATTTGGGATCATATTTTGCCTTACTCAACAGGCACAATTCTCACTGGGATTATTGTTGCCTTAGCACGAGCTATTGGTGAAACTGCGCCCCTAATTACCATTGGTGCGCTGACATTTATAGCCTTCTTACCAGAACCACCAATTACTGAGCAGTTTCCCTACATCTCATTCTCTTGGTTACTCGCTCCGTTTACAGTTATGCCCATTCAAATGTTCGATTGGGTATCTCGTCCTCAAGCTGAGTTTCAGGTGAATGCAGCAGCAGCAGGTATTGTTCTAATTGCCATTACTTTGGCTATGAACGCTGTAGCAATTTATATCCGCTATCGTTTACGCAAAAAAATCAAATGGTAGAAATTGCATCATCAACCCCAGAAAAATCCATCAAAGCTTCGGTCAATTATCTGAATTTCTACTACGGTGGAACAGTCCACGCTCTCAAAGACATTAATATGTCAGTGGGTGAAAAACAAGTAACGGCACTGATTGGGCCTTCTGGATGTGGTAAAACCACCCTGTTACGTTGTTTTAATCGAATGCACGACCTTTACCCTGGAAATAGCTATAAGGGGGAAATCACTCTTGAGCCAGATGGGATTAACCTGCTCAGTAATAAAGTTGACCCAATTGAGGTACGGATGCGGATTAGTATGGTGTTTCAAAGACCTAATCCCTTTCCTAAGTCCATTTATGAAAATGTAGCTTACGGTTTGAAGGTGCGGGGTGAATCGAAACGTGCAATCCTTGATGAAAAAGTAGAGAAAGCTTTGCATGAAGCAGCTTTGTGGAATGAAGTCAAGGATCGTCTAAATGATTTAGCTTTTAACCTTTCTGGTGGTCAACAGCAGCGGTTGTGTATCGCCCGCGCTTTGGCGACCGATCCTGAGATTGTTCTATTTGATGAGCCGACATCAGCCTTAGACCCCATAGCTACCGCCAGTATTGAAGAGTTGATCGATCAATTGAAAGAAACGGTGACGATTTTGATTGTCACTCACAATATGCAGCAGGCCGCTCGTGTTTCTGATTACACTGCGTTTATGTATTTAGGTGAGTTGGTGGAATTTGATCGCACAGAAAAGATTTTTAATCACCCCTTGAAGCAACAAACGGCAGACTATGTGAATGGTCGTTTTGGATAAGAATATTTTATAGAAAACTCAAAGCTTGCTATATCTGGTTTCTCGCCCCTTCAAGCGATGCCTAGGTTGGACAGAGCGATCGCACTTTGCGAAAATAGAACCAGTTCAGCTAAGAATGATAATCACTTAAAAATTGCGAAAAAGCGCCTGCGATCGACAGGCGCTTTATTTTTTCCGTAGGAAATTTAATGATGATTAGAGTTTTGGCTCTTCAGTACTTTTTATGGAAAACTAGGTTCAAAATCCTTGAAAGCCTTATTCCGTAGACATTTCTCTCACAATCATGGCATAATTCTTTGTAACCTTTATAAAAAATTTTCAACTAGAACTATAACAACAGAAAAACATAATTTAAAATATCATCATTGTTGAGGCATTTTTTAGCAACTAATCTTTTTAATGAGGATGTACTAATCCAATGATTCAATTAAGTAGAATTACAAAGCGCAAAAATTATAAAAATGAGATACAATTTTAATTTTTAAAATACCCTTTGCTTTTTACTGATAATATTTTTATCAATTTGTCAGAAAGGTTAAGTCATGAAAATATGACGAGTCAGGGCAAGCAATCTTTCTACTTCCCTCCTTAACCAAGAGGTATTAGTCAATGTGGAGAAGGTGCTAGAAAAACGTCTGTAAAAAATAAATTTTGGAACACAGCATTATATAAATATCTACTAACCACTTATCTGCTGCACGACTACTGTATAACTACGTAATTTCTATGAATATCTCATTTTAGCAGTAACATAGTGAAACAGCATTGCTAATTTGTACTGTTTTACTTGATCAAGTTTTATTTCACACGTTTTGGGAATATGAGTAAACTAATTCCAGCCATCAGAGTCAAAAACTTCAGCTTCTCTTACGACACTCAAAAGATAGTTGAAGGCGTGTCAATGGATATTTACCAAAACCAAGTCACGGCAATTATTGGTTCTAGTGGTTGTGGGAAGTCTACTTTTCTTAAATCGTTAAATCGCATGAGTGAATTAGAAGCAGAAATAAAAGTTGAAGGAAGAGTAGAATTTTTTGGGCAGAGTATTTATGAGCGTCGTGTCAACATCAATCGCTTACGTCGCCAAGTTAGTATGGTTTTTCCCAAACCAAATCTTTTTCCCATGAGCGTTTACGATAATGTTGCTTATGGGGTGAAGTTAGTTGGATGGCATCCGAAAGTAGAATTAGATGGAATTGTTGAATCTGCCATCAAAGCTGCCGAACTTTGGGATGAAGTGAAAAATAAGCTGCACAAATCTGCTTTAGAGCTTTCTGGTGGTCAACAGCAAAGATTATGTATTGCTCGTGCTTTAGCAGTCAAGCCGAATGTTCTTTTGATGGATGAGCCTTGTTCAGGTCTCGATCCTATGGGTAGTATGAAAATCGAGAATTTGATCCATAATTTGCGTTCTGAGTTGACAATTGTGATTGTTACTCACAATATGCAGCAAGTTACTCGCCTATCTGATTTTACGGCTTTCTTTTATAGTAATGAAAATCGGATTACTCAAATGGTTGAATTTGGTACTACCAATAAAATCTTTACTAACCCTGTGGATGCTCGCACCCGCGATTATGTTTTTGCTCGCGTCGGTTGAAGTGCTTCTTAAATTCTAGCTATTCAGAGGATTAATACATAGTGCAAGCGGAAATGAAGAATTAAATTGAATTTCCGCTTGTTTTCAGTTGTTATGGTGTTAGGCAATGCAATCTGATATTGACAGTATTTTTTTATACTATATATTTAAAGACAAGTATTTGCTCTAGACCACCTGAATCATAAAATGAAATGTCCCCGGTGCGAATCTACTTCATATCGTAAAAATGGTCGTCGGAATGACAAGCAGAATTACCTCTGCAAAAATTGTGGTAAACAATTCCTAGAACCTGCATTCTCTCGTTCCTTAGAAACTGACTTGCTTGCTAACAGCAACGGACACACTAAAGTATCTAAGGCTGAAACGACGGAACTTTCTTTAGCAAAAAACCTGCCAGAAGAAAAAATCACAGAGAAAAGCCTTGACTCTTTGAGTTTGACATTAGCTGAACAACTGCTGCAAACGATATTATCGCCTGATTGGTTAGAATCTGCTGCTTTCAGCCAATTTATCCAAAAAATTCAACAAAAACCGGAAATAAACTATCAACTAGAAACAGGGATATCACTTCTACTTTTGGATGCAGAAAACTTAAAACTAGATATTAATTCAGAATTGTTTTTAGCTAGTGTCTGCAAATATCCCCTCCAATTTAAAATGGCATTTGCTAACTGGAAAAATCCCAGTATTGGAAAGCAAGACATTGAACTATATAACCGTGGCTATCAACTTGTCCATGTCCCAGAGGGTAAGAATAGTGCTGATGCAAAAATGATCGCTTTCGGTGCTTGTATTGTACGTTCTTATCCAACAGTTAAAGAAATATTAGTCTGTTCTAGCGATGGAATTTTAATTCACCTTTGCAACGAACTCCAAAACCAAGGATTAGTTGTCTATTGGATACGTAGACAAGGGCAAACTTTACATATAGAAAACCGGAATACTGGCAAATTAACTCATTATTCCTTAACAATGTCAACAGAAGTTCCATCCTTGGAAAAGGTGGTTGAGCAAATTCAAGATTTAATTAAAAATGAACAAGATTCAATCAATACTCGATTACACAGGTTAACAACTATTACGAGTTTATTTCAAGAAAGATCCAATATTACTAATAAATCTAATCATAAGCAACCAGAAAGTGAGGAAATTATCCCTATTATAGATAATTTATCTGTACAATTAGTTCAAGAAGATACTGCGGAAATCCCTAATGAAAAAACATTAGATAAATTATTATTAAAAATTATTCAAGATATACAAATAAAGTCTCCCCAAACTAAATTATCTGTGTCCAAACTAGGTTCAGAGTTACAGAAAATAACTGGAGAATCTCCTAATTCAATTATTAAAAAATTAAAGTTAGGTTCCAATTTTACCAAATATTTAAAATCATCTCCCACATTTACATTAAAGGCGAGTGGCAAGGAATATGAAGTAATGCCGCTACTTTCCGAATAGATACTTTCTGGATGTTTACGTACAACCTGAGTCTGTAATTCTGTATTATGTAAAAAGATGTAAATAAATGTAAATAATACAATGCAGGATAAAGTTGTTGTTATCGTCGGTGCTACTGGTGGTATTGGTTCAGCTTTAACACAAAAACTTGCGCCTACCGGAGTTCGGTTGGTACTAGCTGCCAGAGATGCGGTACGTTTAACCACACTGGCTGCTGATTTACCAGGACAAGTTTTGACTGTTCCCACCGATATTACTGACCCCAAACAGGTAGATACTTTGATAGAAAAGACGATCGCTGAGTTTGGTCAAATTGATATTTTAGTGAATGCAGCTGGTGCTGGTATACTCAAGCCCTACAACAGCCTAGAACCCGCTGATTTAGACAAGATGTTAGATGTCAACTTAAAAGGTAGCTTTTACACCACTCAGGCGGCTGCTGAAGAGATGCAAAAGCGCAAGTCTGGTCACATCTGTAATGTAGTAGGAGTTCTGGGCAAGCATTCGATGGGGATGGCGGCGGCTTATTCGGCTTCTAAGTTTGGTGTTGTCGGTTTTAGCAAGTGCATGGCAGAGGAACTCAAGCGTTTTGGTATCAAGTTCACGCTATTCTACTTTGGTGGGGTAGATTCTCCTTTTTGGGATAACGTCAACCTAAAAGTAGACCGAAAAAAAATGCTCAGTCCTGAAACTGCTGCCAATGCGATTTTCTTTGCTCTTTCTGCCGAACCGCAAGCTGTGCCAATGGAAATTAACATTCAACCTGATAGTCATTTGTTCTTTTAAAGGCAGAGTGCGCCTAGATAATTCTTGCTTAGGAAGGACGTGAAAATCTAGCAAAAAAGGCAAAATTTACAGATATATAAACTGTTATGCTGGATTTTCAATATCTATGAAAATTGATCACGTTCATTTCTATGTAGAAGATGCCAAAGTGTGGCGGGATTGGTTTGTACGCCATCTTGGTTTTCAAGCAGTAACCGACGATCGCATCAGTTCATTTCACACTTGTACAGAAGTGGTTAAAAATGGTGATGTCTGCTTTTTTCTGTCTTCACCACTGTTACCTACAAGTCCAGTAGCGGAATTTCTGCGTCAATATCCACCGGGTGTGGCAGATGTCGCTTTTGCTGTCGAAGATGTCGAAGGCGCGATCGCACTAGCTCAAAAACATGGTGCTACAATCCTACAACCCATCCAAGAACGCCAGGTAGGTACGGCGTTCATCAAATGTGGCAAAATTGCCGCCTGGGGTGGATTGACTCATACTTTGATAGAAAGGTCATTGGTTTTTGACAAAGGACAAATGACAAGTGACAACACTTTTACCGCCATAGATCACGTAGTGCTGAACGTGGCGGTTGGTGAATTGGAAAATGCTGTGGCTTGGTACGAAAAAATTCTAGATTTTCAACCCCAACAGGCATTTAAAATTAAAACCAATCGCTCTGCTTTACACAGCCAGGTGATGGTTTCGCGCAACGGTAGCGTCCAATTGCCAATTAATGAACCTGCTTCCAAGAATTCTCAAATTCAGGAATTTCTAGATGTCAATCGGGGGTCAGGAATTCAACATATTGCTTTGCGAACAACTAATCTTGTGAGTGCGATCGCTAAATTTCGTGCCAGTGGTCTATCCTTACTCTCGGTTCCCCAAACCTATTACACCCAGTTAAAACAGCGTCCAGGACTTACACTATCACCCTTAGAACTGGAAGCGATCGCTCAACAAGAAATTCTCGTAGACTGGCAAGAATATACTTCTTTAGAGGGGGGAAATACTGCACCCTTATTACTACAGATTTTCACCCAGCCTATTTTTGAAGAACCGACATTTTTCTTTGAGTTTATTGAACGCCGTTTCCAAGCTCAAGGTTTTGGCGAAGGTAATTTTCGCGCTTTATTTGAAGCTATTGAAAGCGAACAAATCAAACGCGGTACTTTGCAATAATGCCTGAGTGCAAAATATCAATTGAAATTAGCTAAACTTGATAGTTTCCAAAAATAGCCATACATCTGAGATAATTTTAATAAAAATTAACTTTTTCCGCCGATGCTAAGATTGATTACTGACTTCGACGGCCCAATTATTGATGTTTCGGAACGGTACTACCGCGTTTATCAATTTTGCTTAGATAAAACCCGTCGCCCAGATCAAGTAGTGCAAGAACTTCCAAAAGCGGAATTTTGGCAGTTAAAGCGATCGCGTGTTCCTGAAAAACAAATCGCCTTAAATTCCGGGTTAGACGAAACCCAAGCTCAAGAATTCGCCCAATTGCGGCGGCAAACAGTTCATACAGAAGCTTATTTCAACTATGACACCCTCGCGCCTGGTGCTGTGGATGCACTGTTAAAAATTCAACAAGCTGGAATTGATTTAGCAGTTATGACGATGCGCCGAGTTAGAGAACTAGATTATGCCTTTAAAAAATACGATCTAGGTAAATTTTTCCCAGAAAATCGTTGTTATTGCCTGAGTAACGATTACGTTAAAACTCGCGATATTGAAGATAAGCCCTTGTTAATGGCTAGGGCATTAAAAGAACTCCCTCCGGCTGCTGATACCTGGATGGTGGGAGATACGGAAGCCGACATCACCGCTGCGAAAAATTATGGTATTAAGGTGATGGCTGTAGAATCTGGGATTCGCGATCGCACCCAACTAGAACTTTATCACCCCGACTTAATCGTTCAGGATTTCAGCACTGCTGTAGATATAGTTCTAAAACCTAAAGACTTGGTATAAAAAGGCTTTGTAGCTGCAACAGATTCAATGATATCATGTCCGCCAAATTACCCATAATAAAATAACCCCAACCCCCAACCCCTCCCCGCCTGCGGGGAGGGGAGACAAAGCACAGCTTTGGCGGGGTGGGGTTCTTCGGGTTTAATAAGCAATCAAGCGGACATGATATGAATCAGAAATTCAGGTTGCAAATTAAAATAGGAGTCAGAATAGGTATTCTGACTCCTGACTTTTTTATCTTAGAAGAACACACATAAACCATGTCTTCTTTATACAAACCTGCTTACGGCAGTGGTTTAACGTAGAAAACTACTAACTAACCACAACAATATAAACGTCACTACAGTAGAGAACTGATTTGTTTCCAGACTGATAAATGATATTTGTGGTAAGAGCCAGCTAGCAACTAGTCCTCCAGCGATTAGGCCAATTATTAAACTGACCAGGGTGAACAAAACTGCTCGGCCAAATTTGCCTTCCTTGCGATTAAGAAAGTAAATACTAGTGCCTACGCCAACCACCAATGCTAACTGCAAAACCTGATCGCCTCCCTCTGGATAGAACAGGCTAATAGAACTCAAACCGAGAAACCAAGCTCCTGGTAAGAGTATATCCGCAGGAGTTGGCTGATCCAGCATCCGTTGCAGCCATGCGGGTGACTGCTCGCGAGGGGTTGGACTTTCTTTAGGAGGCGATTGTACTCGCAACTCTGGAAACCGTATCCGCTCAGGGACTTTGATTTTACCTTCCTGGCGCATCCGTAAGCGATCCATTAAAATCGCATCGTAAGCAGCCTCAATCACTTCTAAATGCTTGGCATCGCCATTATGTTGCTCGAATAGGCGATTACGAGCATCCTGAATTTCATCGAAGCTAGCCTCTTCTGATACCCCAAGTTTTTCGTAGGGATTTTGATCGCTCATGGGAGTTTGTTACTTCAGCCTCAGTCAGCGGCAGTCTTTTATCGAAAAAAACAGCTTTAGGTTTTATTTTGATCGAAACTAAAGTCTCGATCTATTTATATGCCCTACCAGGATAGTAGCACGGGTTAGTTTGATCGACTTTGTAATTTCAACTATAGTCACTTTAACATATCGCTATAACTCCGTGTATACCCTCATGTCGTTGTCTAATTCTGGCTCTAATCTAGAATTTGAACGGAGAGTACCTAAAAGTGATGGTTTTTATGAAAAAATCAACTTTAATGTTTCAAATCTGGCAACTTACTGTGCCCTAAAAGAGTTTTTTTTAATTATACTGAATAATCGCTTGTGGTATATATCCACATATCGATTTAAAATTGAAACGTTTTAAGTTACCACCTAACGGGGATTGAGAAGGTGTCTTGCTATCAAGAACGGTTGCAGTTAAAGTCAGAGCGCTTATATACTGTTGGCTAACAGAAGTTTCGCCTTCTAATTGCCCACAATCCTGATTAGAGTATTTATTCTTGAGCGATCGGGATTGTTATACCGTAGCCATGTAGATTCTTAGTTAGTCCTAAAGTGGCAACTGCGTTTTTACGCAATTCTCTTGTTAATCTTACGAATTTTTGTGCAAAGTAATGGTCATGGCTCCTGCCAAGATTCTTGTAGTTGACGACGACCCTGCGGTTCGGAATTTAATCCAACGCTTTTTGATTAAACAGAACTATCAGGTGGAGGCTGCCGAAGACGGAAAGACAGCCTTAAATCTATTTGAGCAATTTAACCCTGATTTGGTGATTCTAGATGTGAATTTACCAGATGTCACAGGGTTTAACCTCTGCCAAGAGATGCAAAGTCGTAATGGTGTTTTTGTTTTGATGTTGACTAGCCGTGCTGACGAAGCTGATAAAATTCGCGGCTTTGCTAAAGGTGCTGACGACTATCTCACTAAGCCTTTTGGACTAGGAGAGCTAGAAGTCAGAGTCGGAGCTATTTTGAGGCGTCAGCGAGTGATAACTACGGCCGAGCAGAAACGCTTGGTATTTGAAAAACTTATGATCGATCCAGTGCGACGGGAGGTAGCACTTAATAACCAAGCAGTACCTTTAACTGCTCTGGAATTTGACTTGTTGCATTTTTTAGCTAGTCATCCAGGTCGAGTTTGGCGCCGGGCGGAGCTAATCCAAGAGGTGTGGGATTATGAATATGTCGGCGACCAGCGGGTTGTAGATGTTCATATTGGCCAAATTCGCAAGAAGATTGAAATTGATGCTAGTCAACCAGCATTAATTCAAACTGTACGTGGCGTAGGCTATAAATTTGAATCTCCTGCTCATCCCCAACATTTGGAAGCCAAGTCCTAAGTTTATAGTCTGGAGTTTTTTAACTCTTGACTGTTTACTCTTGGGGTAGTGGTTGATGAATTTTCTTAGTTTTAGTAACAGACAAATTTAGATAATCAAAATAAGTAGATATTCCTCAAATACACGCCAAACAGTGATTTGAGATATTTATTTATCTATCTATTTAAGATAGTGGACAGGGGAGAGAGTCCACTGGAAAATATTTCTTGGTATGTTACCGTTTTGGTAGATATAACGGTGCTGACATTTGGAGTTCATAAGGCAGATAGCTGTGCATTGTTGTCAACTTCAGCTAAAGTCCCCTTAAAACCCCGTTTCTAGCCTCTACCTAGAAACACTGCTCATTGGGCTGCTGTGAGTCAGGGAAGTGGCAGCCTAAAAATAGGTATTCCCACGGAGACTGAGAACAAAGGTAAAGTCCACCCTATTACCAACTACTTTTGGCAATAATTAAGAGAAACTATTAGAACTTTTTTATGGATCGGAATCTACCGATCTTTTTTATTGTAATATTGCCGATCGCTATTAGCTTAAAATCCCGTTAATGGGGCACGGAATGCCGTGCCCCATTCATAAATAGGGAATAACGCCCTTCATACCAGTACCTATGGGGTGTCTAGTAAATTAGCTGTTGCTGGTGAGTCGGTACAGGGCATTTCTACTGTGGAGTGGTGGAACAAAGTTTCCAGATAGACTCGAGCAGCACGGCGATCGCTATCTCCATTTTGGAGTAAAAACAATGATAGTGCCGCCGTCAGTACTCTGTTTTCATCCCAATCGGGATGGGTTTCTAAGTAGTTTTTTAATGATTCGTGGAGTGTTTCAGGAATTTCTGTAAAGATGCTAACCGTTGATTTCATGAGATTTTCCTCCTATGAGGATAATCAAGAGGGACAAGTTGCTTGCGGTAAAGCGGTTTAGGGCTTTACACGCTCTTTCGCTATCCCGACAATCTGCACTTACATCTAATAGTAATATATTTTACACATTTGATAGCAGTGGTTGAACAGGATTATAAAAGCAAGCCGCATCATTGTGCGCCAAGAGGGGGTGGGTTTGTCAATGCTGCGAAATGTTAAAAACGATGGTATAAAAAATAAATGCGAACGAAAGAATAGGTGTTTGAGTCCACTTTTTGTTACTTTACTTTATAAAAACTCAGTCCTTAAACTTCTTTGCTGCTTGTAATCAACAATCCCCAGTAAGACAGTAAGAAGCCTATTAGCTCGTATAGCACCTGTGGAAAACTGCTAAAATCCCTGTGGAAACCCTGTGGAATGAATGAGGAAAATAGTAACCAATGATAAGAATTACAAAAATGTCATCAAACTATGACATTTAAGCTCATGAAATTAGCTTCTCAATCGCAGTTATCATCGTGGTTGCCTTCGATACATCCCCAGGTCTGGATTTTCGCAATTGGGAGATTTCTCTCGGAAGTTGGTACCGGCTTTACCCTGTTTTATGCGCCCATCTTTTTTGTTAATCAACTTGGTTTATCTGCAACCAGTGTTGGGGTAGCCTTGGGTAGCGCCTCGATTTCCGGCATTATAGGGCGGATTGCGGGTGGTTCTTTGGCTGATTCTGAAGATTGGGGACGCCGCCGCACTTTGTTGCTAGCGACGGCGATTTCAGCAATTGCTTCTCTAGTTTTAGCTGCAACCGATAATTTTACTTCTTTGGTAATCGGTAGCTTGATTAGCGGTTTAGGGATAGGTTTCTATTGGCCAGCAGCTGAAGCTGTGGTTGCTGACGCCAGCCAAATTGACAATCGCCGCGAAACTTTTGCGATCGCCAGACTAGCTGATAATCTGGGGTTAGCGATCGGAATTGTGCTAGCAGGGTTTTTGATTGCGATAATTGGGAGTTATCGCTGGCTATTTGTGATTGATGCCATCTCTTTTATGGTATTTTTTGGAGTTGTGTATTTAGGGATTAGTGAAACTGAACACCAGCAGATAGAGAAATCTGAAAAGACAGAACATTTTGCTGCATGGATGGCAGTATTAAGAGATGGGCGTTTCCTAGTCTACATCGCAGTTAATATATTTTTTACGATCTATATTTCTCAAATCCACAGCACCCTGCCGCTTTACTTCAAAAACTTTGTTTTTCTCGAAAGTACCACCAAGGGATTTACTGAAACTACCATTAGCGGACTATTTGCTTGGCATCTAGTGTTCGCAATTATTTGTCAGTTGCCTGTCACCAACATTTTAAAACGCTGCTCTCACACACTTGCGCTCACTGTTTCCGCGATTTTCTGGGCAATTGGTTTCGGACTGATTTGGGTTAGCGGTATAGCCCCATCTCATCATCTGCTTTGGGTAACATTGGCATTGGGAGTATTTGCTGTGGCGATTGTTTCTTATACCCCATCTGCTGCCTCTTTAGTGACTGAGTTAGCCCCAGAAAATCAACGCGGCGTGTATTTTTCTATCAACGCTTTGTGCTGGGCTATTGGCTCTTTTATTGGTCATCCCTTGGGTGGATGGGCATTAGATCGACCACAAATTATTACTAATACTTACTGGCTAGGCTTCATTTTGAGCGTAGCGATCGCTGCGGCAATTTTACAGTACCTGAATCGAATTTTGGCTGATTAATCACCAAAATGGTATTATATCCATGTTTAGCGATTTTTTAGGGAGTTAAATACAGTGGTACGTTGATACAACAAACAGGCAAATCATTATAAGTTGCTGCGATCGGCTAAAAGTCCGATAAACTCTGATTTTTGTTTGTTGTGATTGCGTCAAGATTTACTGTGAATATTCCTTCCTCGTATCTCGAAAAAATTCGTGCTGTCTATCCCAATATCTCTGTTAAGCATCTTGACTTTAATCAAGATGGAATGGTTAACGATGTGGTGATTGTTAATCATGAGCTTGTATGTCGCTTTGCCAAAGATGATTGGGGAAAACAGGTACTTTCCCATGAATCTAAGGTGTTGGAAGTGGTGCAAAAGTATGTTGAACTGCGAGTTCCGCACTTTGAACACCTGGAAGAAGGCTTTGCTAGCTACAGATTTATTAAAGGTGAACCGCTATCTCGTAACACCTTGCTAAAGCTGAGTGAAGCATCGCAAGCGTGTATCATCTCCCAACTAGCCAGATTTCATCAGCAATTACACAGCATCCCCTATGAAGTTTTAGTTAATGCTGAGGTATCTTCATCTGGTGCAGAACGTTCTCATGAAGATTGGTTGCAGCTGTATGAGCAAGTTCAGGAAACTCTCTTTCCTCACTTATGGCGTCATCAGCAAACTTGGATACATGAACTTTTTACGCCCGTAATTACAGGTGAACTTGACCTCAACTACACACCCGTACTGATAGATGGCGACAAGCCAGTGTATCACATTCTATTTGACCCGATTTCAGAAAGCATCAGCGGTCTGATTGATTTTGGTACAGCTGGTTTGGGAGATGCAGCTTGTGATATTGCAGTGCAACTCGGTAATTACGGTGAAAGTATTGTGCGGCGTATGGAAAGCGACTATCCGATGTTACCAGATGTCATCGACCGGGCGCGTTTCTGGATGGGGACACTTGAACTTCAGTGGGCTTTGGTTGGAGTAAAGTTTAACCATATCTCATTGTCATTGGCACATATTGGTTTAGCCAGAGAGGTTCAACCTTTAGGTACACGCTTAAGTTAACCTGCCATAGCCAATAACAAAGGGCACGCTTGTTTAATTTTAGAGACTGACAGAGTTGGGGAAAAAGTTGTTTATCTACACATTCCCCTACTCGCTCATTCATTTGTCTACATTCTTTATTGACGACGTTCTTGGAGTTTGCGATATACCGATTTTAAATCCACTTGATGGTGAGCTAGGGCGACCAAAGTATGATATAGCAAATCAGCCACTTCACCTGCGATCGCATCTTCTTCATTATCCTTAAAAGCCATTACCACCTCAGCAGTTTCCTCACCAATCTTTTTCAAAATTTTGTTATCGCCACCTGCGAATAGTTTACAGGTATAAGAACTTTCAGTAGGATTGTCGCGGCGATCGCATATTATTTGAAACAATTGCGACAATGTATCTCCTGGAGGTGCAGCAATTTTTCCTTCTATTTGGTGAAAGCAACTGCGCTCTCCAGTATGGCAGGCAACATCTCCTAATTGTTCTACGCCAATGAGCAGGGCATCACTATCACAGTCATAACGGATACTTTGTACTTTTTGGATATGCCCAGAAGTCGCTCCCTTGTGCCACAATTCTTGCCGGGAACGACTCCAAAACCAAGTTTCTTCAGTTTCTAAAGTTTTTTGTAACGACTCCTGATTCATCCACGCCATCATCAGGACAGTACCATCTAGATAGTCTTGGACAATTGCAGGCACTAGACCCCGTTCATCGTAGCGAATTTTCTCAACCGGGATAGTGTAATGCAGCGATCGCGAATCGTTAGAAGACATACCAGCTAGTTTGCTCTCATGAGAATAATTTATGGATTCACGATACCATTCAAAATAGGGCAGCTGGTATGTTTTTTTGAATTAAATATCTAAAGTCAAGTCTTCAATTGGACTTGCATAACATAATGTTATTTTTTTGGTTCCGCTAATTTTATAGGATAGAAATTCTAAGCAGTGTTTGACCCTATCCTAAGATAGAGCTTTTTATTGCCCACTGTTAGGAGAGAACTTTGGTAAATACCACAATTAAAACAACAAAATCACAAGAAGTCTTCGCCGCTGCTCAAAATCTCATGCCCGGAGGAGTCAGTTCTCCAGTTCGTGCCTTTAAATCTGTGGGCGGACAACCCATCGTTTTTGATCGTGTCAAAGGCGCTTATATTTGGGATGTAGATGGCAATAAATACATAGACTATGTAGGCACTTGGGGCCCAGCTATTTGTGGTCATGCTCATCCAGAAGTCATTGCAGCGTTGCATGAAGCTTTAGAAAAAGGCACCAGTTTTGGCGCTCCCTCAGTCCTAGAAAATGTTTTGGCAGAAATGGTCATTGATGCCGTTCCTAGTATCGAAATGGTCAGATTTGTTAACTCTGGAACTGAAGCCTGTATGGGAGTTTTGCGACTGATGCGGGCTTTTACCAACCGGGAGAAAATCATCAAGTTTGAAGGTTGCTACCACGGACACGCCGATGCGTTTCTAGTAAAGGCGGGTTCTGGTGTTGCTACACTTGGTTTGCCAGACTCACCGGGAGTACCTAAATTAGCAACTAGCACTACTCTAACTGCACCTTTCAATGACCTAGAAGCAGTCAGAGCTTTATTTGAAGAAAACCGTGACGAGATTGCCGGTGTAATTCTTGAGCCAGTCGTCGGCAATGCTGGATTTATCGCACCTGACGCTGGCTTTCTAGAAGGTTTACGAGAACTAACTCACGAGTATGGAGCGTTGTTGGTATTTGACGAAGTGATGACAGGCTTCCGCATTGCTTACGGTGGCGCTCAAGAAAAATTTGGCGTCACTCCCGATTTAACAACTTTGGGTAAGGTGATTGGTGGTGGTTTGCCAGTAGGGGCTTATGGTGGTCGTCGAGATATTATGTCAATGGTTGCGCCCGCCGGCCCCGTATATCAAGCTGGGACTCTTTCTGGTAATCCTTTAGCGATGACTGCTGGTATTAAGACTTTAGAATTGCTGCAAAAGCCAGGTACTTACGAGTCTCTTGAGCGGATTACTAAAAAGCTAGCAGATGGTTTGCTGCAAATTGCCAAAGAAAGTGGTCATGCAGCTTGCGGTGGTCAAATCAGCGCCATGTTCGGCTTATTCTTTACCGCCGGCCCAGTTCATAACTACGAAGATGCGAAAAAGTCTGATACAGCCAAATTCGGACGCTTCCATCGCGGGATGTTAGAGCGCGGTGTTTACTTAGCACCTTCTCAATTTGAAGCTGGGTTTACGTCTTTTGCTCACACTGAAGAAGACATTGAGCAGACTTTAGCAGTTGCACGGGATGTAATGTCTAGTCTGTAACCTTTTAAGGGTAAGGGATTTCCAAATAAAAATATCCTGTTAACTTCTGTGGGGTGGGTATCTTGCCCCACAAAATGGATGATTTATAGGAAGTCCCTTTTTTGAGACAGAAACAAGGGTGCGGAATTTTCAGACTCACTCTAAAGCATTATTTGCAGAATTTTCAGCAGTTAATGGTGTTCAATCCTCTGACGCTGCTGGGGATCGAAGAAATTTTTTAACAGGTCTGCTCTCTACCGTCATTACTCAATAAAGGTCACATCTTCGTCATCATTTCGCAATGGCTTCGTCAAGAGAATATGCAATATTTAGCCTACATTAAGATTCATAGTTAATGAGGCAGGATTAATAAATTATAGGGGGCTAAGTCCCTGGCAAATAAGAAGTGTCAAGTTTTGTGGCTCTTGTTTGGATTTCCGTTGCAAAACTTATATAAGGTATTTTTTCAGAGTCAGGGTTGGAGCTAACTTAAAAAAAATATACCAGTCATAACTGTAGCTTGTATGGCAAGGCTTACAGAGTAGAAAAAGCTGCCATAAGTATTGTGAAAAAAAGACGGTTCGACATGGAAGGAGCTATGAAGTGGACGACAATAAGTCATTTTTTGGTCTGCAAAAAATATTAGTTACGTTGCTTGTCTTGAGTGGGAGTGTGAGTGTAAGCACGATGATGCTTATTAAGTCAAGCTCCTCTAATGCTCAAAGTACAGAGAATATAAATGTAAACAATCAACCAAGCAAAGTTGGAATTCAGCAGCAGATTGAAGAACTAAAAGCGACGATGCTTAGAAGTTGGCAGCAGCAAGTACAAACAAAAGGTTTTTCATATACTGTGCCACAGCGTTTTCAAGGAGCAATAGTTGATGCGGCAAAATTGACTCCCGAACAGAAAGTAATTGCGCTCACCTTTGATGATGGGCCATGGCCTGAAAGTACCGGGCAAGTACTAGATATTCTCAAAAAAAATCAGATTAAAGGGACATTTTTTCTGATTGGGCAAAACGTGAAGAATTATCCAGGCTTAGTAAAGCGGGAGATTGCTGAGGGTCACGTAATTGGTAATCACACTTGGCATCATTGGTATCAATTCTTAAATCCACAAGCAGCTGCATATGAAATTGACCACACAGCAGACTTGATTTATCAAGTGACAGGGATTAAAACAAATTTATTTCGACCACCAGGGGGAATCATGCACAATGGGGTGGCTAGTTACGCTAGAAATAGCAAATATGCCATCATTCGCTGGTCATCTGACTCTGTAGACTACTCACGTCCTGCTGTACCAAAATTAATTAATAATGTGTTTAGGAGAGCCAAGCCAGGTGGAATTGTGCTAATGCATGATGGTGGTGGTAATCGCTCTAAAACTGTGCAAGCTTTACCAGAAATTATTGCCAACTTTCGGAAACAGGGCTATAAGTTTGTTACTATTCCTGAACTTTTAGAAATGCAAGATAAAGATCAAAAACTAACTGCAAACAAAAAAACCGTCCAAAACTAACATCTGAACGGAATTTTAACGTATTAATACTTTATGCCAATCTAGTTATGTTGCCAGTTGTGCTGAGACCTTACAACTACAAGTCAGGAGGTAAAATCACCTGATCGATTGCGTGGATTACGCCGTTACTACCTGTGATATCTGCCTGTGTCACTTTAGCATCATTAACAGTTACGCCGGTAGCAGGATCGACTTTAACGTTGATTACGCCACCTTCGAGGCTTTTAACTTCGCCAGACTTTAAATCAGTGGACAATACCTTACCAGCCACCACATGGTAAGTTAAAATCTTGAGCAATACTTCTTTATTATCTGGCTTTAACAATTCTTGCAAAGCATCTGCTGGCAACTTAGCAAAAGCTGCATCAGTGGGTGCGAAAATAGTTAAGTTATCTTTGCCTTGTAAAGCTCCGGTTAATCCTGCTGCTTTCAAAGCCTTGGTCAAGGTGGTAAAGGAAGCGTTTGACTCTGCCAAGGCTAACAAGTTTTTGCCTTGATTGCTGGTTGCCCCTGGTGCTGGTGGAGTTATGGTCGGTGTCTCAGTGGGTGGAGTACCTGGGGTGACGGGTGTAGGTTCACTAGGTGTAACACTACCACCACCACGGTTATAGGGAGGCTCGTTGAAAATACTTGGTTTGGGATTTAGGGTTGCACCACTTTTCTGTGCTACTAGTTTGCGTTTGGTATTGCCCTTTTCTATTTGGGAAACGGCTTCAGCAGGTGTGTATTGATTGTTTGCTTGAAGGCGTTGACCTTGGTTATAGGGAGCTTCGTTGAAAATACTGGGGTTAGGATTTAGTACCTCTTTCGCATCAGATGGTAAAGTAATGAGGACGCTGAAACTAGTAAATCCTACTATGCCTGCCAACGTGGTCAGAAATTTGCTGTAATTTGTCTTCATAAATTTTGTTTTTCTTGTTGTCCACACATTACATAAAGATTTATAACATTTTGCTATGCACAAAATCTAACTCAAGAGGGAAGTAAGATTTTTATCTAGAAGACTTTGCGCTAGCGAGGTAAAATATTTTACCTCGATTCACGCTGATCAGGTATGAAATATATCTACCATATATTTAATGTAAATTGAGCAAATTTTCTTGATCACACGCAAATTTAAAAATCCCACTCGTGTAACGTAAATTCTCAGAAAGTGTGAAAATCTCACCTCTACAAGCTAGGAGTGACAATTAGCTCAGGAGCAAAATTATACTTATAAAGACAATTTATATATAAATTTGTACGTAAATTAATAGTTGATTCATAAATCCTGAATTACATAGGGAAAAAAGCTATATTTCCAAATTAACCATTGATTATTCAGCAAAAACACAGAAATGAATTACCGAAATATTTTAACGTAGGCTAACGCTGACAAAAATTGAAGTAACTGTTGAAGACCCACGAATGAGGGGTTGAGTTTATTTATATGCTGAATGAAATTACTTAATTATTTAATATTGTAATCAATCAGAAAACAATATTTTTTTAAATCGATAATTTTGCCAAAAATCAGGCATCGGTTAAACCTTAATGTCAATTAAATAGACAGCTAACCAACTAATACCAATAAAAATTACTTAAACTAAAGATACAATTGTAAAGTTAATAAGTTGACCAGTTACAAGAGATAGAACACATGCTGGAATTATACCAATGGGAACTCTCTCAATACTCAGAGAAAGTGCGCCTAATTCTAGATTTCAAAGGACTAGATTACCGCAAAATAGAGGTTACACCTGGGATTGGACAGGTAGAACTGTTCCGGCTGACTGGTCAAAGACAAGTGCCTGTATTAAAGGATCGTAATAAATATATTGCGGATTCTACGGAAATAGCTAAGTATTTAGACTTAGAGTATCCCGATCGCCCCATAATACCGCAAGATCCTAAACAACGGGGTTTAACTTTATTAATAGAAGAATGGGCGGATGAGTCCATAGGCATCAAAGGTCGCAAAGCACTATTTGCAGCTGTAAGTCAAGACCAAAATTTCCGTAAATCTTTATTACCCACCTCAACACCAGATATATTTAAAAGTCTGGTTCAAGGAGTACCTAGTGACTTACTGTCAGTGTTGGGTTTTGGCGTAGGTTACAGCCCAGATGTGATACAGTCAGCGATCGCATCTTTAAAACAAGACTTGGAAGCCTTAACGTTATTATTGGCAGATAGTCCTTATTTAACAGGAGATGAGCCGACTTTAGCTGACTTAGCGGTGGCTGGCTTATCGATATTGCTCAAGTTCCCCTCTGGTCCCTATCTGGATTTACCAGCTTCTATTAGAGGTAAAGGATTGCCAATCTTTGCCGAGAATATAGATTATGAACCATTCTTCACCTGGCGCGATCGCCTTTATGCCCAATTCCGCAAACCGTTAATTAGTACCACTCCATCAACAGGAAGTGCGCCAACCTCGATTCAGATTGATTAGATAATTGGGCATGGGGAATTGGGCATAGGGCATAGGGGATGGAGAAGAAAAACAAATGACCAATACTTCGACTATGCGGTAGTTGAGCGCAGTCGAAACTCAGTACAAGTAACCAATGACCAATACTTCTCTACGAGAGGCTGCGCCAACGACTACGCTCAGTACAAGTGACCAATGACCAATGACAAATGACAAATGACAAATGACTAATCAGATGAATTCGGCACAGCCATTAGGTTCGGTCATTCAAGGTTCTTTAACTGAAGGTTTAGAAGTACGATTGCATCCTGACATTTCTGTAGAAGATATGCGGGTGGGTAAATTTCTTGTTGTGCAAGGGATGCGATCGCGTTTTTTTTGTATGCTGACAGATGTAGCATTGGGAGCTGCTAATGCCCGAATTATTGCTAATCCCCCCAGTTGGGAAGACACTTTTTTACGAGATGTTTTAGCCGGAAGTGGTACTTACGGTACTATCAACCTCGCGCCGATGTTGATGTTCACTCCCGAAGCGGAAGAATCTTTCTCCCCAACAAATGGCAAATCGGCCAATCCTTTCCTCCCATCGGTGACGGGTTTGGCTTCATTTGTGCCCCAAACCAGCACGACAATAGAATTGTTGCCTGTTAAAACTATTCCTAGTCACTTTAGTCAAGTTTACGAAGCCAGTGTTGACGATTTTCGCCGGGTATTTGGTTGGGAAGATGACCCCCAAAGGCGCAACTTTTCCATCGGCAAACCTTTGGATATGGATGTGCCAGTTTGTATCGATTTGAATCGCTTTGTAGAACGGAGTAATGGGGTTTTTGGGAAATCGGGTACTGGTAAATCTTTTCTAACGCGGTTACTTTTAGCTGGCGTTATCCGTAAAAATGCAGCAGTTAACTTGATTTTTGATATGCACTCCGAGTATGGCTGGGAAGCCGTTGCAGAAGGTAAGAACGTTAATACCGTTAAAGGCTTAAAGCAACTTTTTCCTAGTAAGGTAGAAGTTTACACCCTCGACCCGGAATCGACAAAGCGTCGGGGTGTGCGTGATGCCCAAGAACTTTATTTGAGCTATGAGCAAATAGAAGTTGAAGATATTAAGTTATGTAGCCGAGATTTAGGACTCTCTGACGCAGCCTTAGATAACGCCAATATTCTGTATAGCGAATTTGGCAAGTCTTGGATTGTCCAGTTGTTGAATATGACCAACGAAGAAATCGAGATGTTCTGCGACGAGAAGCGCGGACACAAAGGCTCGATTATGGCATTGCAGCGCAAACTCTTGCGGATGGATAGCTTGAAGTATATGCGAGCAGTTTGCCCCCAGAATTATATTAGTAAAATTGTGCAATGCCTGGAATCTGGGAAGAATGTTGTGATAGAATTTGGTTCCCAGTCTAATATGCTCTCTTATATGTTGGTGACAAACATGATCACCCGACGTATCCACGAGCATTACGTCAAAAAAGCAGACAAATTTCTGCAAAGCAAAAATCCTAGCGATCGCCCGACCCCATTGATGATTACCATTGAAGAGGCGCACCGTTTCCTTGACCCGGCTATCGTCCAAAGTACTATCTTTGGGACTATTGCCCGCGAACTGCGAAAGTATTTTGTCACACTTTTGGTAGTTGATCAACGTCCATCAGGCATAGATAATGAAGTTATGTCCCAAATTGGGACTCGTATTACTGCTTTGTTGAATGATGAAAAAGACATTGACGCGATTTTTACAGGTGTATCTGGTGGTAGCGGACTGCGATCGGTATTGGCAAAGCTAGACTCGAAGCAACAAGCCTTAATTTTGGGTCACGCCGTTCCCATGCCAGTAGTAGTACGTACCCGTCCTTACGACGCAACTTTTTACGCAGAAATTGGTGAGCCAGCCTGGGAAGAAAAACCTGACGCAGAAGTATTCGCCGCTGCGGAACTAGCCAAAGCTGATCTGGGATTTTAGATTGTCAGTTGTCCTTTGTCTTTTGCAAATGACCAATACTTCTCTACGAACGCGAACAGTGTTTCGGAGACAGACATTGCGCCCGAAGCGAAGCTATGCCGCAGGCTTTACGACTTACTTCGGTTCCGGCTCCATCGAGCGAAGTCGAGATGCTCGGCACGAGTCGCTCAGTACAAATGACCAATACTTCTCTACGAGAGGCTACGCCCGAAGCGAAGCTATGCCGCAGGCTTTACGACTACGCGGTAGTTGAATCTCGACTTCGCTCGATTACCGCGCAGTCGAAACTCTGTACAAGTGACCAATGACAAATGACCAATTCGTGACATCCCTCCATTGTCACAGCAAATTAAGTTCGGTTATCTGGCTAGTTTTTGGCAACAGAAGAGGGGTTTTTGGCGTCACTATAGATGTAGTCAGTAATTTCAAGGAAGTTTAAATTTTTTTCTATAACTGCTGCTTTTGATTTATAATGATAGGTTTTATCTAAAGATAGTTTACTATTTGCCTGATTTATCGTATCATAAGTTAAGTGGAACTCATACCGACTTCGGATTTACCGCTCGGTGTTAGTAACTGTCCAAGAGAAGAATTCTCAAAAATAACCAGCGTGCTTATAAAAGATTGAAAATTTAGGGAAGGTAGGGGAACCTATCATTGGGGGCTTACCGTCTTAACAACGGCTGTATCAATTAACTAATTGCTTTTGGTAGCTCCCGACATTTCGTGATAGATGTACTACTTTTTTCCCTCCATTTTAGTAATAAAACATACATTATCTTTACGAAGTAGAGGACATCGCACCAATGCCTACTGTCAATACCCAAACCGAAAATCTCAACACCAAATTCACGGCTGATATGGTGCGAACCTATCTGCGAGAAATTGGTCGTGTACCACTGCTAACCCGCGAACAAGAAATTGTCTTTGGGAAGCAAGTGCAACAAATGATGACGCTGATCGACGCCAAGGAAGCTTTGGCGAAGAAGTTGCAACGCGAACCGGATATTTCAGAGTGGGCCGATCACGTTAAACAATCGGAAACCGATGTGCAACAAACAGTAGCGCAAGGTAAGCGGGCAAAGCAAAAAATGATCGAAGCGAATTTACGCTTGGTTGTTGCTATTGCTAAAAAATATCAAAAGCGAAATATGGAGTTTCTGGATTTAATCCAGGAAGGAACACTGGGATTAGAGCGGGGTGTGGAGAAATTTGACCCAATGAGGGGTTATAAGTTCTCGACTTATGCTTACTGGTGGATTCGCCAAGCAATTACTCGGGCGATCGCTCAACAAGGACGTACCATCCGCTTACCGATTCACATTACCGAGAAGCTGAACAAAATCAAAAAAGTACAGCGCGAGTTGGCTCAAAGTTTGGGGCGATCGCCGACTCCAGCCGAAATTGCCAAAGCACTAGAACTAGAACCTGCTCAGATTCGCGAGTACCTGAATATGGCTCGTCAACCAGTCTCTTTGGATGTGCGAGTTGGTGAAAACCAGGATACTGAGTTGCAAGAAATGCTCGAAGATGATGGTCCATCACCAGAGTATTACACCAACCAGGAATTCTTACGCCAAGACTTGAACAATCTGCTAGCAGAACTAACCCCGCAACAGCGAGAAGTTGTAGCTTTACGCTTTGGTTTAGAAGATGGTAATGAAATGTCATTGGCGAAAGTCGGTGAGAGATTGAATCTCAGCCGCGAACGTGTCCGCCAGTTAGAGCATCAAGCTTTGGCTCATCTGCGTCGCCGTCGTGCCAATGTCAAAGAATACGTTGCTAGTTAAAACAAGAGACGCGGAACTTCGCGTCTCTACACCACCTTGGTGATGCGCTTCCTGAATTCAGGGGGCGATTTTTTTTTGCTGAAAACCAGGAAACGCAGTTAATCAGGTATTCGCTATCGGTTCGATACCTGCGCTATGCGTTTGTTGAGAAACAAAACCCAACATTTTGCAGGGTTTGTCGAATAACGTTTATGCTCCAACCTACGAATATTTTTAACTGAGCAGTTAATCAGAAATTTGGGAACGTATCCGAAAAACTATAGATTCAGAATGTAGACATAAGTGTTAGTTTTTTGCTCATTGTGGTTTAGGTCATTTGGAAAAACCTAACTCCCTTCCGACACAAAAAGGAGGAAAATTCAAAGTCTCTCCTTTGAGGAGAGAGAAATAGAAGAGAGGTTTTCCAGATACCGTGAAAAGTCAACTGTTATCAGTTCTACAATAATTTGAGGTAAATATCTTCAAATATTCCAGAGATAATAACAGGGTCAAAAGCTATGTTATTTTTCGATGTAACTAGCTATTTATTTTTTAAACCTACTTATCAGCAATTACTTTCTATCAAAGAAAAGTTAATTATATTTATCTAACAATGTAGTATGAGTCAGAAAATAGTTGAAAACATTAAAAATTCTTTTCAGCCCAACCTCAGAAACTTAGCTAAAAAATGGGCATTAGCCTCTAGGATGATCGTAAGTATCGTGGTTTTAGGTTACTTAGTGTTTATTCCATTTAAAGGAGTTGATAAAAACAGGAGATTAGAGACAACAGAAGTAGGACTTCTAACAATTATATTATTGTTAAACTCTTCAGTTCTTGAAAGAATAGAAAAATTTCAGTTTGGTAGCAATGGAGTAGAACTTAACCTAGTACATAGTAAAATCAAAGCTAATATAGAGGCTAATCAAAAGGAGTCAAAAGCTTTAGCCTTATTAGGAACTTTAATAGAAAATGATGAAAACCAAAGAAAGTTTTTTGACTCTTTGCTAGACGATGGAGAGCGAACAACTCTGGAAAACTTATTTAATGCTGAAAAAGATCAAAGACAGTTTCCATACAAAAAAGAACAATCCTGTGAGCAACGATTGAGACATTTACGAGTATTAGGCTTTATTGAATCTTTAACAAATTATCAAATTAACGAATTGCCTCCTCAAGGCAATTTAAGAGACTATTTTAAGCTTACTTGTACTGGAAAAATATCTTTGGCTTTAGGTTCTAGCAACATTGCTGCACAAGACATATTAAATCAATGTGGAAGTGACTGTCATTGCCGCAAAATTTTGACTCAGATTATAGAAAAACAAGGTCAATATGGGACAAAAATGAATAGCATTAATAATTGATATAAGTAGAAACCCTTGAGATTACAGATAAAACCCGCAGATGCGGGTTGCAAACCATTAATTTTTTGTATGAGCGGACGAAAGTAATGTGTAGCCACGATTTAGAATCCCCAGAGCTACATTCGTTTCAAATCTTGTAAAACTGCGGTGGCTGATTGATAGCGATCGCTAAAATGATAGCAAACCATTTTATCTAAAATTGCCGCTAATTCTTCGCTCACTTGCACTGTTTGTCGCCACATCACATTCCCCGTTTCTGGATGTGGGTAGAGTTCTTGCGGTGGTATCCCAGTTATGGCTTGAATAGCAATCATTCCTAAAGCATAAATGTCACTGCATAAACGGGGATGACCGGCAAATTGTTCTGGAGGTGCATAACCCCGCGTCCCGATGGCTACTGTGGCTAATTCTGTTTGCTCACTACTCGGCGGTTGCATCAATTTGACAGCACCAAAGTCAATCAATACCAAGCGATTATTCTGAGCGCATCTAATAATATTAGTCGGTTTGAGATCGCGATGAATCACTCGATGCTGATGAACAAATTCTAGGACTTCTAAAACTTGTTTGAGCATTTCCATCACAAATGATTCGTTTTGGACGTTTTGTACGGGTGGTAATTCTTCGCTTAGGGTATGTCCCTCAATATATTGTTGAATTAAATAAAATTCGTGGTTATCTTCAAAATAAGCAAGTAGTTCAGGAATCTGATGATGTTTACCCAAAGTTTCTAAAATTTCAGCTTCACTATGAAACAATCTGCGGGCGACTTGCAAAAATCGTGCATCTTGACGGGCTGGCATTAACTTTTTAACTACACAAGTAGGATTACCCGGTCGTTGAGTATCCTGTGCTAAATAAGTCCGACCAAATCCACCTGCACCGAGAGTTTGAGAGATTCTGTAGCGTCCACTCAAAAGCAAATCACCTGATTTTATTTCTAGCGAATCAACTGGGGGAGGAAAGTCAACAGACGAGTCGGGAATTGCTGTTTTATCTTCTAAGAGTACATTTAATTGGGCGATCGCTTCTTGTTGTTTTTCAACTTGCAGAATAATCACCTGAGTTTGCCGCTGATTTTGGTAGCTAGTATAAGTAATCACACAAATACTACTAATCACCAAAGCAAGAGCAGGAGGGATTAACGGCACCCATCCAGCTTGCAAAAACAAAGCAACGCAGATTACTACTAAGCTAAATAGAGTTATCGTTTCCACCACTAGCAAAAGCAGCGGATTTTGCCACCGCAATGCTAAAACACCACCTAATAACGACCAGCCCCACACCCAAATAAGTTCCACCCAGTTTGGCCAATACCAAATCAAGGGTCGCTTATCCAACACTGTACTGATGAGTTGACTTGCTATTTGTGCATGAATAAACACAGCAGGCATTCTGGCTGGTTGATCTGGCAAAGCGCTGTATGGTGTATAAAAGCCACCTGGAGGGATATTAGCCGCTGTAGTGCCAATAATTACCAAACGGTCTTTGAATAAACTGGGGTTGACTCGATCGCTAAGAACATCTGTGAGGGTTACTTGCTTGGCGAGGCTATTGGGGTGACGGTAATTTAATAATATTTGATAGCCCTGTGCATCCAAATGTTGGTAGCCACCAGAATTAGGTTGTAAACGCCCAAATAAGGTTTTACCTAATATAAAATCTCCTTTTTTAGTGAAATCGTATTCAATACCTTGTTTTTCTAGATAATTAATTGCAATTAATGCACCAAATGCAAATGATGTTGTACATTTCTTGTCTGTAGAGTTAGCAAATAATAAAGTACGGCGGAGAATTTGGTCGTTTTCATTATCAGCAACCACATCGCTAAACCCAACATTATCTATAGGGACATTCGGCGGCGGGGGAATTTCATCTCTATCCAAGCTGCTGAAAAAACACGTAGTGACAATGTTATCTTGATTTTGGAGATTAGCCGCCAAATTATTGTCTTCTGGTCGGAAAAGATATAAACCAACAATTCGCGGTTGATAAGACTCTATTTTCTTTAATAGCTGATTGATTCTCCGATCTGATAGAGGCCATTTCTCGCGTTTGAGATCCTTATCAGTAATTTTAACTAGCACAATCCGCCGATCGGGTGCTTCTGATGGACGCGATCGCAACATTTGGTCATAAACTCTTAACTCCCAAGGCTGTAACCATCTAAGTTCCCGAACTCCCCAGATAAAGGCGGTCACTCCTACACTGGTAACAAAAATAATTTGCAGCCAGCTTTTGCTCTTAGAAGTTTCACGGGAATCCTGAACTTTGACAAAAGGTACACGGAGTTTTTCTAATAGTCCACTAATCACGGCGTTGAGGCGGTAGCCTGAATTGGGTAGATGTTATAGGCGCAGAAGTCAATTTTGGGAATCTAGGTTAAAAGCTAATTAACCTAAAACTCCTATTAATGTAGCAATTTACTTATTAGTTAGAGACTTTGACGTATTCCTACTTTTAAAGCAAGCTTACGCCCAGCGTCAACCATAGAATCAGACAACCACTAACCATCTGTTTGAGATGTTTGAACGTCTTCAACAGGACTGCTAATTGGGAAAGAAATCGGATTAGTAGATGGAGTTAGTGAATCTAACTGAGGTTGTTCAAGTGATGCTTCAATGCTTGAATCTGTAAAATAGGAGCCAAAAATTTTATCATAGTTAGAAGCAACAGCTAAAAAAGCGCCACCCAAAATATAGATAGGTAATGGCAGATTAAATTCTTTCAACCAGTCAAACAGTTCCGCTAAGGCAAACAGCACCAAAAAGCAAGCAAGCCAAACCTTCATATTGTTATCCCCTGAATTTAAACAATTCTATTACTAGCTTAAATAGCTTGCATGATAGTTGATGTAATACATAATCACCAACTTACAAGAATGCAGAGGGGCAGATGGGAAAGACTTACTGCAACTTCTCCCCTGCTCCTCTGCTCCCCTGCCTTTTCTTGACAATCTCTATAACCTTAGATGGGTGCAGTTAGAGCCATAGCATCTGCTATATTGCATGAGAAAAATCAAAATATACTATTACAGCAAATGGGAGAACCTGGCGAGTCGCTTTTAGCCAAATACTTTTAAAATGACTGAGAACCTGAAAGCTCAAGAGGTTACTGATTTGCAGCAATATTTGAGCGAACAGCAAGTCGCGCTGCGCGATAGTGAAGCACGCTACCGTTCACTGGCAGAGGCCAGCGCATCCATTGTCTGGAGAGCAGCACCTTGGGGCAATGTTGTTGATAATATTCCAACTTGGCAGGGGTTCACAGGGCAAAGTCCCGAACAATATAAAGGATGGGGTTGGGTTGAGGCACTGCACCCAGAAGATCGTGCCTCAATGGTGGAAATTTGGCAACAGGCGTTTTCTACACGCAGTGTTGCAGTTGCCGAGTATCGTGTTCTACGGCATGACGGCGAATATCGTTATATGAATATACGCGGTGTGCCTATACTCGACGAAACAGGCGAAATCCGCGAATGGGTGGGAATGTGCGTCGATATTACCGAACGCAAGCAGGCTGAAGCCAAACTGCGCGACAGTGAGGCGTGTTTTCGGCTGCTGGCTGAAAATTCAACTGATATTATTTCCCGCCTTAGAGTAGATGGAATTATTCTGTACGTTTCACCAGCTTGCTACACGGTACTGGGATATCAACCAGAGGAATTAGTCGGTCATCCCAGCCATGAATTAGTTCACCCTGACGATTTGGTACAGATTGCGAAAAATTATCCAGTCAATGCTGATTTACCAGGTATTTATACCATTACTCACCGTGCGCGTCACCAAGAGGGACATTATATCTGGTTGGAAGCAACTGTTCGAGCTATCCGCGATCGCCAAACTCAAGAAATTTTAGAGATGCAAGCGTCTTCGCGAGATATTACTAAGCGCAAACAGGTGGAAGAGGAGCAGCGTTTCTTAGCTGAGGCTAGTGGGATTTTGGCCGCATCATTGGACTACGAGACAACCCTGGCAGGTTTGACGCGTTTAGCAGTACCGGAAATCGCTGATTGGTGCTTAGTTGATATTATTTGTGACAATCAATTAGTTCGCCGGCTTGCAGCAGCCCATGCCAATCCAGAGAAACAAGAATTGGTGGAACAGTTACAAAATTATCCCCCTGATTTGGCACAAACAGCAGGTGTTGCGAAGGTAATACGGACGGGCAAATCACAAATTATTCATTTGATTTCTGATGAACAGATCCAAGGGTTAAGCCACAACGCCAGTCACCGAAAAATCTTGCAAGAATTAAATCCGACATCTGGCATGAGTGTACCGCTGATCGTTCGGGGACGGGTGTTGGGAGCGATGACTTTAGTCTCTTCTTCAGGTCGTCGCTACAATACCAAAAGCCTAATGTTAGCTGAGGAGTTGGCTTGTCGTGCTGCCGTAGCCGTTGATAATGCCCGACTCTACAGAGAAGCCCAGCAATCTCAACAGGCGGCTTTACGCGCAGCATCTCGCACTACCCGTCTGCAAGCAATTACCGCTGCCCTTTCTGAATCTTTAACTCCGACACAAGTTGCTGAAGTAATTGTTGAGCAAAGTATGGCAGCATTGGGAGCTAGTTCTGTTTTTGTGGCACTACTGACTCAAAGCGGCACTGAATTAGAACTTGTCCGAACTAGTGGCGAACAACAAGAAATAATAGATTCCTGGCGTCGATTCTCGATTAATGCATCTGCACCACTGGCAGAAGCAGTAAGAACTAAGCAGCCTATTTGGCAAGAGCCAACCGAAACAAGGATTGCTCGTTACGCAAATCTGGCTCAGGAATACGCTCAGTCCAACTACGGCGCTTGGATTTCGATTCCATTAATCATCGAGGGACGAGCTATTGGTGGAATGTCTCTAGCTTTTACCGAAATTCAGCAGTTTAATCAAGACGATCGAGCCTTTATGCTGGCACTAGCACAGCAGTGCGCTCAAGCGATGGAACGTGCCCGTTTATACGAGGCAGAGCAAACCGCCCGGAAAGCAGCAGAAAACGCCAACCGGATTAAAGACGAGTTTCTGGCAGTACTTTCTCATGAATTGCGATCGCCACTCAACCCAATTTTAGGTTGGTCAAAGCTACTCCAAACCAAAAAACTTGATGAAAAGACAATTCCTCAAGCGTTGAAGACTATTGAGCGAAATGCGAAGTTACAGGCTCAACTGATTGAAGATTTACTGGATATCTCCCGGATTTTACAAGGTAAAATCAGCTTGAATATCTACCCAGTCGATCTGACATCTGTGATTTCGGCAGCAATGGAGACAGTGCGGCTATCGGCAGAAGCTAAGTCAATTGAGATGCACATCAGCCTGGAAGCAAATTTGGGACAAGTTTTGGGAGACTCCAACCGATTGCAGCAAATCGTTTGGAACCTGCTTTCAAATGCGATTAAGTTTACACCTGCGGGGAGACGGGTTGATATTCGACTATTATCATGTCCTAATTTCAACTCAGCACTGATTCAAGTCAGCGACACAGGTAAAGGCATCGACCCCAATTTTCTGCCTTACGTGTTTGAATATTTTCGTCAAGAGAACAGCAGCACCACCAGAAAATTTGGTGGATTGGGGTTAGGATTAGCGATCGTTCGTCACTTAGTCGAACTGCATGGCGGGACAGTCCAGGTAGAAAGTGGGGGCGAAGATCGGGGGGCAACTTTTACTGTGAGACTACCATTAATCCAAAATCAATTAGAGATTAAACAAGACAGTAGCAATTCTGAGCCATCCTCAAATTTGAATGGTGTCAAAATTTTAGTAGTGGATGATGATACAGATACGCGAGAATTTATTGTTTTCTTACTGGAGCAGTATGGGGCAAATGTAACAGCAGTCACATCAGCAAATGAAGCCCTAGCTACTTTAGCCCAATCCTTGCCAGATATACTTTTAAGCGATATTGGAATGCCAGAAGTGGATGGATGTATGTTCATCCGACAGTTGAGAACACTGCCACCAGAGCAGGGAGGAAAAATTCGAGCGATCGCACTTACCGCCTATGCTGGAGAAATGAACGCTCAACAGGTACTAAAAGCCGGATTTAACAAGCATATTCCCAAACCAGTAGAGCCAAGTGAGTTAGTAGATGCGATCGCTAACTTAATAGCTGAATAAACCTGCCTCTAGCTGTTCACCATTACTTGATACAGTTAAAACTAATTGTCAGTTTTAAATCATATCTGTCAGAATATTTGCGATCGCTTCTTCCTTTGAGCAACTGAAAGGATTGCCTTCAGCGTTAATTCAGTATCCTGTACTCTTATATCTAATGGTGATGCTGTCATGCTTCTAAAGTGCAGCATTTACAATCGCACCTGCGGAATGTGGGATAAAGTGCTATAAGTGACATTTATAATCCAAAAATTGTGTTGATAATGAAGTAGCGATCGCTTATTTAGCAAAAAAAATTGCTTGAAAAACCAATAGCATCAGGGCTTTTACGAATAATATTTACATATGTTAATATTGTTTGGTTTAGGTACGGATATTCAGTATGGTTCCCATAAAGACCGTTCTAAAAAATTCAGAGCAAGTCACTCGGTTGTTTTCTCATCTCGAATTTGATGGAAAAAAACTCAATCATCAACCGGGTAGTGTATTTGGAAGTACTGCATTGATTGCAGGAACTACCGTTGGGGCTGGGATTCTCGCTCTACCAGCCGTTACCCTACCATCGGGTATTGTGCCATCCACATCTGGACTAATTGCTGTTTGGCTCTACGCTTTAGTTTCGGGGTTATTGGTTGCAGAAGTTACCTTAAACACGATGCGAACAAAAGGGCTTTCAAGTATAGGTTTTTTGGGAGTTGTTGAGAATATCCTTGGTAAATTAGGAGCGCGAATTGCTGGCAGTGCATATTTATTCATGCACTATGCTCTGTTGGTGGCATACATCACCGAAGGCGGAGAGATTTTAGGAGCGGCGGCGGCAAAAATCTGGGGTATGCAGATATTGCCTACGTGGGTGGGCACAATGGCTTTCACGCTCTTATTTGGTGGCATTATGTATCTTGGGCGAGAAAAGTTTATTGAGAAATTAAACAGCGCCTTTGTTGGAATTGTCATTGTTTCCTTCTTAGGACTATTATTTCTGGGAGGAAGGCATATTCAGAATGCCCAACTATTATTTCAAAACTGGAGTGCCCTTGGTAGTGCCATTTCAGTGATGTCTGTGGCGCTGTTTTTCCAAAACGTTGTGCCATTGGTTGTGACGCAACTCGAAGGGGATGCCCGCAAAATTCGTCAGTCTATCTTTATTGGTTCTGTGATTCCTCTAATTATGTTCTTGGCGTGGAATGCCGTAATTTTAGGAAGCGTCAGTCCCGATATGCTACATAGCACATCTGGCAGTACAAGTGTTTTTGATCCACTACAAATTCTCCGAGGAGGTAGTGCGGGGCAATGGTTAGGAGTGCTAGTATCTATTTTTTCAGAGTTTGCGATCGTCACATCATTTATTGGATTTGTGTACGGATTGCTGGATTTATTCAAAGATATTTTCCTACCTGCACAGTGGCAACTTTCTAGCCGCTTACCCCTCTATTCCCTGGTTCTTTTCCCGCCAATGACTCTCGGAACGCTTAACCCCAGCATCTTTTTTACTGCCCTAGATTACACTGGAACATTTAGTATTTCAGTTTTAGGTGGAATTATTCCGGCGTTAATGAGTTGGAAGCAACGTCAAGAACAAGAAAACTCAGATAGCACAAATCAACCACTCGTTCCTGGCGGCAAGGTTACACTCATTGCGATTGCTGGAGTGGCATTAGCCATGATGGGAAGGCAAATTCTGTCAATTTACACAAAATAAAACCATCAATAACAATTATGTGCTACAAAAAACTATAGGTGTAGTACAAATATGCTAACCACAATCAAATGAGTGATTCTCGACTTGTCAAAATCAGCAAATATCTCAGCAAATATCTGCGACATACACCGGATGCCATTGGAATTAAACTTGCTCCCGGTGGTTGGGTTGCTGTTGATGAATTACTTACCGCTTGTGCTAAAAATCAGTTTCCGATTACCCGTCAGGAATTACAGGTGGTAGTTGAATTCAACGAGAAACAACGCTTTTCTTTTGATTCTACAGGTAATTTGATTCGTGCGAACCAAGGACATAGTGTAAAAGTCGATTTACAATTAGAAGCTGTTGTTCCTCCAGATGAGCTTTATCACGGCACGGGACGCAAATCTGTAGAGTTAATTCTGCAAACAGGACTTTGCAAAATGTTACGACATCATGTGCATTTATCAAAGGATATAGAAACAGCACAAACTGTTGGTGCTAGGCATGGAAAACCAGTAGTTTTTGCTGTAAATACTGCGGCAATGCATCAAGCAGGTTATATCTTCTATTGTTCTGCTAATGGTGTTTGGTTAGTTGATCGCGTGCCACCTGAGTATCTACAAATAATTTGAATTTTAACAAAATAGAATATTTAACCGATATTTGCCAAGAAGTTACATAATGCGGAAGTTGCAACAATTACTGCATATTGGAATTGAACTCAGATCAATAGACCTGCCTTGAAAATAAGGCAGGAGGCAGATCGCTTTTAGCGTCTCCCCTTCTCCCAAAGGGAGAGGCTAGCGCCAAGGGAGAAGGCAGGAGGCAGGAGGAAAAGACATTTTCATTGTTCCTTGTGAGCGCAGCTCATGAAGTCTCTTGCACAAATACAAGATTTGCCCACTCTACGGGATCTTGCTACATCCCCTTCTCCCATTTTTGGAGAAGGGGAGCTAATTTAAAAGTCCCTCTCCCAAAAATGGAAGAGGGATTTAGGGTGAGGGCTTTTAATTCATGCAAGAAGTCTAATGGAACCATAGCGCTTGTACTCCTAATACTGTATTCTCTGATAGATTAGCGTTTGCAAAAACAGGGATTAGCAGTAATTCCATTCCGGTTTACACCAGAAAAAGTAACTTTGTAGATTTGTCTATAAAATTACAAACTCTCTATAGTAAAAATACTATCAATCTCTTAGCCTACTCACCGAATGTAGGTTAAAAATCTCACCAAACAAGCATTTTAGACCTATCCAAACCCCAAGATGCCTTCTAAGCGAATCTTGTTTATCAGTAACGGCCACGGAGAGGACAACCATACCTCTCATGTTATTCAGACCCTGCGCCAATTGTGTCCTTCGATTGAGATGGCGGCAATGCCAATTGTGGGTGAAGGAAAAGCTTACCGCAGCTTGGACATTCCCATTATTGGGCCCACACAAATAATGCCCTCTGGCGGATTCTTTTACATGAAGCGCCTCTATATACTCAAAGATTTTCAATCGGGATTGATTGGGTTAACGTGGCGACAATTACAAGCGGTGTTGCAGTATGCTCCTAACTGCGATTTAATTATGTCTACTGGGGATTTTGTCTCCCAAACATTTGCTTACTTAACAAAACGTCCCTTCGTTTCGTTTATCTCTTGTCTTTCTGCCCTCTATGAAGGGCAATTGCGTATCAATCCACTGCTGTGGCACGACCTTAATTCTTCCCGATGTCTGGCAGTTTTTACTAGAGATTCCTATACAGCTTCCGATCTCCAACGGCAAGGTATAGCAAAGGCTAGGTTTGGTGGGATTCCGGCTTTAGATCGCGTTGTCCCCACAGGGAAAGACTTGTACCTGAAACCGGATATTCCTGCGATCGCAATCTTACCAGGATCGCGAATGCCGGAAGCCGCGCGAAATTTCAGTTTGCAGTTGCAACTGGTGATAGAAATCGCCAAGGTGATGCCTGAGTCAGGATTCCAGTTTCGCGCCGCCTTAGTACCAAATTTGATGGAGCAATTAGACGAAATTGCTAAAAGTCAAGGTTGGCAACTGAATCAAGGCATACTCAGCTATTTTCCTCCAGGAACTTCTGCTGAAGAATCACCGCTTGTAGAAGTGAGATGTTACTCAGATGCCTTCAGTGATATCTTGTATTACTCTACCCTCGTCATTGGCATGGCAGGGTTAGCAGTGGATTTAGCTGTAGCAATGGGGAAACCTATCATCCAGATTCCCGGAGAGGGCCCTCAATTTACCTATCAATTTGCAGAAGCGCAAACGCGGCTGTCGGGCATTTCTGCTCAAACCATCGGTACTAAGCCAGCAACCCCTGAGATTCTCAAGCAAGCAGCTAAACGAGTAGTTGAAACTTTAGAAGATTCAGACTACCTCGCTAAGTGCAAAGTAAATGGCCCTGAGCGATTTGGCCCACCCGGCGCATCTGAGAGAATTGCCCGCTTTCTACTAAACTCTCTAGGAGAAACTGAGTAGAAATTGCGTCAGAATTTAGGAGTCGGCACGGTTCGGTAACATGATGTGGTAGGCTAACGCCGTAATGCATCTCAATTCTGAATCCTGACTCCTAACTCCTACCTCTTAAGGGACTTCCAGAAAATAAATTATCCAATTTACTCAGATAATATTTTTCTTTCTCCCCCTGCCCCCTGCCCCCCGGTTACTGAGCTTGTCCTGAGCGTAGCCGAAGGGCGTAGTCGTTGGCGTGGTAACAGAGCGTAGTCGAAGTGCAGCCTCTCGTAGAGAAGTATGCTCCCCTGCCTAGACAGCGATGGGATATTTTTTTAGTTGGAAGTCCCTAACTCCTAACTCCTAACTCCTAACTCCTAACTCCTGAATTCTTACTTACCTATGAAAGTCCGCTCTAGTTACTGGCAACTGTTGCCTTATCTTTGGCCCCAATGGCCGCTGTTAATTCGGGGATTGGCTTGTATCTTAGGATTTGTGTTATTCACCCTAGCAGTGCCCTATTTAGCAGGTCAGGTCGCTTTTTATCTTGGCCAGGGAAATGTAAACCGGATTGCCTACTGGCTCGGACTAGCCACTTTAGTATTTTTGGTTCGAGGGCTTTGTCAATACGGGCAGAATGTCTTTATGATCGCTGCTGCCCTGAACATGGTTTTAAACTTGCGTAAGCGGGTTTATGCTCACCTGCACAAACTTGGATTAGATTACTTTGAAACCACACAGACGGGAGACTTGACTTATCGCCTGACTGAAGATATTGATCGCGTCGGCGAAATTGTGGACAAGTTATCCCATCAGTTTCTTTCCAATTTGTTGCAGTTAATTGCAATTCCCATTTACATGCTCTACCTGAATTGGCCGCTTACTCTTGCGGGTTTGATTTTAGCTCCTTTAATGGCTTGGTTAATCGGGGAATTTGGTCAACGATTACTCGTGCTATCTCGCCAAAGCCAAAATCAGGTTTCCAATTTGTCAGCGATGCTAACTGAAGTATTTAGCGGGATTCGCGTTGTTCAGGCTTTTGCAGCCCAAGAATATGAAGTGAAGCGATTCAATAAAGAAGCAGAAATCAATCGCCAAGCTAAGTATCGCGCTCTACAACTCAAATCCATTCAGTTTCCCGTTGTCGGTTTTTTGGAAGCAGTTAGTATTATACTGCTGTTTTTATTAGGAGGATGGCAGATTTCTCAGAATCAGCTGACAGCTCAAGGGTTTATCAGTTTCTTAGCTGCTGTGGCTATACTGATTCAGCCAATCGATATGCTGATTAGCAATTACAACGAGTACAAACAGACCGAAGCTTCTGTTGAACGCATCTTTGAACTGATGGCAAAGGAACCTAGTATCAGCGAAAAATCGAATGCTCAGGCAATGCCACGAGTTATGGGCAAGGTAGAGTATCGTCATGTCGATTTCGCTTACAATCCCGATCAGCCAGTGCTAAAGGATCTCTGCCTGAACGCTTCTCCTGGTGGTGTTATTGCCTTGGTTGGTTCTTCTGGAGCTGGTAAATCGACTTTAATCAACCTTTTACTTCGTTTTTATGACCCTCAGAGAGGTCAAATTCTGGTTGACGATCTTGATATCCGTGATGTCACACTCACTAGCTTGCGCCATCAAATTGGCATTGTTCCCCAAGACGTTACTCTTTTTTCGGGAACGATCGCAGAAAATATCGGTTACGGTCAAGAAGAATTAAATTTAGCAGCGATTCAGGAAGCGGCAAAGATTGCCAACGCTCACTCCTTTATCACCCAGTTTTCTCAGGGTTATCATACCTGGGTGGGAGAGCGTGGAGTTAACCTATCGGGAGGACAACGCCAAAGATTAGCTATTGCCAGAGCAGTTGCCAACGATCCGCGAATTCTCATCTTGGATGAGGCCACCTCTGCCCTCGATTCGGAATCAGAAGCACTAGTTCAAGAAGCACTAGAACGAGTGATGCAAAATCGTACCGTGTTTATTATCGCCCATCGCTTGAGCAGTGTTCGTCGGGCTGACTGCATTCTCGTCATCGAACAAGGAGAGGTGGTTGAAGCTGGTACTCACACTTCCCTCCTCTCTCAAGAAGGACGGTATGCCCGTTTTTACGCTCAACAGTTCTACTCTACAGATGAGTAATGAGTAATGAGTAATGAGTAATAAGTAATGGGTATTACTCATTACTCATTACTTCAAAATTAAAGACAGTTGGTGTCGGCGATTTATCGCGTCTCTCTAACTTTTTCAAATCAACACCCCAGCAATACAAGCGGTGATAAAACCCGCTAACAATCCGCCAATCATTGACCTTACACCCATACGAGCTAAGTCATGCTGGCGATTAGGTGCTATCCCCGCAATGCCGCCAATGGTAATGCCAATTGAACCGATATTTGCAAAATTACATAATGCGTAAGTTGTAATAATTACTGCCCGTTGAGAAATTTTTCCACTTTCAATTAGTGCCTTCAAATCCAAAAAAGCAATAAACTCATTCAAAATTGTTTTTGTACCCAATAAAGCCCCAACTTGCCGACAATCAGCCCAAGGTATGCCCATTAGCCACGCCACGGGAGCCATGAGAAAAGACAAAATCCACTGTAGTGAGAGTTGTTGTAAGCCCACAAATGCCCCCAACCATCCCAGCAATGCATTCAGGGCAGCTAATAATCCCAAAAAGGCGATAATCATCACCCCAACATTAACTGCTAGCTTCACGCCGTCAATTGCTCCGGTGGTAGCAGCATCAATTACATTTACATAATTGGTTTCTACATACGCTTTTGCTTTGCCAGCCGTCTCTGATACTTCTGTTTCTGGGTAAAGTAATTTTGATACCACCAACGATGTGGGAGCAGTCATAAAGAAAGCAGCAATCAGGTGTTCTGCTGGGATGCCAAAGGAAAGATATGCTCCTAGTACTCCCGCTGCAATTGTGGCAAAACCACCCGTCATCACGGCATGGAGTTCCGATTGCGTCATATTCGCTATATAAGGTTTAACCATCAGCGCCGATTCTGTTGGCCCCAAAAAGATGTTACCTGCACAGGATAAAGATTCAGAACCCGATGTTTTCATCGTCTTCATCATTACCCACGCCATCACGTTTACAACTCGCTGTAAAATGCCGTAGTAATACAACACACTGATGAAGGCAGAGAAAAAGATAATTGTCGGCAGCACTTGGAAAGCAAAGAAATGATCCTTAAAATTTTCTCCAAAGACAAATTTTGCACCAACATCAGAAAATGCTAAAAATTGACCGACAATATCTCCCAGAGATTTAAACAGATTTAAACCCCAAGCAGTTTTAAGAATCACTAATGCAAACACAAACTCCAATCCCAAACCCCATGCCACTATTCGCCAACGCACCGCACGACGATTAACAGAAAAGGCGTAGGATATACCGATAAAAACTAAGATTCCCAATGCAGAGATGGCGCGTTCCATGATTACTCCTGAAAAGGTATTGTTAAGGCACTTAGTCACAGAGCATACACAAAATCTGCCTTTTTTTGGGGTTTTGTAGTCAATTACTAGAGTTTTGATGCTGTAAATAAGAATTTAGCGATGTCTACGACGGGTGGTTCCTGAGCGCAGCCGAAGGGCTACGCCTACGCACATTCATATCTTGTTACAAAATTGCCTGCCCAAACCTTAAGCACATTTATATTAATAGGAACAATCAATGTAAACAGGAAAAAATTAACCTTGGAGGGAAAAGAGAACTATTGATTAATTTGCCAACAAAGTGTCAGTGTTCAAAACCAGACAGTGGATGCTGGCGCACCCAAGCAGCAAGGCGTTCAGCATCAGACAAAGTAAAAGTGGCACTATCGGTGGATGTGGGCGTTGAAAAAGCCAGGTAGTAATAGCTTACTTTTGCCATCTATCACAGTGCCAATTACTTGTAGATTGGGGAAAATGACTACGGTTGCACCATTGACGATCTATATATCTACCTTTGGATAATCATCACTGACGGCAATCAAAACATTCTAGATAGTGAAATTTACCATATTTAACCTTAATTAAGTAATTGTATTTTGACTTGAATTTCAAGTTACAAAATAGAAAATGGTGTTGGGTACTGGAATTTTATGAATCTACCATTACGGACATTGGGAGTTGCGCCAAATGCCTGGACAGTGAATGATGCGATCGCAGATATCACTCGCCCATCAAAGACCCCACAACCCGTTATCTTATCAACAGAAACTAAAACCCTGCGCCTAGACTTGGCAAAGACTGCTATCCTCGTCATTGATATGCAAAACGACTTCTGTCACCCTGATGGCTGGTTAGCGCATATCGGTGTGGACGTAACTCCGGCGCGTCAGCCTATTAAACCTTTGAACAACTTACTTCCCGAACTGCGTGAGGTTGGTGTTCCAGTCATTTGGGTAAATTGGGGAAATCGTCCCGACTTGCTCAATATTAGTGCTAGTTCGCGCCACGTCTATAATCCCACAGGGGAAGGTGTGGGTTTGGGCGATCCACTACCAAGCAATGGTGCTAGAGTACTCATGGCAGGTAGTTGGGCCGCGGCAGTAGTAGATGAGCTAGAACAGATACCCGAAGATATTCGTGTGGATAAATACCGCATGAGTGGGTTTTGGGATACACCATTAGATAGTATCTTGCGGAATTTGGGAAGGACAACATTATTTTTTGCTGGTGTTAATGCCGATCAATGTGTGCTAACTACCTTATGTGATGCCAACTTCTTAGGATATGACTGCGTGTTGGTTAAAGATTGCACCGCCACAACTTCTCCTGAATATTGTTGGCTGGCGACATTGTATAATGTCAAACAATGCTTCGGTTTTGTCACTGACTCGCAAGAGATTTTAACAGCGCTGCAAAATGGTGAGGAGTGAATCAATTTTGGATTTTAGATTTTAGATTGATCCCATGCATGAATGCTCTTTCTTTGAGCAAAAATTTTAGATTTTAGATTTGTTCTCGCGTTTCAATTCGCTTTCTCTGGGATAATTTTAAATTTTGAATTATTCAATCCAAAATTTACAATCTAAAATCTAAAATTATGTGATTTAAGACTCAAATTTTAAGAATTTTCATGCCCATCGATAACTCAGAGGGGATAAATAAATGTACGCTACTCGTTGTGTAATTCCGGTTATCAAATCTAGCAAAGATTACCAAGTATATCGCATCAGTCCCGACGCCTCTAATCGATTAGCAATTATCTTCGATTCGACGAATGCTAATACTTCTTTGACTTGCTGCATAGAAATTTTTGATGTTGGTGGGCAAACACCCCCAAATCGCCATCAGTGGGCGGTGGAAATGTTTTTTGTTCTCAAAGGAGAAGCGATCGCTATATGTGATGGCAAGAGTGCCACGATCAAAGCTGGAGATAGTTTATTAGTGCCTCCCACTGGTACTCATTTGATTAAAAATACTGGTTCTACTCGCTTGTACACGTTGACTGTGATGATTCCCAATGAAGACTTTTCGGAATTGATTCGCAGTGGGATTCCGGCGGAGTTAGATGAAGAAGATATGGCAGTAATAGGGAGATTTGATGCTTTGATGCCTTGTTAAAGATATTTAAAACCTCTGTTCTATTTCTCTCTCTTACAAAGCTACGGTGTACGCACAAGTTTTGCCGTAGCTGTATCTTTATTAATAAATGAAATCTCACATTGCGCTTCTATCTTGCCTCGCCTCTGCCTTTCCTGCTCAAGAATAGCCTGCCTTAACGTGAGTTCGATGAACCTCTCCCGGACAACCTCCCTCTCCCACGGGGAAAGGGAGGAGCAACGAGAAATTAGGGTTTTCTCCCCTCTCCGTGTCGGCTACAGTGTACACACATCTCTAAAAATCCTACCCACCCAATATTTCTGTTCAAGTGAAAGTCCTACACTGAGGAAATATCCCGCCCGGAACTTTAGTTCCGGGCTGATAAGCTAAAGTCCTCTAAAAGAGGACTAAACAAGAAATTTAGTTTATCGCTCTTCCATCAGTCTTGGGAAAAGTACTCGCTGCAAGGCTTACGAGACTTCGGTTTTCAGGTTTTAGCTAGATTTTTGAATTTCTATTAAAAAATAAAGCCTCAAACCTTGATTGGGTGATAGTTTTAGTTTTCTGCTTCGATTATTGTTTGATGAGAGTGATGGAAGAGCGTTATATCATGTCCGCTTAATTACTTACTAAACCCCAAGAACCCCACCCCGCCAAAGCTGCGCTTTGTCTCCCCTCCCCGCTTGCGGGGAGGGGCTGGGGGTGGGGTGCAATGACTGTGGTTAGCATAACTAATTATGCGGACATGATATTAGTCCTCTTTTAGAGGACTTTCGTTATGAGACTTGGAATTTATTCCGAGGCGGGATAGATACACTGCACCAACACTTGTGTGTACACCGTAGCTCCGTGTGCAACAGGGGTTGGGGGAGAGGTCAAAAAAGGGCTTGTCGAACTGACGTTGCCTTAACAGATAAATTTCTTTAACCCAATCGTATTGCACTATCTAGTCCGCAATAACTGCACAAAGGTATTACTCACCGTATTGTCTTTGGTGTCGGCGGCGTATTGAATCAATTCTTCTCGCAGTTTTTTGGCTGCATCTATCTCAAGTAAGGTTGCTAGCAAGAAATAAACGCCACGAAAACGCGGATCGCCCATTCTATCAACTAATAGTCCTTCGGCGGCATCAGTTTCGCCGAGAAAGTTTTGCACTAAGAAGAAATCCATGATTTTATCGTGGCGGAAGTACCATTCTTTCTTGGCTTCGCCTTTTTCATCTTGCCACTGACGGCTGACTACCATTTTGTATTTCTCGTCTGACAAAGACATGGCGACTTGGTGAAATTCATCGGCGGGTAAGGCTTGTTTGTCATTGAGTCGCATTTCGTAGACGGCGGCGGAGAATTTCTTTAAGGGAAATTCTTGATTCCATTCTTTGAGGTATTCTGCCGCCATTAAATTGTATTGCTGTTGTTGCAGGCGAAATAAGTTTGGGTGTTTGCCTTGTGATAACATCAGCGCTACCACTGTTAGATCCATTGGATTGGAAAGAATTCGGCGGATAGCATCTAACTCTTCTTTGGCTTGTTTCTCTTGGAAGACTTCTATTAAATAATCGGTGCAGGCTTTGGCGTAATCAGCACCTTGAATTTTGGCATCTTGGGGGAGTCGCGGCTGACGGGATATCAAAAACTCTTGAATTTGTTGTTGCTCAAGGGGCTGCAATTTATATATCTTGGCTGTTGAAGGTGGTGTCCACTCTAGGGGCTGGGTTGTCATAATAATGTTGCCCCGGAAATAGCTTTCGACAAACTGGCAGATTTTGGCGCGTGTTTCCGCGGTGACTTCGTTGAGTCCGTCGATGCAGATATCTATTGCACCACTGTAAATCAGGTTTTTTAAGAAGCCGGCATCTTGGGCTTGGCCGTGTAGCTTGTCTTGGATGGCTTCAATTACGCCTTTATGACATTTCTGGGCGGGGAGATAAACGACAATGCGCTCTTGATTTTTCAACAGATGGCGGAGAAACATCGACTTGCCTAAGCCGGAATCTCCTTCTAAAATAATTTGTCCTTGAATACTGGGTAGGGCTGCGGTAATTGGCTGGATGTCTCCTGAAGTGGGAACTTTGACTTTAGATTCTGGGAAGTATGATTGGTCAGAAAAATTATCTAAGCCGGCATCGGCTAATAGGGAAGGTTTGAAGGGTTCAAATAATTTGCGGCGGAAGGGGGGAAACCAGGTGAGGAGAAAGCCGACATAGCCGACGCCTAAGATTCGGCGTACCCAAGGGTTCCAGAAGAAGATGGCTTGGACTTGGGGGAATTTCGGGTAGGCAAAGATCAGGGCTAGCCAAAAGACAGCGTGAATCAGGATGGTCTTTCCAGAACGGACAAACCACTGCCGCACCTCCAGTTTATCTATTGCTGACTGCACTGCATCAGCATTGGTGGAGTTGACTTTTGTGAGGTTGCTGTGGTGAGTTTGCAGTAAACCAATATCCTGTAATTTCCAAGAAACATTTTTCTTGGCGGCTACTTCCGAAATTTGCTTGGCTAAGTCGTTGCGTAAGCGTTCTAGTCCTTGGCTGTTATTCCAAGTTTGCAGAAATAGATTGAGAGTTTTGACACCTTCATCATGTGAGAGTTTGTCAGGAGGTGCTTGATGAGAGCCGAGCCATTTCAATAAAGTTTTCACTTCCTCAGTGCCACCGCCCAGGAAATAGGTTAGAAAACGCCAATATAAGTATTCTGAATTACCAGGCTCATAAATATTATTCAGAATTACAACAACCTCATTTAACTCCAATTTTCTGATATTCGCTAATGCCTCTGCCGCACTGCGACGAACATATGAGTCAACCTTTTCATCTTTGAGGAATTTGAGGATTTCAGGGATGTATTGAGCCGCCGCCTGCCCGAAGTTGCTCAATGCCTCTGCCGCACTGCGACGAACACTTGAGTCAACCTTTTCATCCTTGAGGATTTTGGCGATTTCAGGGATGTATTGAGCCGCCGCCTGCCCGAAGTTGCTCAATGCCTCTGCCGCACTGCGACGAACACTTGAGTCAACCTTTTCATCCTTGAGGATTTTGGCGATTTCAGGGATGTATTGAGCCGCCGCCTGCCCGAAGTTGCTCAATGCCT
>NZ_JAVRCS010000044.1:46365-50682 GCF_034530635.1 Nostoc sp. EspVER01
TTGAGCCGCCGCCTGCCCGAAGTTGCTCAATGCCTCTGCCGCACTGCGACGAACAGATGAGTCAACCTTTTCATCTTTGAAGATGTTGGCAACTTTCTGGGCTATTTCCTCCGGTTTCTTAACCACGGTTTTCAAGTCTTTTAGCTCATAAGCAACTAATTTGTTCAAAGCATATCCCTTCACTTTGGTGTAGCTGTCGTCAAGGGCTGCTACTATACCGTTAATCTGCCAATCTTGGGGTTTGGGTTTGGGGGTTTCTTTGGCGCTTACCCAAGGCAAACAAAAAAGAAAAGAAAGGATGAAAGCTAAAGCATAAAGGATAAAGCGAGAAGGCTTGCTGCGGTGGCGGGGAGTTGTTACCATGTTTGGAGCAAGGTGGCAGAATACACGAGATTATGAGTATAATAACAACCTTGCAATTCCTAATTCCTGATTGAGAATGCAATTTGGTATCAACAAGTAGTAGACGATCTGCATTTACAGGTATAAAAGACTCGCTCACGAGTATAAAAGACTCGCCCGCGAGTATCAAACACTCGTCCACGAGTATAAAAGACTCTCGCGCGAGTATTAAAGACTCTCGCGCGAGTATAAAAGACTCGCTCACGAGTATCAAACACTCTCGCACGAGTATCAAACACTCGCTCACGAGTATTAAAGACTTGTCCACGAGGATCAAACACTCTCGCACGAGTATCAAACACTCGCTCACGAGTATCAAAGACTCTCCCGCGAGTATTAAAGAACTTTCAAATAAAAAAGGACTCAAATAATTCTTGTGGGGTGGGCGTCTCGCCCGCCCATAGCTAAAGGCGGGCAAGATGCCCGCCCCACAAGATTGAATAATTTATTGGTTGGAAATCCCTAAAGACTCTCCCGCGAGGTTTAAAGCCTATGAACCAATACGGTTCGGATAAGCATTTTGAACTAACAATTGGTTTGGGGAAAAGGTTAAAGGGTAAGGGTTAAAGGTTTTTTATTCCCCTTTCCCCCTTACCCTTTCCCCTTTAACCGAACCGTATTGGCCTATGAACCAGAAGCAGCTTTAGCAGGTTTACTTTTAATAGCTTTAAAACGATCGCCTAACTGTTCGGCAAGACTTTTTAACCCTGGAGTTTTCTTCGCAGCAGTCTTGACGTAATCATAAACTGTCAAGCTGCTGCCCATTGCTTCGCTGCCGACTGCCATTAAGGTATCATCTACTTGTTCTGTCAGTTGTCGCAATCCAATCAAAAGCTCAGTAAGTGTGATTGCTAATTGATAATCCCGCACAAATTCATCGACATCAAAGCTGGCTGGGAGAATATCTCGGTTAGACTGGGCCGCAGTCAGGCTGGTATTGACGAAAGCTAGGCTTTTATCGCCCATCTTAAATAACTTGCGTCGTTCTTCTACACTCAGGGTTACGAGAAAAGGCATCTTCGCTTGGATAGTCGCAAAGGCTGCTTTAATTTCTTGAATATCTGCTGGGGAAAGGGAGCCTGTAATATTTTGGTATGCCATTGGTTATTTACTGTAGTAAATCTGTTTGTTATGATTCCCACTGGTAAATGCGATCGCACATCTCAACGTCAACCTGACTTTTCACGGTATTTGGAAAACCTCTCTCTAAATCACAAGTTTGCTCAGAGAGAGTTCCCAGCCAAAAAGGTGGATTCAAACTGCTCAAGTCGGCGAATCAAAGTAGTACAGGACTTATGCAAAAATGGCTGAAAAGCTTAATTTATCCAACTGCCAAGACGCCCAGAACACGTAAAGGGTGCGTAAGTCCTATAGTATCGCCATGTGCAACTTTCTCTCAAACCTAACCCCCAACCCCTTCCCTACAAGGGAAGGGGAGCAAGAATCAAAGCCTCTCTGCCTGTGGGAGAGAGGAATGGAAGTGGGGTTCTAGGGATAAGTTGCACATCGCGTTATAAGTAATTTCGGAAGGTTTCTGAAGTGAAAAGTCAGTTTACCGAATAATTTCTTTAACAACGCCAACAAAGCGTTCCATGTCGGCTTGGGTAATCGCTCCCATTGTCGAGACTCGAAAGATTGATTGAGCTAAATTCCCCTGTCCAGAATAAATTATATAATCTCGTGCTTTCAGTTGGTCGTGAAATTCTTCATAGCTGAAACCGTTTGGTAAGTAATAGGCATTCAAGACAACGGATGAACTGCCAAGAGGAAGTAAGGGTTTAATTCCGATTGAGGCTAACCCGTCTCTAACTAAGCTGGCAAGTTGGTTGTAATGGTTGTGTCTAGCACGCCAACCTCCTGCTTCTGCCATTTCTTGCAAAGCTTCTGTTAAAGCATAAAATGTCTGTACTGATTGCGTAAAAGGTGTGCCGCCTCGTTCTTGCTGCTGGTAATAAGTTGCTAAATCTAAATATAAGGTGCGGGGGATTGTGTCTACTGAAGGCAGTGTATCCCGTCGCAGAATAACAAAGGACGTTCCAGGGACACCATGCAGACATTTATTCGCTGTCGCAGCGCAAGCAGTGATTCCCCAATCTGCAAAATTTATTTCTTCAGCACCAAAGCTGCTGACTGCATCTACTAATAATTTGATACGGCGTTCTTGGCAAATTGGCGCAAGTTCCGCCAAATTATTTAGGCGACCGGTAGTAGTTTCGTGATGGACGATCGCAAGGTGGGTGATGTCGGCGTTTTCATCTAAAAGCTTGACTAAAGCCTTGATATCGATTTCGGCATCCCAAGGATGGGAAAGTGTGATGTAATCAATGCCGTGGATTTTGGCAATTTTGGATAGTCGTTCGCCATATACACCGTTTTCAATTACTAGTAATTTACCGTTTGTGGGTACTAAACTGCTGATCATCGCTTCCATCGCGGCAGTACCAGAACCGGTGAGGAGAACTGCTGCCCAGCCGCTTCCAAGACCATAAACTTGAAGTAGCTGTTCGCGGATTCTGGTTTGAAGTTGGGAAAATTCCACCTCACGGTGACACAAATCGGGACGCAACAGGGCATTTCTGACGCGATCGCTCAAATTGACGGGGCCGGGATTTAGTAAAATCATTACCAAAGTTAGGAGTTAGGAGTTAGGAGTTGCCAGTTAGAACCAATATGGTTCATAAAGCGTTGTAAAACTTCTTCTGGGGTGAGGTTGGGTCTGGGTAGCTTTTCTAAAGTTCCGGGACGGATTTTTAAATGAGCAAATTTAGGTCTGGTGTTAGCATCTGCGGTAAATAAGGCATCTAAAAGGGCGGGATCATCTCCGGCTAATGTCACGCCGTAACCGCACGCTTCGGCAATCTTGGCAAAGGAGATACCCGCAGAAACGGTGGCTTGTGCGCCTGTGGAATCGTGGACTTCATTATCTAAAAGAATATGAGTCAAGTTAGCACCGCCATAAGTGCCGATGGTCGCAAAATTACCCATCCGCATTAATGCTGCCCCATCGCCATCAATTACTACTACCTTGAGGTCTGGACGCGCTAAGGATAATCCCAATCCCATTGAGGAAGCACAGCCCATCGAGCCGACCATATAAAGATGATTGGCGCTGTCTTTACTGGCGAAGAGTTCCCGTCCCGTATATCCGGTGGTGGCAATTATTACAGTGTTTTCTGGATCGGTAAGTTCCACAATCCGAGCTAATGCTTCGCTGCGAGAAACGCGTTGTTCTTTGTTATCCCGAAAAAAGCTTTGCTGAATATTAGCGCTAGCACTATTTTCTCGTTCGGGGATAGAAGAACGGGTGAGGGCATGGGGGGCGATCGCTCCTTTACGCATGATTAAAGCATAAGGACAGCGCTCTTGTTGCATATAGGCTGTGGCTCTTTGCAAAACGGGTTCTATTTGTGCTACATCTGTGGGAAAAAATTCCCAAGGTATAGTCATTGTTTGCAGCAATTTCTCTGTGATTTGCCCCATTAATTGATGTTGCGGTTCATCTTGCAATACGCGATCGCCTCTTAAAGTACAAATCAGCAGCAGTGGAATCCGAAAGATGTAAGTGAGGGAGGTTAGCGGGTTAACTGCATTTCCCAAACCAGAGTTTTGCATCATCACTACTGCGGGTTTACCAGCAATTGCGGCTCCAGCTGCGATCGCTACAGCATCTCCCTCATTGGCTGCGGAGATATATTTAAGTTGAACGTCATTGATGACGTAGTTAATAAAAGGCGTGAGAAAAGAACAGGGTACGCCAGTGTACCACTCAAAGCCAAGATGACGCGCAGCTTCTACAAATTCTTCTGCCTGGATCATATTAAGTGATGGGGGGAGCAGGGGAGCAGGGGAGCAGGGGAGCAGGGGGGCAGGGGAAAAGGTTAAAGGGAAAAGGGAAAAGGAATAAGGGACTTCCAA
>NZ_JAVRCS010000045.1:0-50381 GCF_034530635.1 Nostoc sp. EspVER01
CTTGTTTTACTTACTGCTTTCTCTGTGTGCCACTTTTAGGTGCGGAATGTGGGTTCTAAATGTCCTGGCGGAATGATTGCTACCATCAACTCTGGTGTTTCTAGCCAGTGTCCCCACTGCGGTAGAGCTTCCAATGGGGGCTGATCAAGAGGAATTTTACATTCTGGGGGATTGAACAAAAACTCTTTTAGCAGATTCATGGGCAGAGGCAATCAAGTATTAACAGCAATTTGAAGAAGAATGCAAAATCCAGAATTAATTTGGTGGGGGACTTAAACCCCTTTATTCATAAGCCACTCACACAGAATTAAATTCTGTTAGCGGTAGCGGGGCGTTTAGCCCATTCTGGCTCCTGAATTCTGTTTGTTAAATACTTCAACCTGATTGTCTCAAAAAGTAGATTTCGATATTCCGCAAGAATTGAAAAGACAGTAACAATTGCAGGCAAGTATTTTCAAAGTTATGATTTCGATTCGAGTGATTGTCAATGCCTGTTCTGATTCCTATTTCAACCTTCTTTATCGGCTGTCATGGGCTACTTGCTCTAGGTTTATCCTATCGAGTGGCAATGGAACGCACCCGTACTCGGATTTGGCATGGTGCATCTTTATCTGAGGTTGCCTCACAGCCCAATTACTTAGATCATCCGAATACTTGGGCAGAGTTTGTGGAAAAAATAACACAACAATCTATTGTCACGAAAAACATCGAAGATGGGGTGTTACAGCGTACTATCCGAGCGCATGGGAACTTTACAGAATACGTACCCCTTAGCCTCATGTTCCTAATTGCCCTAGAGTGGATGCAAGCTCTTAACGGACTGTTGTGGATGCTAGGTACTCTATTGACAGTAGCTCGGATTGCCCATGCCTGGGGATTAATACAGACTTATGGCCCATCACCGGGCAGGGCGATCGGTTTTTTCGGAACTTGGCTAGTTTATATCGTCGGCAGTCTGGCTTGTCTTTACTACAGCGTGCAGCAATTTTTATAGTCCAGCGACGGTTCTAACTCAAAAATTATAATGCTTAAAGCAATTGATACTGACCTTTGGGTTGCTGAACAACCCCTAAAATATTTTGGCTTGGAAGTAGGGACGAGGATGACTGTGATTCGTCTAACCAGTGGTAAATTAATGGTGATCTCACCTATTGGTATAGATGACGCAACTATCAATGAGCTAAATCAATTGGGAGAAGTTATTTACATCGTCGCCCCCAACTTGTATCATCATCTATTTGTTGCTGACTTCAAGCTGTGCTATCCTCGTGCCAAACTATGGGTAGTATCTGGTCTAGAGCGGAAACGACCAGATTTGCAAATCGACCAGATTATTAGCGATCGCACTATTCACCTGATTGATGGGGTTGAATATTTATTAGTACAAGGCTTTAACACACTGGATACTAGTGGATTTTCACCACTCAATGAATGCGTCTTTTTTCATGTCAAAAGCCGGACTTTGATTGTCACAGATACAGTTTTCCATTTTGATGATCAATGTTCGCCAAGCACAAGGTTAGTAGCCAAACTTCTAGGTGGTTACAACCAACTTCGTCCATCGTTATTGGAGAAATTTGCAACTCAGGATAAAGTCAAAGTTAAATGGTCAATTCAACAGCTTCTCACTTGGAATTTTGAACGAGTAATCATGGCGCATGGCAGCATAATTGAACAAGATGGTAAATCTCAGTTTAAAGCTGGTTATGAGTGGTTTTTAGAAACTCCTTTGTAGTGATACTTTACTCACAGAAAATATATAATTCTGTTTTTGAACTTTATACCAAAATAAAATTAGTCTTTTCAAAAAAGCCGCACCCGTTACTGAATAGTATCGGGGTCTACATTGAGCGATCGCAACCTTGCCTTTAACTGTTCTATCTGCAATTCTGCTTGTTCTGCTCGTTGGCGTTCCTGTTCTGCTCGTTGGCGTTCTTGTTCTGCTCGTTGGCGTTCTTGTTCTACCAGTTCTTCTGCCTGCTGCCTTGCTAAAACTTCCTGCCCCAAAGCCTCTGCCAGTTCATTAGGGATGAGTAATTTTTCCCCAGTATCTTCTCGATAAAACCCAATTAGCCTTCCCTCAATCACCAAACGCAGTAGTAATGGTTCACTGCGTCCATCTTCTATAGGTTCGTAGATTTCTCCCCGCAGACGATAACCACGTAGCTGTTGTTCCACCCACTCGCCTTTAGGATCAAATAGCCAGTATTCCTTGACACCCAACTGCTCATAGAGGGTCTTTTTGAAGATTTCGTCTTGTCCCTTAGTCCCAAAAGATGTCATTTCAAAAATAACTGTGGGTACTTGACCTTCTTCCCAGATTTTATAGTTGTCCCGACCGCCAGGTGCAACATCAAAAATCACCATCACATCTGGGGCTACCCGCAACTTAGGAAAGCCCTGTGCATAGTAAAGGAATTGATTTCCTAATACTGTTGCCTGACGATTTGCCAAATACTGTTTCAGGACTTCTAAGGTAGTTAGTAAGGCATAAAGGTGGTCGTAGGTTTCTGCCACTGGTTGACCATCAGCACTGGGGTAAAATATTTCTGATTCGACACTAACAGGTAAAGTAGCCGTCATGGTTGTAAAATCAGCGCTACAAAATTATTGTAGAACAACTCTAGTTCTTCCTAGCTTGAGATGTGCAAGCTTTTCAAAATATAACTAGATAACTCACAAAATCCTTCGCCTTCAGCAGCGCTAGTAATATAAGCAGGGTGATATTTCAACTGATTTATATATTCCAGCACGTTTGCCACGCCTACAGAAATAGGAAAATAACGCTGATCAAATAAACTTTCATCATTGGGACTATCGCCAACAGTGACAATTTGTTCTGATGAGTACTGGGGCAAATATTCGCGCAATACTTGCAACAATCCCACAGCTTTATCTTGTCCTTGGGGTTTAATGTGACACTGCACATTGCTATAGGTAAATCCCCAACCCATATGTTGACAAAGACTATCTAGGGTTTGTAGTTCATCTTGAAGCAAACCAGCTACATCAAAAGTCCAGTCGGTGATGCGAAAGCGATTATCAGCAGATTCTTGGATTTGGGGAAATTTAGTTCGTAAATTCTCAAAAGTTGTAGCTAACTGCTGGCGATGTTTAACTAAATCGGGAATGGGTGTTAAAACTACTGGTTTATGGTTCCCCGGTGGAAAGTACAAACCGCCATTTTCTGCCATTGCACCTGCTACTGGCATCAAGCTACTCAATCCACTTACCCACCCAGCCGAACGTCCGGTGACAATTAGCACTTTAATGTCAGCTGCGGCTAAATCCTCTAAAGCTTGCAGCAGTGCGGGAGTAAATTTTCCTCGTCTAGTCAGGGTGCCATCCATATCTGTGGCTATCAGACGAATATTGCTCAGGCAAATAGATGAAACCTCTGATAGGGGAGGGAGGCTCAAATCTCTGGACATATACGGTTTGTAAAAGGCTGTAAAAAATATTAATCATACAGCAAGATGACCCTGAAGATTTGGGCATCCTAAACATCAGGAGTCAAGTTTTTCAGTTTCCCACCATGTCCACTTCAATGTTTCTTGCCCAATCCTCTGGGAAAAAGACTACTAAAAAGGCATCCCAGGAAGTGCCAGCAAGTAATCCTCAAATACCACCATTACTGTTGGTAACTTCTGGAGGACTGGCTTTAGTGGTGATTGCTTTGATTGTATATATTAAACTCCAGAAGGATAGGCTGGAGAAAAAACTTAAGTTTGAACACTTCCGCGCGCGAGAACTAGAGAAAAAGTTTAAGCTGGCGCTGGAAACAATTCGCAAAATGGAAACTAATCCCGATTTGGTGAACTCACGGGATTTTAACCTGGATTATCTGCGGATGCGGATGTCAGAGGAGGTGTTTCACTTTGCAATTCTTAATCAAATAAAGATTCAGATCAAAGAAAAAATTTCTCAAGCCCTGCGTCCAAGTCAAGCCCAACAAGGATCAGTTGGAATCGCTAATAGTGCTGGACGGCAAGTAGATGAAATTTTTGATGTCGAGTATGAAACTGGTAGTCCAGGGAATTCTGCTAAACGGGTGCTGTTTCGGATTCAAATCAAGTTAATGAAGTTACCGACGCAAGCAACTTCTGCGACTATTAGTCAAATTATTGATTGTATAGAAACTTATTTAAGCCCCATAGAAGACGAAGATAGTTGGCAACCAATAATTCAAGGTCGGATTGCTACTATGCATTGGGATCAAAAGGCTAAACCTACGCCTCTACTTGTGCTGGAACAATCGAATGAAGGGGTGAATGTAACTTTTCGTACCAGTCGCCAACCAAATACTCCAACTCCACCAAAGTCATCTGGAATTAAAAAATCAGGCTCGGCTAGACAATAAATTATGGTTGTCATTGGTCATTGGTCATATCAAGTTCAGGTTATTACTTGTAATAAAATCTATCAATGTAGGTTGGGTTGAACACCAGTGAAACCCAACATAAACAAGGATCAAATGTTGGGTTTTTCAACCCAACCTACAAATATTATAAGTGTTTAAACAGACATGATATTATTGGTCATTCACAAAGGACAAATGACTAAAAATCATGACTGAATAACTGTATTGGGGGAATTACGGGTTAAAAGACCATCTTCCATTTCGACAATGCGATCGGCTATGTCTAAAATCCGGTTGTCGTGTGTCACCAATAAGATAGTAGTTCCCTGATTTTTGGCTAGACTCTGCATTATTTCTACAACATCGCGTCCTGATTGTTTGTCTAATGCTGCTGTTGGTTCGTCTGCTAGTACCAAAGGAGGACGGTTCACTAAGGCGCGAGCGATCGCAATTCTTTGTTTTTGTCCACCAGAAAGATTGTCTGGGTAGTAATCAACTCGTTCTTCTAGACCAACAGACCCCAGCATAGCTTTTGATTTAGCCACTGCTTCTGTTTGAGAAATATTATCGTTCAATTCCACTGCCATTTGCACATTTTGCTTGGCTGTCAAGAACCCTAGCAAATTGTGAGCTTGGAAAATATAACCAATGTTGCGTCGCATCTGCACTAATTTGCTTTGACTGACGCCAATAAGTTCTTCACCTAAAAATTTTAAACTTCCTTCTTGTACAGACCGCAAACCACCAATTAAGCTCAGTAATGTTGTTTTACCTGAACCTGATGGCCCGGTCATAATCACAATCTCACCTGGATAAATATCTAGGTTGATATCAAATAATATCTGTTTTCTCAGTGAGCCTTTGCCATAGAAGTGATTGAGATTTTTAATGGCGATTACAGGTTCTTTTTCCATCATATTTTTGTTAGTTATAAATTAGTAGTTCCAAAATTTAACTGTAGTGGCTGTCAGAAATTAAATTTGCTTAGTTTTTATCATAAGTCAAACTTATTATTAATATCTTTTAATTAATATTGTATTAATTAAAAGATATCTGCTGGATCGGCAGAGCGTAATTTTCTAACTGCGATCGCACCAGAAATAATACACATTAGCATAGTCAAAATCAATACCATTGTAGCTCGTTCAAAACTCATAAAAACTGGTAAAAGTGTTGCATTTCTGGCACTATCATACATAAATAAGGCAAAAACTATTCCAGGAAAATAGCCTAAAACTGCTAGTAATAAAGCTTCTTGAAGAATGACCGTCAATAAATAGTTTTGCGTGTAACCTATCGCCTTGAGAGTAGCGTACTCAGCTAAGTGGTCTGCGACTTCTGTATAAAGAATTTGATAAACAATCACAGTCCCCACAATGAAACCCATGACAGTCCCTAATGTGAAAATAAAGCCAATAGCTGTACTATTCGCCCAGTAGCTCCGCTCAAAATCAATGAATTCTTGTTTAGTTAAAACATTTACTTCATTAGGTAAATACTTTCGTAATTGTTGGGCAACAACATTAGCATCTGCTCCCGGCTTTAATCTAATTAGCCCAATATCAATTAATCCTTTTTGACGATTACTGAATATTCGGAAAAAGTTGAGATCGCTCGTAATTAAATTACCATCTGCACCAAATGATGCACCTAATGTAAAGAGTCCTCCTACTTTAATTCGCCGCCTTCGTACTTCTGCTGTTACAGGCTTTCCTTGATCATAATTAGTAGCGATCGGCCCATACTCTACTCTAGAAGAACGGTCAAATAGAACGACATCAGGTAGTTTAAGTTTATCTAAATTTTCCTGAACTCCAGGTAAGTTAACTAGGTTAGTTTCTGGGTTCATTCCAAAAATTAGGATACTCCGAGGACGACCTGTAACAGGATTTTTCCAAATTGTAAAGTCCAAATAGATCGGATGTACTGATTGAACTGCGGGTAATTCTAAAGCTTTATATAATCGTCGTTGAGAAAAGCTTCTCATCGCCAATATAGCGTTAGATTGACTATTAATTAAAACAATGTCGCCTTGCAAGCTGTTATGGAATCTAACGTTACTATAATACAGAGCATCTCGGAAGCCGAGTTGCATAAACATTAAAATATCGGCAAAAGCAATTCCTGCTAAAGCAACAGCCAGACGAGTTTTTTCTCTTGTCAGTTGTAGCCACGATAGAGGTATTTTTTGATTCATTTTATAGGCGTCTCAACAAGAGTAGCAATTTTAGATTTTCAACCCATTATGGTGACACCCGTACAGAATTGATAGAATGTTTAAAATTGATTAAACAGACCATTCAAGAATATTTTTAATCCAAAATATCAAATTATGGATTAGGATTACTGCTCACCGACAACTTAATTAGTTATTAATATCGACAATAACTTTGGCGTAAGTTAAACCAGAAACTTTCTGGCTATCTTCTGGAGATAGAGCAATTTTCACTTCTACAACTCTGGCATCCACATCTGCGGCTGGATCTGTATTCAGCACATCTTTTTTACCAATTTTTCTGCCAATATCAGTGACAGTTCCCTTTAATTCGCCGCTAAATGCGCCGTTATCACTGGTGATAGTAGCATTTTGACCAAGACGGACTTTACCAATGCTGTCTTCAGCGACTTCAGCAATTACAAACATTTGGTTGGTTTGCCCAATTTCAGCAATGCCATTTGCGCCGATCGCTTCACCCGATTTGGTGTAAACCTTTAAAATCTCTCCAGCGATTGGTGCTTGAACGTAGCTTAATCTTAGTTCTGCTTCGGCTTTTCTGACATTTGCGATCGCATTACTAACTTGAGCTTGTGCTACTTGCACATCGGTAGGACTAACATCTAAAATTCTGCTTAGTTTGGCCTTTTCTTCATCGATTTGTCTTTGCAAAGTTGCGACAGTTTTATCGCGGTTAACTTTAGCTTCGATTAACTGCTGTTGCAAAGTTGCTAAATTTTGTATTTGGTTGGCTCTAGCTTCCGCAAGTTGCTGTCGCAAGGTTGCCAATGTCTGCTTTAGGGTAGCTTGGCTTTCAGCCACCTGCTGATTAGCAGTTATTGCACTCAAGCGTCTTCTGTCCCGCTCTTGCTGAGAAATAGCACCTTCTTTGTATAAATAATCATAGCGTCCGGCATCGACTTGAGCATTGCGCTGTTCGGCTTTAATACGTACAACCGTTGCTCTCAGAGCATCTCTTTGCCCACTAAGTTCAGCTTCTAGGCGATTCACGGTTGCTTGTTGGACAAGTTTATCACCACTTAACTGAGCTGCAACCCGCGCGATCGCTGCTTGCCCTGCATTCCTTTCGCCAATTAACTGTGCTTGTAGGCGAGCAATAACTGCTCTTTGAGCTTGAATATCTCTGGGAGAACCAGCCCTGACTTGTGCCAAATTCGCACGGGCTTCTTGGACTTTCGCTTTTGCCTCTTGTAGTCCGGCTATTTGGGTATCGCGGTTGTCCAAAATTGCCACAATTTGACCTTGCCTTACCTTTTCACCCTCTTTCACCAGAAGTTGCTGAATTCGTGACGATGGCGCTAATCCTGATGATGGGGCGGACAATTTAACAACTTCGCCTCGCGGTTCCAAACGCCCTACAGCACTAATGCTATTGGTAGATGGCATTACTGGTACGGATGTAGCTAGTTTTCTTAACTGCTCGATTTTAGCCGTACCTAGTATCCCAGCAGCGATTACTACTGGCACAGCTACAGCAATACCCCACCAAATCTTAGGTTGTTCATGATTTAGTGTCTGTTCACTTGGCTTCGGCTTTTCAGTCACCCTTGACATAGTATGTTGCCCATTTACCTGAATTGTGCTGATGGAAGTAAAAATAAAAAGGTTTTTAATCAACAGCCAGCTGTTAGGACAAACAACAGTGGTTTCAAGCTGGGTATGGCTTAAAAATCCATTGTGTGATGAACGTTCAACACTATGGCTTTACAAAATGGTGTTTTCTATAGCCGATCATTATGTATGCAATACACTTTGACCTTTCTCCAAACGGCTTTGAGGCTTACTAAGGGGCGGGATTAGGTCTGTATTGAAACTAAGAAACGCTATAGTAGCTGACTATGCAATAACTCTGAGTATTATTGAGACATGAGTGCAATGGGAGTTAGCAGAATTCACAAGCAGTATGAATCTAGATATAGAGACGCGATATATCACATCTCTATAAAAAATTCTAAATTGGTATGATGCGGTACTTTACTGCTACATTCACTACGGCTATAGTTAGTCACAAAATTGAAAAGAAACATCAAAAATAGACTGTTGCCTTTGTTGGACACAATCTTGCTAAAAAAGTTAGTCTTCCTTAAGTCAATCAACGATTAACTAACTAAAAAATGTCTGTCAATTTAAACATTCCTAACATCAGAGTTTCCTTAACTTTCTGGTCAATGAGTTAGCTGTCTCTAGTTGTTTGCATCTACTAGGACAACAAACCATTTTGTAATATTCGCTTCAAAGACCTTACTATTCTCCCTGTTCTGTTTTGGAACTCCATAAAACTCTCGTTGAATGAATTCTACATTTATCCATTAGCTGAAAACGTAGCAGAGCCTACAGATGGGGGAGATGAGGGAGATGAGGGAAATAATTAACTAATTTGGGGGGTTTAAGTTGCATAGCAACTAACAGATGCAAGTTTTGTGGCTCTTGTCTTATAAGAGTTACAAAACTTAATGACGTTAGCGAGTCCGTGAGCGGCATTACGAATTACAAATTACGAATTATTTTAAGTTGGGAGGTCGAATAAAACTGTGGTCATGTAATTTTCTGCCCAAGCTGGGCCAAAGGCTTTTTCTAGTACGCGGCGGGTTTTATCATTTTGCTGCTGTTTGGTGCAGTAGTTGTGTTGTCCGGCAAGATTTTGGGTGACTTGTTCAACTGAAACAGGATGTGAGGCGATCGCTTGGGTGCAATGAATATCTAAAAATTCTCGCACCCGCGAGAGAAACATTGTTTCTTCTTCTGGGGAACTGGGGCGGACAAAGATACAGAAATCTGAAAAAATATTTCCCCATTCTGGTAATTCACGGGGTTGGGAAAAGTTAAGCACTGTTAGCTGTGTCAGTGCAGAAGTATAAGATTCTGGTAAGGTGCGCTCTACGTGAATTGGAGAAAGGTCTGCGATCGCTGCACTAATTTGGCCTCTACCCCCAACTAAATCACAACCAAACATCGGCAGGTTGTATTCTGGACGGGGAAACATGACGCAGTGCAAAATATCCAGCATATTTCCGATTTTTGCCAGTTCCAAGTGCATTTTCCGAAACTGGGGCGTTTGATAGCAACGGTTTTCAATCGTCAGTTTTTCGCCTTCTAATCTACCTTCCACATACCCCAACTCATTAGGCAAATGGTAAGGGGATAAATCCAGGTGTTGATGCCAAGCTGCCTCAATACAATCAGCTAGCTGACGAATTAGGGGATGTTGTTGCTCACGCAGCGAGGGCATAGAAGTAAATGACATATTCTAGTTGGGAATGCGATCTAATGGCCAGTCTACAACCTGTCGTGCCATACCTGTTCTGGTCTGCAATATAAGCAAACACTTGCACCCAGCCAACGTAAATTTATAAGACAGATGCTTTTCACAAGGATTATTTATTTTGTAGTCTAGGTTACAGAAATAATTTTAGATTAGCCCATTTGTGAAGGTTAATAGAAAGCTATGAAACTAGATTCTCATAGACCAGATTTTGCTATGCAAACAAAAAGGCACAATAATCTGGAAGGTTTACAGAGGTTCAGAGCTTCTACTTGGGTAAACCTTTTACAACTTCCCAACCCCTTTAGTTTTGACGAAGCACTTTTATTGTGTCCGGTTTCAGCAGATGAGTGGCTAGCCTGGATTCCAGATCATGGAGAGGCAATACTCAATATCAGGCAATTTAGTTATTAGTTATTAGTTATTAGTTATTAGTTATTACTCATTACTCATTACTCATTGGTTAATAACTTTAGACAAGGGACTATTGCTGCCAGAAATCAGTGACATCGTATCCCAATTCACTTAGCATCTGGCGCAGCAGGGGTAAACTAAGTCCAATTACATTGCTGTGACAGCCTGCAATTTTTTCTACGAAGAAACTTCCAAAACCTTCAATGGCAAAGGCTCCAGCACACTTGAGTGGTTCACCAGTGGCAACATAAGCTTTAATTGCCTTTTCGCTCATTTGAGCAAAGTAAACTCTTGTAACTTGTGACTTGACTAAAGTCCGATTTTGGTCATGGTCAATTAAAGCGTGACCTGTGTACAAATCGCCAAAGTTACCTTGCATTATCTGCCAACGAGCGATCGCTTCAGAGAAGTCTGCTGGTTTGCCGTAAATTTCACCATTGATGGACAAAACTGAATCACAACCCATAATCAAAGCTGATTCAAACTGTGGGGCTACAGTTTCCGCTTTATACTGGGCAAGAGTTTTGACCAATTCTGCTGGTTCACTTAGTTCAATTTGCGACTCATCAAAGTCACTTGCTCGAACTATCGGTTCAATACCAACAGTTTGCAACAAGCGGCGTCGGGCTGGGGAAGCTGAAGCAAGTACAAAAAGTGGAATTTTCATGAGATTTTAGAAAAATTTGTTAATTGGGCATTGGGCTATTCAATTTTGGATTTTGGATTTTAAATTTTGGATTAAATTCCAATCTAAAATCTAAAATCTAAAATCTAAAATTCTTACTTGCCACTCCCCAATTAATAGACAGAAAAAGAATTAACAACCTCATCAATCATCCGTTTAACTTTCTGCCAGCGTTTTTCAGGAATTGAGGCGTTGAAGGTAAAAAGTTTACCACGGCTCACAGCGACACTGGCGATGTTGTGTCGTTCCTGTTGATTGGGGAGTTTAACCTCATACTCTAAAAGGTAGTATGTTTTACCGTCTACTTCTCGCTGTGCGGCATTGACTAATTCCGCCGAACGACCAGAGTCAGGAGGCGCGAGAGCCGCTTTTCCTAATTTGTATCCTACTTCTGTTGGGGTTCCCAATTCTGACAAAGTTTTGCCTTCTGGAACTGGGCTAATCACAACCGAAACATTTTCAGACACCTCAATCAAATCATGAAAAACCACATCTGGCCCATCGGCAACTTTAACTGGTAGCCAGCCGTTAGGATATAAAAACTGATAGCCATCACCACTGTCTACAAAGCTTTTGAGTCCAGCAGCAGACACTACATCCGAATTACTCAGACTGAAGCTCAACACCAATAGCAAAATTAATACAATTCGTTTCCACATTTCTACAGATTCCTTTGGGCTGGAGATAACACAAGGCTTGCATCATTTCTCGTCTTTATTCTCCCACCAACCGGGACGCTTCGGATAATGCATTAGATAGTGAAGTATAAATGCTTAAAGTTTCCAATGATATTAGTCTTTCCAGTTTGCTGATACTAGAAAGCAAACATTGAGCTTCATGATGAGTTTTATCATAAATAGGACTTACGCAAGAACTCTCTGAAACCTTCTTCCCTTCGTGTCCTTTGCGTCCTTTGCGGTTCGTTTTTCCATAATTTTGCGTAAGTCCTGATAAAGCTCAATGTTCCGTAACACCTAATTATAAAAAAGGAGAGGTAGAATTATCTACCTCTCCTATACGGGGACAAACAAATTACTTGAACTATCCCATGATTAATTCCAACTAACTAGACTTAGTATCTGTTGGGTTTGTGAACAAGGAAGCTGAGAACTTGGCACTGCTTGATGTTGTCAAAACCCACAACACGGATATAGCTGTTGTTGAATTGAGAGCGGCATCCTTGAACTTCGCTCAATACTTCTTGAGTAGATTTAGCACCGAACAAAGGCAACTTCCACATTGTCCAATATAATTCTGTTGGCTCAGAAGTTTCGTTAAACTCGATCGCAGGAATGTAACCTTGATTCAAGATGTACTGAACCTGTTTAGCGATTTGAGCATCAGACAGAGGGGGAAGATAAGAAAGGGTTTCGTAACGACGCTCTTTTGGTAAAGTTTGCATAGCTTTTGATAATGGGTTGCGATTTTTACTAGTAGATTGACCGAACTAATTGGATAAGTTATCCAAATTCTGATCTGAAGTTGTTTGCTGTTCTGGTTGCAGACTGGGGTTAGATGTGTCTATTCGTGTGATCCGTTCTAAATGCTGGCGACGCTGCTCCATGTTGGCTTGCTGAATGCCAGTGCGAACCATTTCCGGTAAAAATTCTGCAATTTCTTCCGCAATGTGTTCTCTGACAGTCATGATTCGCAAAGCCAAATCTGGTTTTTCTCGCAACAGCTGCTCAAGGAATGACTCACCATTTTGAATTTTGCCAGACGAAAAGTTATGCAACCAAAGTTCTAATGGCGGATTAGTTTCGCCTAGCTGTGCCAATACTGTCCTTAGAGCCTGATAAGTCAGATAGCTTTGGAGAGTTTTGGCTGTGTCCTTCGCAATTTGCTTAAGATTCATGCTTGACCCCAGCCCTGAAGAGTTATGAGTTATGAGTTATGAGTTATGAATTAATGCAAATCCTAACTCTTAACTCTTAACTCTTAACTGTTAACTCAGATCAGACGGTATCCATTGCTTCAAACTCGAACTTGATTTCTTTCCACAGTTCGCAAGCAACAGCCAATTCAGGAGACCACTTGGCAGCTTCGCGGATGATATCGTTACCTTCACGAGCCAAGTTACGGCCTTCGTTACGAGCTTGAACAACGGCTTCCAAGGCGACGCGGTTAGCGGTTGCACCAGGAGCGTTACCCCAAGGGTGTCCCAGAGTACCACCACCGAATTGTAGTACGGAGTCATCACCAAAGATTTCTACCAGTGCGGGCATGTGCCATACGTGGATACCACCAGAAGCAACTGCCATTACACCAGGTAGAGAAGCCCAGTCTTGGGTAAAGTAGATACCACGAGACTTGTCTTGCTCAATGTAGTTTTCACGCAACAGGTCAACGAAGCCCATTGTGATGCCGCGCTCACCTTCCAACTTACCAACTACTGTACCAGTGTGGATGTGGTCGCCACCAGACAAACGTAGGGCTTTAGCCAATACACGGAAGTGGATACCGTGGTTCTTTTGACGGTCAATTACAGCGTGCATCGCACGGTGAATGTGTAGCAAGATACCGTTATCACGGCACCAACGAGCCAATGTGGTGTTGGCGGTGAAACCTGCGGTGAGGTAGTCATGCATGATGATGGGCATTTTGAGTTCTTTAGCGTACTCAGCCCGCTTCAGCATTTCTTCACAGGTAGGAGCGGTGACGTTGAGGTAGTGACCTTTAATTTCACCGGTTTCAGCTTGAGCTTTGTTGATAGCTTCAGCTACGAACAAGAAGCGATCGCGCCATCTTTGGAATGGTGCGGAGTTGATGTTTTCGTCGTCTTTGGTGAAGTCCAAACCACCGCGTAAGCACTCGTATACAGCGCGTCCGTAGTTCTTAGCGGAAAGACCCAATTTGGGCTTAATGGTACAACCCAACAAAGGACGACCGTATTTATTTAACTTGTCGCGCTCAACTTGGATACCGTGAGGTGGTCCTTGGAAAGTCTTGATGTAAGCTACTGGGAAACGGATGTCTTCTAGACGCAGTGCCCGTAAAGCTTTGAAACCAAATACGTTACCAACAATTGAGGTCAATACGTTGGTTACAGAACCTTCTTCAAACAAGTCCAAAGGATAGGCAACGTAACAAATATACTGGTTGTCTTCGCCGGGAACTGGTTCGATGTCATAGCAACGACCTTTGTAGCGATCGAGGTCGGTAAGCAAATCTGTCCACACAGTTGTCCAAGTACCTGTGGAGGATTCAGCCGCAACAGCCGCACCTGCTTCTTCGGGAGGAACACCAGGCTGAGGTGTCATACGGAACGCAGCTAGAAGATCGGTATCTTTTGGTGTGTAATCGGGTGTGTAATAAGTTAATCTGTAATCTTTAACCCCGGCTTGATACCCAGATTTGCTCTGAGTCTTCGTTTGAGCGTAAGACATAATTTTATCCTTCCCTGAAATCACTCTTGTTAATTATCAAATCACGTTTTGTGCAACTTCCCATCACTCAGCTCTTACCCCCCTTATCGGAGAAAAGATCAGGAAAATTTTTGTTAAGGATTGTTTTTGGCAAAGGTTAGCAGTTTTTTTGCGGCGGACACTTTGGTAGCGGTGGTAGCCCTCCTCACCAGTGTTTTCCCCTTCTAGGGGTACACGACCTAGCGCTTCTACTGTTCCCTCTTGCTAAAAATCAAAATTCTTTTTTACTTCTTCTTCGCACCCAACTAAACCTTCTCAATTTCACCAAAACTTCCGCCTTTTGTGGGCAGCATTTAGATAATTCCCCCATAAATCAGGGTATTCAGGGGATTGGGCTGGCTGGCACACATTCCCGCCTTTACACTCCTTATATCTTTTCCTTTGTTGGAAAAGATACCAGAAAAGAATTTACTTGACAGAGATTTAGCAGAGTGGTGAGCAAAAGATAAAAGAATTGCACACCGCGTAATTTGTAACTTGTTTCACAATATATCAAGAATTCGATAAGTTATTCTTTGAAAGTTTTTAACTTATCTATTTAATTTTGTTATTACATAAAGATTTAAACTTTTTGTTACAAAAGCTTTACAAAATGTCATTAATAACTGTAAAGGACTGAAATGATCGGGTCGTGACGTGTCAAGACTAAATTTGTGCATTAGCAAACTCTTGTGGGATGGGCTTCTAGCCCGTCCTAATTGGCGGGCAAGATGCCCGCCCCACAAGAAAATTTATTGCAACATTTTAGCCTTGACACGCCAATAGATGGCGAAATCCCCAGTTACCACCAATACACTCTAGTTTCGACACAACGACTGCGCCCTTCTCTACGAGAGGCTGCGCTCAGGACAGGCTCAGTGCATCGCTGCACGGAAATCGAGCGACTTGTGCCGAGCGAAGTCGAGGTAAGTCGAGATTCAACTACCGCTTGTCGTTGGCATAGCCTCTCCAAGAGTTGTGTCCCCAATCCCCAATGTTTAAAAAATACCAGCTAAGGGAACACTGAAATTAACCCAAAGCCAGTTTAGGTAAATGCTATGGGTACTGTCTCCAAAGGAAATGTCACCGTGGTATTGTTTTACAAGCGTACTAGTTTATTAATTACTTCTATCTTGCTGGGGTTGATAGCTTTGCCAAATATGGGATGGGCGCAAAAAACCCCTGACATTAATTCATCTGATGTAACCCCCGCTTACCCATCTTCCGCACCGCCACCGCGAGTAGAATCTTTGCCCGATGAGCGGGGCGTTGAAGAAAATTCGCCGAAAACTGATTATCGTGTTGGTAATTTATTGGGAGATGTTACAGGTAATCTTTGGGTAGGTTCATGGCGGGGACTATCGCGGATCGATCCTAAAACCGGCAAGATTATTTCTCGTGTTAGCTTACCGAATGTTGCCATTGGGGCTTTAGCCCAAGACAAAGTAGGACGTTTGTGGGTAGGAAGTTATGAGGGACTAGTTCGAGTTGACCCCCGCACTAACGAAATCACCGCACAAAATTTATTTTTGCCTTCTAAACGCGTGTTGTCACTCTTACTTGACAAACGGGGTTATTTGTGGACTGGAACCGATAGCGGTTTAGCTCTCATTAGTCCCGACCAAGGCTTGATTATGACGACATTAAAAAATCTGCCTGGTGTCAGCGCTAACGCCTTGACTTTAGATGCTGAAGGTCAATTGTGGGTTGGTACTCTGGATGGATTGGTGCGGGTAAATACTGCTAGTGCTGCGATTATGAAGCGAATAGCCGATTTACCAGGGACGACTGTACAAGCTTTAGCTATTAGTCCAGAAGGCTTAATTTGGGCGGGAATGCCGAATAATTTGCTAGTTATTAACCCAAAAACTGGTGCAGTGTTGCGGTCTGTGACTCGCTTGCGTGGGCGTGACGTGACAGCGGTACGTTTTGCTAAAGATGGTAGTCTCTGGGTCGGGACTAATAATGGTTTGTTACGATTAAATCCAAATACAGGAGCTGTATTAGACGAAGAAGTTGCTGGACTTCCTTCTAGTCGGGTTCTTACCCTTGCACCTGACATCGGCAATAAATTATGGATTGGCACTAGTGAAGGTCTAGCTTGGTTAATGCCCAAAACCGACAGTGCAAAACCCCATATTGCTTTCAGCCGCGCCGTTAAATGATTAGTTAAGAGTTATGAGTTAGGAGTTATAAATTAAAGAATTTTTGAAATTGAAAACTCCTAACTTCTCACTCTTAACTCCTAACTCCTCGCTCCTAACTCCTAACTCCTCACCTATAAAAATGGCAATCACTACCCAGCAATTAATTCAATGGAAACAACAGGGACGTTCAATTGTCGCGTTGACTGCCTGGGATTATGCGATCGCTCAACTCCTCGATGCAGCTGGTGTAGACTTAATCCTTGTGGGTGACTCTATGGCAGTAGTTTTAGGGTATGAAACGACACTGCCAATAACTTTGGATGAAATCATCTATCATGCCAAATCTGTACGCCGTGGGGTGAAACGGGCATTAGTAGTTGTAGATTTACCTTTTTTGACGTATCAAGAAAGTCTCCAACAAGCGATGCACTCAGCTGGGCGAGTACTAAAGGAAACGGGCGCTCAAGCGGTAAAATTGGAAGGTGGCTATCCAGCAATGACCGAAACTGTAGCTCGTTTAGTAGAAGCTGGAATTCCAGTCATGGGTCATGTGGGTTTGACACCGCAATCAATACATCAACTGGGTTTGCGACAACAAGGAAAGACGCAAGAAGCTAGTGAGAGAATTTTACAAGAAGCGATCGCTCTCGAACAAGCAGGTGTATTTTCCCTCGTGTTAGAGCATATCCCCGCAGATTTAGCAATGCAGATTTCCCAAAAATTGAGTATTCCCACAATTGGTATCGGTGCGGGAATTCACTGCGATGGACAAGTTTTAGTTACCTCAGATGTCCTCGGACTGGCCCAAAAGCATCCACCATTCGCCAAAGTTTACACAAATTTGCGCGAGACGATTACCAAAGCCGTGCAAGATTATGCCGTGGAAGTGCGAGAGCGGAAGTTTCCTGAGAAAAGTTAAAGAAATAAGCTGCTAATCGAGAACATAAAAAACCCCGACTTGATAGCCGAGGTAAATGGGAGAAGTCCAAATGTCGATGGGATATTGCAAAACCGAAGTCTGTTTTTCTTAGTTAACACCCAATGCAACCAAAACTATATCGGTAATAGACAAGGTGCAATTTTAGCTATGCACCTTTCTTTTGGGTTTTACTAAGCTATGTAAATAAATATAACAATAATATTACAAATAGTCAACTAGACTTGACAAATGAAGGCTGATGTAATTCGCCGCCCCTATTTATCAAGGCAGTACGATCGGCAAATAAAACGGGTTACTGGGTAAGATAGTGGGATGAAAACGAGAACCGAACTTTTAAGGAGTGGAAAAAGTAAGCGATTAGCTGCACAATTCAGGGTAGGTGGAATTAAGGGATTTCCAAATAAAAACATCCCAAATTTTCTTGTGGGATGGGTGTCCCCACCCGTCCCAATATCTAGGGCGGGCAAGATGCCCACCCCACAAAATGGATAATTTATTTCTTGGAAGTCCCTAAGCCAAAAATTTGAGAAGCTAGCTACTAGATCGCGAAAGTCTTTACAATTCCCTTGTTGACTCAAAAAGTATTTCTCGACCTATGACGAATCAAGCTCCTATCCCGGTTATTGTCAACGGTGCTGCTGGCAAAATGGGCCGTGAAGTGGTTAAGGCGGTGGCACAAGCACCTGACTTAAACCTAGTGGGTGCAATTGACTACAGTTTAGAACATCAAGATAAAGATGCTGGGGAGTTGGCGGGTTTAAGCGAACCTCTGGAAGTGCCGATTACCAATCAATTAGAACCGATGTTGGGGTATGTGGCTGGTGACAGACAGTCTCCTCCAGGGGTGATTGTAGACTTTACCCATCCCGATTCAGTTTATGACAATATTCGCAGTGCGATCGCTTACGGTATTCGTCCTGTAGTGGGCACCACTGGGTTAAGTCCAGAACAAATTCAAGATTTGGCAGACTTTGCAGACAAAGCTAGCACTGGTTGTCTAATTATTCCTAATTTTTCCATTGGGATGGTACTTTTGCAACAAGCTGCGATCGCAGCCTCAAAATATTTTGACCATGTGGAAATTATCGAACTGCATCACAATCAAAAAGCTGATGCTCCTAGCGGTACTGCCATTCAAACAGCGCAGTTATTAGGAGAATTGGGTAAAACTTTTAACCCTGCTCTTGTAGAAGAAACGGAAAAATTAGCAGGAGCGAGGGGCAGTATCGCAGATGAAGGAATTAGAATTCATAGCGTCCGCTTGCCGGGATTGATTGCCCACCAGGAAGTAATTTTTGGCGCAGCAGGACAGATTTATACTTTACGACATGATACGAGCGATCGCGCTTGCTATATGCCAGGAGTGCTACTAGCGATTCGCAAAGTCTTAGCGCTAAAGTCGTTAGTATATGGATTAGAAAAGATACTTTAAACACACAATTGGGCATTTATTACTTAGCACTCATGTTAGTACCACTGACTCGCCAGAAATTTGAACAAGTTGTCCCCCTAATTGCCACTGGTTTGCAGTATAAGTACTACTGGGGGAAATTCTCAAATTTTTTGCAACGGCTGTTAATTTCTGTAGTTGCGGTAGTTGTTATTTTGCTTGCAATAGTTATTTTCAAGCTTGAGTTTGCTTCAATAGTATTTGTGCTAGGGGTAATTAGCGCTTTTTTTTGGCTGTGGTATCCAGTGTTTCAAGCAAGTATGCGGAATTTACAATGCCGCCGTTACAAGTATGGCGGCTTTTTCCGTGGTCGAGTCCTAGATTGGTGGATTACAGACCAGTTGATAGGTAAAACCGAAACAGTCAACAACAAAGGCGAATTGGTGATTATAGAAAACCGAGAAAAACAGATAAACTTAGAGATAGGTGATGATACAGGATTTACCATTGAGTTTGTAGCACCATTGCGTCCTGCCCACAAAGTTATTACTCGCGGCCAAATTGCAGAAATGGTAGTGATGTCAAATCGTCCAGATTTGAGCAGTATTGAAGAATTCAGCGATATATACTTTCCCAATCGCGACCTGTGGGTTAGCGATTATCCTTTTCTGCGGCGGGATTTCTTTAATGAAGTCGGTCGCCGCTTGCGTGAAGACCAACAACAAAAGCCGCGTCGTCGGCGTCGTACAGTAGAGGATTGAAGAGGTAATTAGTACAGGCTTCTCTTTCAGAAACGTACAAGATAGAGATAGACTCACACCCTGCATTTACGCATTGTGTGAGTCGTTTAGTAATTAAGAGCCTTAATCGCAAATATTTCGGCAGTTTGCTCTCAACTGCAAAACTTCTTGATAGTTGCCCAAAAGACTCGAGCATTTGGATTCGGGATAAATCTCTCCTGACTTTTTGCTAACGAGAGCATCCCACTTTGATGAGTTTCCCTTGCAAACGATAAGTCACTGTCCCGCAGGCAAAACCTGCCGACTTAGGTTCTACATAAGGTCGTTTTGGCGGATTTTGTTTATCTAACCGCGATTTCCAATCGCCGGATATTTTTTCTAGAGTAGGATACTTGCTTAAAAATTGTGAGCCTGCAACAATATCGTGAGACCCTTTAACATTTATTTTAGAACTATTAATGTAGACATTATAATCATAAATAACATTTTTATTTTTAGTCTTATTATTAATATTTTTTCCAGGAAAAGCATAAAGAATATTCCTAAGAATTCTGACATCAGATGATGTGTGAGCAAATATTTGCCCGCCATTAAGTTCTGGACTTTGGTTATTTAAAACAGCTGTGTTATTTACAATATCAACATGTTCGCTTAAAAATGCATGAATACCCGATCCACCATTATTAAATGCAAGATTATTTTTAACTAAAGTGTATCCTTTATATGCACCCAATTTGGGGTTTTCATCATTTTTTGTACTATCGATAATAATGCCATTACCATCTGTGATCTTTCCGACTGCAATCCAAGGGATGTACATCCGATTGTTGTAGGTTTTGTTGTTAGTAACAAACATCTTGTATCCCCGTTTGTTGTCATAATTCCAACTGCTCAATATCGAAATGCCACTGCAACCATAAACGCTATACCAGGAATTATCGAACACTTCGTTATTATCTATTGTCACATAGTCCGATTGAATAGCGGAAATGCCTGCTCCTCCACACCCATGTACCTTGTTGTTGACAATACGTATATGGTGACTATGACCATCTTTTCGTCCATCTATGTTAATGCAGTTTCCATTCGTTAGCGGGTTTAATTTGTTAGTTTTCTGACTCATCGCATAATCAAGGGTTATGTTGGCATTATTTCCTATCACCTCCAACCCATTTATCTCAATATATGACGCTCCCTTGTGAATGAAAATTCCCTGCCATCCATTGTGTTGAATTTTCGGTTGATGTCCAGGATATGCTTTAAACTTAATCCATGCATTTGCTGTTCCAGAGCGAGTAATAGATACTACGTCCCCACTTGGTTTTGCATTCCTGTAGACTCCATTCATAATCAATACTGTATCGCCAGGGTTAGTCAGATTTGCTGCCCTTTGAATTGTCCTAAAGGCGGATGAACTAGAGAGTCCGCTATTTGTGTCATTTCCAACACCACTAACATAGTATGTTTTTGGAGTTGCCCTAGTGCTGATTAGCTCACGGCTGGATAGGATAATTTCTTTGTTAGTAGATACCTGACGAACGTTTTTAACCAAAGATACTTTTATTCCTTCTCCATCAGCCAAAAGACTTAATATCACAGGAATTGCAAGATATGCGCTTAAACTGAAACCTTGAATTACCACAAGAAAAGGCTCCTTGAACAGCACTACTTAACGCGATGTGCGACTTATTTTTAAAACCCCACTTCCATTTCTCTTCCCGTTGGCGTTAGCCTGCCGTTAGGCAAGCGGAGAGAGGCTTTGAATCTTACTCCCCAACGCTAGTAGGGAAGGGGTTAGGTTTGAGATAAAGTTGCACACCGCGTTACTTAACAAAAATATCAGGATATTCAGTGATTGATGAATACTCTTTTGGATACAGAATAGAATAGAGCTGACTTTCCTAGCTCCCTCGATTTCCATCTTGTCCATAGGCTTGCCAAGCTAAGTCTACTAATCCATCAACGATCGCAGCGGCTACAACTGCATTACCTTTGCGACCGTCAATTATAATGTGAGGCACTAGAGAGTCTTGTAAACGCTCCTTAGCTTCATCAACATTTACAAATCCCACTGGAGTTGCAATTATTAAAGCAGGTCTAATTTCCTCAACTTCAATTAAATCCACCAGTGCAGTCAGTGCCGTTTGTGCTTGACCTACCACAAAAATGCCCTCTGGATAACGCTTGGCTAAGGTTTCTATTCCCCATGCGGCGCGAGTCTTTTCTTTTTGAGGGCGTGTTAAAGCTTCCATGCTGCAATACACTGGATTCGCAAAGGTGTTTTGAATGTCGTAAGCAATACCTACTTGTACCATCGGCACATCTACCACAATCGTGGTACGTGCGGCTAGCGCTGCTGCTCCAGCTTGCAAGGCACGCTCAGAAAAGCGAATCAAAGACTTATACTCAAAGTCAGCCGTGGCGTAGATTACCCGACGCACAATCTCATACTCTGCGGGTGAAAAGACATGATCGCCAATTTCACTATCAATGATTGCTAAACTTTGAGCATCAGTTACGTGCCATTCCATTTTTGTTGAGCTTCTCAAATATTAGCTTTCAGCTTATCAGCTTCAGAGAGTTAAGAGTTAGGAGTTAGGAGTTATAAGTTAATTAAACTACTCACTCCTAACTACTCACTCATAACTCATTACTAGAAGAAGACCGACTGAAAATAGGAGATAGGTAGGCAACCAAGACGCCAATGAGAAACCCAGAGATATTGCGAACTAAAGGCAACCAGTCGCTTGTACGTGTCACAACTGGCCCAATGCCGAAGGCAATAAACAAGATTCCCCACAAAGGTGAGAAAATTAAAGCCCATTGCCAAGCAAAAACTTGTCCTTTTTCGCGGGGTTGAGCTGCAAATCCACAAATCACCCCACCAATTATTGAGCTAATCAAGGTGAGAATCCACTGTTCTCGTGGTAATCCGGGGACAACATTGCAACCCCCTTTGAGCAAACAGCCTTTAACCGATTCTAAGGCTTGTAGAATGGCTTGGTCTTCGCCTTGTTCGCGGACAAAATACAAATTACCGAAGCGGGTTTGCAGTTCTATCCAAAAAGTCCGGGGTAAAAGTTCATAAACAGCATCGCCGACGCTAAAACTGAGGATGTTACCGCCACGAGAATCAGCAACGAGTAGAATACTTTTGTCATCCAAACCCCAATATTTGATAACTGCCCTACCTGGAGTGCGGTCATATTGGGTCAATACTCGCAGTTTCCAGCCCGTGTCAGCTTCAAACTGCTCTAAATCTTTGACAAGCTTTTCTTCTTGCAGTACAGGCAGAGATTTAGCTAAATCTACAACTGGGGTAAAAGTGTCAGGAAGTAACTCAGGATTGTCATAAGCCAGTGCTGGGGGGGAATGCATCACCCAAATTGACCCAGCCAGGAAAAATATTGCAATAGATACGAGAATTCGTCGCCAAAAACAAGATTGCATGGACGTTTTTATACAAATATTAACGGTAAAAGCGAACAAGTTGTTTTAAAAGAGTACTAGAAAAATGATAGTTCTTTACACTTGTTTACTTTACTCTAATCTAAGGGATCAAAGCAAAAGGTTTTTGGGGAGTGGAGAGTAGCCTTCGTGATACATAAAGATAAAGTATATTTTGTCAAGCGCTTAAAATACTCAAAATATCCCTGTGCCTAAGGGAGAGGGGAGGGGGTATAGACACTAGCGCTCTTCTATGGCTCTGGAGAGAGAATAATCCAAGCGATTAGAAAGAAATCGCAGCTACACAAACAAAGTCAGTCTGCGCGGACTAATTAACTGTTGTTTCGAGTGATAATGACTTTTTGCGAATTCAACAGGTGAGAACCTTTTTGGTGTAATCTTGGATTTGATTTGTAGCATAGAGCTATAGCTGCATAATTAATTTTTGGTCAATCTTCGTCATCGAAATTTGTTTCCCAGCTAGCAGTGTCGTTATAACCGTCATTAACGCGGTATACCTCTGCTTTGCTCCGACGATTTTCTTGCCTCAGCACTTCTCGTTCTCGCAACGTTAGTGGTGGTTTTTCATTGCTTGGTAAGCGATCGCTCGTCCGCCTTACAGGTTTTTGGCGCGTGAAGTTTTTCCAAGCAGCTTTCGCGCCAATCAAGATGCTGCGCGTACTTACTTGCAGATTTTGAGCCTGAATTCTTGCATTATCAAGACTTTGATCGACTTGTTTAGCTACTTGACTGGCACTTTTTACACCTTCACTAACATCATCAGTTAAGTCAGTGATTTCCAAACCAGTCACACGTATAGCTTCTAAAGTGGGTGGTAACTCCCGTGAGAGGGTATCAAATAGCTTTTCTGCACTACGAGCGGCGCGTGCTAACTCCTGCAATGCCGGTATTGCCGCCACTAAAACCGCAGTCAAGCTTGTGGCGACTAAAAGTAAAGAAAGTCCCAACCAAAACAGGGGTTCAATCACGGTTATGTCATTTATGAGCGTTCTAATTGTTGGGGAAGCGAATCTGAGTCTTCAACAGCTGTTTGTCGCTTCAAGACTTGGCTTTCTCGCTGGCTGGCATCTACACCTGCTGCGATCGCTTCCCTTAATCTATCTAAAGTCTCATCCCAGTTTCGCAGGGCGCTAGCAGAGAGACGATCTGCCTGAATTTGTACACTCATTGATAAATCTTCTGCCAATTCTGGGATAGCATTGGCAGATTTTTTCAAAATTTTACGCGTTTCGCGCCCTGTGCGTGGAGCCACCAGCAAACCGGTCAAAGCACCGATGGTAGCTCCCAGCATCAAACCGCCAATAAATACTCCAGAACGGTTATTAGACATCTTATTGTTTCTCTCCTTACACCCATTTTAGGTGGGTTTTCTCCCCTTGCAAGACTCAACTGATTTTATTCAGTTAATCTATGGTGACAAAATATCAGCCAGAAAAGTTGCTTTTATTCATTAATACTAAAAGTATTAATTACTTATTATTCAAAACTCCCCGTATCTCCTAAAGTTTTGATACCTCTGCTGGGCGTCCCTTTGGGTTATGTCTTGGGTAGTTCTGTACCCTTTTCCTGATGGAGACGCTCTTAATGACAAGCTTTGAGGGTATGGAAAGGGGAAGTGATGCCTGCGGCGGGCTACGCCTACACTAGAAGCCAATACATCCCAATACTGCTTGGGTTTAGACGAGGTTTATACAAATATTTACATAGATAAAATATAAAAAAATATCTGGTGTATTTGGGTACAATTACTAAATTGTTACTCATTTATATTAGTAAATGCATTGGTATAAATAAAAATAATTATCAAAACTGTCACCAGTGGGTAAACCAACTACTGATGATTATCCCAAAAGTTTACATACATTGTGTTTCCACAGACTACAAATCTCAAATTTTAGTTTTTGTCTCAATTCAATATAAAATCTAAAACTTAAAAACCAAAATCAACATGGCAGACCTAACTCCTAATTCTAGTTTTAGTTTGACACTACGCTTGCAGATTCCCAATCGTGTAGGGATGTTGGCGTCGGTAACACAGGCGATCGCAACTACTGGTGGTAATCTCGGACAAATTGATTTAATCGAGCAAACCCGCAAAGAGTCCACCCGCGATATTACTGTGGATGCTGCCAGTACTGAACACGCTGAAACCATTGTGCAAGCAGTCAAAGCCTTGCCAGATATCAAGTTACTCAGTGTTTACGATCGCACCTTTAATTTGCATCGCGGTGGCAAAATCAGCATTACCAGTAGAATCCCCCTGAAGAGTGTTTCCGATTTGGCAATGGCTTACACGCCCGGAGTCGGTCGAATTTGTACTGCGATCGCTCAAGATCCAGAGGAAGTTTACAACTTAACCATCAAACAAAACACCGTAGCCATTGTTACCGATGGTAGTGCGGTTTTAGGTTTGGGAAATCTTGGCCCAGCCGCCGCCCTACCAGTCATGGAAGGTAAAGCAATGCTATTCAAGGAATTTGCAGGGCTGGATGCTTTTCCCATCTGTCTCGCCACCCAAGATACAGAAGAAATTATCCAAGCAGTTAAAAATATTGCTCCGGTATTTGGGGGCGTAAATTTAGAAGATATTGCTGCACCTCGCTGCTTTGAAATCGAAAAGAGATTACGCCAAGAGTTAGATATCCCCGTTTTTCACGATGACCAGCATGGTACAGCAATTGTCACCTTGGCAGCGTTGTTTAATTCGCTGAAACTGGTGCATAAATCCTTAGCAGAAATCAAGATCGTGATTAACGGTGCTGGGGCGGCGGGAGTAGCGATCGCTCGGTTACTCCGTAAAGCTGGGGCAGAAACAATCTGGATGTGCGATTCTAAAGGGATTATTTCTACCAATCGCACCGATTTAACAGAGGAAAAACTTGAATTTGCTGTGAAAGGTCAGGGTACATTAGCCGGTGCAATGCAAGGTGCAGATGTGTTTATTGGTGTCAGCGCACCAGGAGTTTTGACACCAGAAATGGTGCAATCGATGGCTAAAGATCCAATTATCTTTGCAATGGCAAATCCGATTCCAGAGATTCAGCCAGAATTAATCAGTAAAGATGTTGCTGTCATCGCAACAGGTCGCAGCGATTACCCAAATCAAATCAATAACGTCCTCGCTTTTCCTGGGGTATTCCGTGGTGCTTTAGATTGTCGGGCACACACAATTACCATCAAAATGTACCTCGAAGCCGCAAGTGCGATCGCTTCTTTAGTTAAGCCTTCAGACTTAAATCGGGAACATATTATTCCTTCCGTCTTTGATGAGCGCGTTGTCACCGCTGTTGCTGCTGCTGTGCAACGCGCCGCGCGTGAAGAAGGTATCGCGCGAAATTAATTAAAAGAGAATTCAGAATTCTGTATTCTGAATTCTGAATGCTTTTCCATTGACGATTTAGACCAGTCACTACAAAAGTTGACTACCAAATTCAAAATTTGGTGCGATGTTTCACCTTTTATTCTAGACGCTCTCTACGAGACGCTGCGCTGTCCACCAGTCACCCTTCACTTCTGTTAAGTAGTTCAACTTAATTAAACGTAAAACGCTCAATTTGATACTGTTAACGCACTAGGCATTATCTCTCACTTAATTTCTGAACTCTCTCTATCTTACGTTTTTTTGGGTTGACCTACTTAAAAGTTTCAGTATCAAAAAGCCAAAATTTCATCACTCGTATAATAGACATTGATTTAGTTTATATATTAAACTACACTAAAACTATAGGAATAGTGGTTTTTTTATGGAAAGCGTCCAAAACATTAGTCAAAAGTTGAATGTAACAAGAGACACAGCACTAGAGCAATTACAACAGTCTACTCCAATAGAGTTCAAAAAAGACATTTTCAAAAAACTCAGAGGTGGATTTTTTCTGGTACTAGGATATTTACTATCACCACTATGTTGGTGGAATGACCTACTATTCAATCTGCCAATAGCTTATGGTTTTGGGTATGCATGTAGTTTACTTTTACCAAAATTGCTTATACCTTGTTCAATTATCGGATACTGGCTCTCTAATATTATGGGAATTCTTTTGATGCAATTCGGTTCTAAGGACATTTTTCAAAAAGAGCCTCAAGAGCATAACCTCAAAAAAGAATTGTTCACAGGTCTAATTTCTTCAACAGTTTATACCCTGTTGATTATGCTATTGCTCCAGTTAAAGATTATTGATTCTCCCATTTTCTTCTCCAAGAGTTAATTTAGTTTATCACCTTTCTACAAAGGAATCGATAGTATGGGCGCACCTCTATACGTCCATACTATTTCAAAAAATCGCGGTTTTGAGTCTCTGGATGGAGAGTAAATCAGCGTAAGGATTCAGGTGCTGGGGTATTGACAAGTGTGGTAGGGGAAGCAGAGTATAGCAATTATGGAAAAAGACCTGCCACCAAAACTAGACATTAAAACCCTAAAACAGTTGGAGAAAGAGCAACTGGTAGAGATGCTCCCTGAGCAGGCAAAAGCTATAGAACAGCTAAAATCCAGAGTAATAGAACTAGAATCTATAATAGAGAAACTCAAAGTCAGCAGAGATTTAGACAGCACAACATACATCATCAAAACCACCGTCGGCAGACATCCTCAAAAAAACCGAGAAAAAACTTGAAGATGAACCAGGGGAGAGTGAAGCGCCAAAACGGAAACCAGGAGGACAGCCAGGACATCCGGGACATGCCGCCTGGTAATAATTTAGCTGAACGAACGTTACGTTTAGCAGTCACAAAACGAAAAGTCAGTGGCGGTTCTCGTTCTATGGAGCGCTTCCAAGATACTGCCAATTTATTGACGGTTATACAAACTTGTCGTCATCAAGGACGTTCTGTTATTGACTTTTTTGATCAAGCTATCAAAGCGATGGTTCACCCTACTGTGCAGACTCCTTCTTTAATTCCTCAAATCTAGACCTGAATCCTTACAAATCAGCGAACAAGAAGATCAATTATCATCAAATTTTAAAAATTCACTTAAATTCAACAATTTTGGAGCTTCATTACTTACAATTAATGGCAACTTACCATTCCATTTTTCTATTGCTTGCCTTTGCAGAATTTCTGGAGTTAAACCATCACGTAATAATCTGTGTGCCTCAGCCTCTCCTTTGGCTAAATTCACTTTTGCTTCAGCCTCTTTTGTTGCTTTCAATGCGATAAATTCTGCTCGTTTTGCTTCTTGTTCAGCAATCTGCTTCGCCTCCACCGCCTCACCAAATCGTTCTGAAAAATGGACATGAACTAGAGAAATATCATTAACTGCAACGTGATAGCTACCCAATCTTGTGGACAACGCATCATCTACTCCACTTTTGACTTCTCCTCGTTTAGTGATAATTTCTTCAGCAGTATACTTTGCTATTACCGCTTTTAGTACTTCTTCAACTGCTGGGTTAATAATCCGAATAACTACATTTTGTTCATCTCCAATTTCCTGAAAAATGACATTGACTTCCTGAGAAATAATATGCCAATTGAGAGCTACATCGACAAAAACATTTTGTAAATCTTTGGAAGAACCCTCAGCAGAAATTTCCTGCTTTTGGACTCTAATACTTAACTTTTTTACAGTATTAACTACAGGAATAATTAAGTGAAGTCCTTCTCCTAATATCTGGTTTTGTACTTCGCCAAATTTCATTAATACACCACGTTCTCCTGCATTTACAATTACACAGGGCGTCAGAAAGAGAGTTATCAAAAACAAAAGAGCAGTCAGTTTACCGGCACTGTTAAAACTTGTAATTTTTATCATCTGTGTGAACCATGTATGCATCTTGTACGGAATAGAAAAACGAGTAATTGAACTCGATATTGAAAAATGCTTCGATAGGATTAACCACTCAGGCTTTGAATTTTACTCCCAACGCTATTAGGGAAGGGGGTGGGGGTTAGGTCTGTATTCTATGCAACTGAGAACCGCTATAAATTGCTAAAAACCAAGCTAAATAATGTTGTTATCTTTTAATTCTTAACTTTTTTGATACCGCATACCTGGTAGTTGCGAAATAAAACCCATAAGTTCCAACTGTAACAAAGCACCGGAAACTGAGCCAGCAGCCATGCCAGTTTGTTGGACAATAAAATCAAAGGGCAAAGCATCACTTGCGAGTGCCTCCGGCACGCCTGCGGCGAACGCATTCATTACTGTTTGCAATTCTGGCGATAAAGTTGGCAAACTTAACTGTTCTGGTGGTGTAGAAGTCTCAATTGCATCAATTTGTGGTATTGCTCCTAGCATTGTTAACAGTTCGTCTAGTTCCTTAAGAATAAAGGAAGCTCCCTGACTCAGTAACTTTAAGCATCCTTGGGATGGATAATCGTCAAGTCTTCCAGGTAATGCATAGACATCTCTACCAAATTCATTTGCGTAGGTAGCAGTAATTAAGGCACCAGATTTTAAAGGCGCTTCCATTACCAGAATGGCGCGGCTTAAACCTGCGATAATTCGGTTTCGACGGGGAAAGTGAGTCCGATCGGGTGGGGTTTTTGTGGGGTACTCACTTACGACTAGCCCAGCCGTCAAAATTTGCTTGTACAAATCCCGATTTTTATGCGGATAGATAACATCTACACCAGTTCCCAAAACTGCGATCGTTCGTCCACCTGCTTTCATAGCGGCGATGTGGCTTTCGGTGTCAATTCCCTCTGCCATACCAGAAACGACTGTAAAACCATTTTTAGCTAAAGCTGTACTAATTTGGCGAGTCCAACGGATACCATATTCTGAGGGTTGGCGGGTTCCGACAATCCCAACCATTGGTTTTTGTCCGAGATTTTCTTGGAGTTCGACTTCACCGCGATAGTACAAAATTGGCGGTGGACTGGGAGTTTCTAGCAGTAAACGGGGATAATCTGCATCTGCTGGCGTCCAGAAATGGGAATTTTCCTGCTGGTGCTTGGTGAAGAGTTGTTCTGGGTGCAAACGCGATCGCTGTTGTACTACTTTTTCTAGTGTCTGAAAACCAAAACCCTCTACTTCTCCTAACTGTACCTTAGTAGCGTTCCAAGCTGTTGCTAGCGTGCCAAAATGCTGTTGCAGCCGTCGCAGTAATACTGGCCCAATTCCCGAAATTTGTGCCCAAGCTAGCCAATATGCGCCTTCTTCTACCACCGTTCTATCCTCACGCCACTGGATTGAGTATTCCCAAATTGGGGTTGGCTGTTGATGGCTAGGGGGAGTGGGGAGTGAGGGCAAGGGGAGCAGGGGGGTCTTTCAAGGGCAGGCTTTTAGGCTTTCGATAAATAGTTGAGAATGTTCTCAATTATTGAACGTAGTTTTAAGTTCTCAGACAATGGTTTTGGTTTTAAAATCCCAAAAATTTGTCTAATCAAAAAAACCTGCCCCAGAAAGAGCAGGGGGGTAGGGGGGACAAGGAGGAATTATTGAAAATCTCTCCCAAGTCTCCCCCTTCTTTCTTGTCTCCTTTGTTTCTTCTTCATGCCCAATGACGGCAGTTGCTCCACTTGGGGAGACCCCATCGCCCTTGGCGTCTCCCCTTGGGAGAAGACCGCACTGCCTCCCCAATGCCCAATTTCCAATCCCCCTTGACTTTTGACTCTTGACTCTTGACTATTAACTATTGACTATCTATCTTCTTATCTTCTGTGATGAAATATTTTTATCGTCTTCTAATAAGCCTATCTGGGTGCTTAATATTTTTACTGGTGCATAGTGGCCTTGGTTTATTACCTAGTTTGGCAGCCGAAAAAGTTACCGTCAGGTACGGATTGTTTGAGCAATCGATTCCGGTGGCAGATATACGCAACTATGATGAGACACAAAAGGTTTCTGCCGATCTAAAATCTTTTCTAGATTACCTTAGCGCTAAAGAAAAACAGAAATTTCAAGAAGCCCTACAAGTGAAAATGTCGCTTGATATTGTGGCTTTAGATAAGCTGGTAAACACAGGAATGGGCAAACAAATTTTATCTTTTACTTCCCAAGCGATCGCTCGTCGCGATCAAGCCAGTATACAAGCACTACGATCTGCCCTGATCATCGGAGCAAAATCACCGGAAGGTTTAGGAATAACTAGCTTTCTAGAAGCCTATCCCAGTAATCAACTAGTTATTGATGTGTCAAAAATTAAGAAACTAGTCGGCATGGCGAATTCCTCTGCTAGTTCTGCTGATGCGCCGCCGAAAGATGACGTAACTTCTTCACCTTTAGGGAAAGTTGCCCTACAATATCAAACACTCGCCGCTCAAGATAAACAGTTCTCAGGTTGCTTATTTGGTGATTCTATTTCGGCTGGACTTGGTAATACCCTTGGGAGTGGTACTTTTAATTTTGGGTTAAATGGTCTGAGTACAATCTCATTAATAGAACAACTGAAAAGTTTAATTCCTACCAAGGTTAAATGCGAAAAAGCCATTATTGCCATAGGTGGAAATGATGCTTTGTATGGAATTAGTGATGAGTTATTTAGCAAAAATCTCCAAGAGGCGATCGCACTTATCCGTACAATGGGAACTAAAGAGATTTTTCTGATTCCGGCTTTTTATTCAACAGTGGCAGCAAGCTCAGATCCAAAAGTAGCAGCCCCACTTTCTAGAGTTGAACAAATTAATGTTCTGATTAATCAAGTTGCTGAAACAGAAAAAGTACCAGTTGCCGCAGCCGGACTAGCACCATTATATGAAAATAATGTTTTGAAAGAAAATTTAACCAGTGATGGCGACCATTTGAATGCAGAGGGTCTGAAAATTTATCGGCAAGCATTATTACAAATCCTGGGTAAGTAGGTCAACCTAATTAAACATAAAATGCTCACTAGATAGATCCCCGATTTATTAAATAAGTCGGGGAATTACGAATTATATCATGTCCGCTTGATTGCTTAATAAACCCGAAGAACCCCACCCCGCCAAAGCTGTGCTTTGTCTCCCCTCCCCGCAGGCGAGGGGGTTGGGGGTGGGGTTATTTGATTATGGGTAATTTGGCGGACATGATATTACGAATTACGAATTACGAATTATCACTGTTAGGCTTTCCAATTCAAAAAACGTGCATAAAGATAAGCTATACCTTCATCAAGAACCGTCCGCACACCTTCGCTAGAATTCCACCATTTGTTTGGATTATAATCTTGCGTTGTAGCAGCAATCACACCAACATTAATTTCAGGGGCAAGTATTTTTTTAAAAAGAAACCAACTCCTACGGGCATGAACGTCCAAGGAAAAAAGATTAATCGATTCTATTTTTAAATTTGAATTGGATAGCCAACGCTCAAATTCAGCAGCAGATGCATAACTACGATCCTTAACTACAAAAGGTGTCGGAACAGCTACTACTTTTTCTGCTTCTAAACCGAGTTTTATGAAAGTGTCAGCCGACACGTCTGCAAAGTTCTTGTATCCGGTAAGATAACTTCCTTTTCCTAATGTGCCTCCGGTAGTAATTATTTGATGATAAGAACCGTTTTTAAATTCAGTCAAAGCTTTTTCTATAGCGTAATCTGGTAGCCATCCTTCAACAACTAATACTTCTGCTGATTCGATCGGGGAAGTTACGGCGAGAAATGAGTGTACATGAGTAAAAAGGAAAAATATTAAATAAGCAATCAAAGCGATCGCAATCGCCCACCCTTGAGCCGTAAGTGTCCACATTTCTTGGCGTTTGATTAGTTTGATTTTGGGAAATTTTTGACACCGACGATTTTTTATCCGCATTAAACCTTAGTTAAACGTTGTTCTTTCAAGTAGGTAAACACAGACTTATCTCCAATATCAGCAGGAATTGCTTGGACTGTCTTGCGCAGAGCAAACACTAAAAATAATATCGCCCAAGTTCCTAATAAAATGCTTTCTCCTTGGGTTGGTAAAATTCCTACCAAATGTCCTAACAACAGTAGCGGTACAATTGGGGTTAATACTTTGGTTTCCAGGCGATTGAAGCAAAAAGCCTCTTTAAAATAAATACCTGTCAAAGCTACGAAGATAAAACCAACCCCAAATAAGGTAATTGGATGATTGTAAACAGCAAGAGCTAAAGGTTCACTACTAGTAATTGCCAGAATCACTGATGCGATACTACCAATCGCCCAAAAAACTTGCAATGTTCGGTGCAGTGATGCCATATAGATATGGATGGTAAATAAACTTACACCAAGCGCGAGACTAAAACAAGCATATAGAGGTGTCAGTAAAGTTACAACAGTTGGGTTATTGTTGAGTAAAATTAAGGCGCTGCCGATGGCAAAGCTCAGTGCTGCTAACATTAACCCAGCGCGATAGATAATTACGCCAGTGCGATCGCTCTGAGTAATTGTAAATTCCCCAAACTGACCTTGATAAACTTCTGGTGCAGAGAGTGTTTGTGTAGTCATAGCTAAGAATATAATTATGATTCTCTAGTAGAGTACAACAGGAAATTGCTCAAGGGTTACTTTTATTATTATGAGCAATATAGCGGTTATCAGTTGAGTGAGGTACAAGAACCCCACTCCCAACCCTCCCCGCTCTTCGAGAGGGGACTATGATGTACCTCATGTGATTAGTAAACGCTATAAAGCGAACTTCATGTCACCATTCCTAAACTTACGTCTTTTAGCAGTTGCTTTCTAGAAATTTTTGTCGAATTGGCACTGCTTACGATGAATGAAAATGCTTGTTTTTAAGTGGTGTGTAGTTGCCCATCCTCCTTTTTATATCTAGAATTTTCCCCTTTCTTTGACTTCCCCACAAATCAGTAACAGGCACTTTGCAGCCTGGTGACTTTTTACTGTCTTAACTTTAACAATATTCACTGGTCTGATTTTCTTAAAAAAACAAGACTTCTAGCACATCTTGTAAATTAATCTGTAATTGTGAGTGAGCATCTCCGCAATTAATGGCAATTTCTACCCAGCCATGACTGCCAACTAAAGCTATTATCTCCCCTGCTTTGACTTCACTGTAAGTTTCACAGCCTGGTACACTCAATCCGGCAACTTGCACATACCAACTTTTGCCTTGCACGTAACTCGCTGGAATGTTACTCACTAGGTTGCCAAAGTGGTCAATATATTGAATGCAACCCACTACACTGGTGGTTGTCTGCTTGCAGTTGCCTATATCCAGGTTTACCAAACTTACTGGTTCGATTGCTTGTCCTAGCTGTTTGAGGGGGACACCACTAGCAAGATTAGCTGCCACTGGTGCAAAGATATCTCTACCGTGAAAAGTCTTGCTTGGTTGAGGAGTGCGCCAATAATTAAGATTTGTAAGTTCGACGGCTGCGATTGCAGGACTTTGACTGAGTATCCCGCTGAATATACCATTATCTGGCCCGACCAAAAACCCTTGAGCAAATTCTACTGCGATCGCTCGTCGCTTGCTTCCCACTCCCGGATCTACTACTGCCAGATGCACTGTCCCAACTGGGAAATGAGCATAAGCATTCATCAAGCTAAACCTGGCTGCGGCGATATCTTGCGGCGGAATTTGGTGCGTTAAATCTACCACCGTCAGTCTAGGGTTGATTTGGGCTATGACTCCCTTCATTATGCTTACATAAACATCGCGATCGCCGAAATCGCTTAGTAATGTCACAAGGGGTTGTCGATCTATCTGGTTATTAGACATATTTTGGTAGAATTATATAAAAAATATATTTTCTGTAGCAACAGCTACAAAATATGTGTTATGTTAAGAATACAAGACATAAACTGAAAAATTAAAGCAGGTAATCACTATGAGTCAAAATAGACTACAAAGTTTGAGCAAATCACGCGAAGCTCACAGAGCCAATATTCAAAGAAGCCTAGAGCATCGGTTGGAAATAGCCAGAGCAAAAGGCGACGAACAGCTGATTCGTCAACTGGAAGCTGAAATGAGGTATTCCAGCTAAATCAAGTTTTCATTGTTCATAGTTTTGTTGTGTAACCCGCTAAGGCGGGTTTTTTCTTTTTAGATAGGGAGTTTCCTGGCAATTTCGCTCTGACAGCGTTTTGCAATTAATTGAATTACCCCACTTCCTACTCCCTCCTCACGCTCCTGGCTCAACACCCAAGGCTCGTAACTGTGCTGCCAAGCGTTCAACCCGTTGCAGGGCAGTTTCTTTAGCTTCTCGCTCTTGTTCGGCTCGTTCTGCACCAGTAGGAATCACATTACCTTCAGTATCACACCACCGCAACCAAACATCCCGCTTACCTTCATACGCACCTTCCCACAAACATAAACCTAACTCAACTTCAGTCAGCCATTGCTCGCTTGTAGGTATATATTGCCGCCCTCGCAACTCATACATTTGTAGAATTTCACCACCAAGTTGCTGAGTTGGGTCAAAGATAATGTAGTACATTACCCGCATCCTGGCATACTCTAATAATTTTCGCCCTGTTTCATTGCCTTCTCGATTGGAGACAATTTCAATTACTACCTCTGGCGGTTTGCCAAACTCCCAAAAGAAATAGGAGCGATGTTTTTTTTCCCACCAGTTTTCTGCTATCTGTACATCTAGGCTCAAAAATACATCTGGCACAATCGGCGGTTGCTTACCAGTGGTAAATAAACCCACATTGGCAGCAACGAGAAACCCTTGGGCATTACTTGGCCCGTTCCAAGAACTGTAAAGGGTTTCTGTTAGTAATCTTTGTTGTTTTTCTGATGGTAAATTATCCAAGGGTTCATCGTCTTCTGTCGCCAGAAGACTAACATCTGGTAAAAAATCTTCTGGTAAGAAGCCCGCGTCTGTCAAGGTAATAGATTCACTCATAAGAAATACTGGAGATAGCAGCTTAATTCTATTGTGGCAGCAGGGGAGCAGAGGAGAGTTCAAATACCAAGTTCTTTCCCCTCTGCCCCTCTGACTTCAAGCTTGTAAGAAATGCGGGTATAGCGATCGCGATCGCACCCTTCGACCCTATTGAAGTCAGAGATTAAGGTAAAATTATAAGTAAAAGTATTAAGAATTTTAAAGAAAATAATCCATGTCCAGGATACCTCTTGACAAAAGTAACTCTCGTGTAGTCGTTATCGGTGCCGGAATAGGTGGACTGACTGCTGGAGCATTATTAGCTCATAGAGGTTACAGTGTCTTAATTTTAGATCAAGCCCTCGTACCAGGAGGCTGTGCTTCAACGTTTAAACGCCAGGTATTTACCTTTGATGTAGGAGCAACTCAGGTTGCAGGATTAGAAGCAGGGGGAATCCACCACCGAATTTTCTCAGAATTGTCAATAGATTTGCCAGAAGCAACGCCTTGCGACCCTGCTTGTGCGGTGTATTTACCTGGGGAAACCACACCCATCAACGTTTGGCGCGACCAAGAGAAATGGCAAGAAGAACGACAAAAACAGTTTCCTGGTAGCGAACCATTTTGGCAGTTGATGGCAACTTTATTTGATGCTAGTTGGGAATTTCAAGGACGCGACCCGGTACTACCACCGCGTAATTTATGGGATTTGTGGCAGCTAACTCAGGCGGTGCGTCCGAGTACATTAATTACCGTACCCTTCACCTTGTTTACGGTAGGAGATGCTTTACGGTTATGTGGATTGGGAAATGACCGACGACTGAGAACTTTTTTAGATTTGCAACTGAAGCTATACTCCCAGGTGGATGCAGACGAGACAGCATTACTTTACGCAGCCACAGCGTTGAGTGTATCCCAACTGCCCCAAGGATTGTTTCACCTCCAGGGAAGTATGCAAGTATTAAGCGATCGCTTGGTACAATCCTTAGAGAGAGATGGCGGCAAATTATTGATGCGCCACACAGTAGAAGAAATCAAAGTAGAAAACGGTAAAGCTACTGCTGTTGTTATTAGAAATCAAAAAACTGGCGAAGTTTGGACAGAAGCCGCCGACCACATAGTTAGCAACGTCACCGTGCAAAATTTGGTGCAGTTGTTAGGAGAACAAGCGCCATCTGGTTATAAAAACCGGGTGGAAAAACTGCCCCAAGCATCGGGTGCTTTTGTGGTGTATTTGGGTGTAGATGTCAGTGCAATTCCGCCTGGGTGTCCTCCCCACCTGCAATTTCTGTATGATGTCAATGGCCCAATTGGCGAGAATAATTCCCTATTTGTTTCCGTCAGTCATCCCGGAGACGGCCGCGCACCGGAAGGTAAGGCGACAATTATCGCTTCTTCGTTTGTCGATCCTACACAGTGGTGGCAGACTGATGATTATGAAGGACTAAAAGAGAAGTTTACCAAAGAAGCGATCGCTCGTCTTGCCCAATACTTTTATCTCAAACCAGAAACTATTCTTTATCAAGAAGCGGCAACACCCCGCACCTTTGCCCATTTCACAGCCCGCGATCGCGGTATAGTTGGTGGTATTGGTCAAAGAATTCCTACCTTTGGCCCCTTTGGGTTCGCTAATCGGACTCCAATTCAGAATTTGTGGTTAGTTGGTGACTCCACCCATCCCGGCGAAGGTACTGCTGGGGTGAGTTATTCGGCGCTGACGGTAGTTAGGCAAATTGAAGCGCAAATGTAGTATTTTGTAAAGTTAGTAATGAAGAGTTTGTAGTAAGGACTTTAGTGCTTAGAAAATAACCAATAAAGTCCCTACTACAAAATTGTCTACAACTATTTAGATAGAGCAGAAATTTTATTAAATACTATAAATCATACTTATAACCGATGCCAAGCAGGACACAAAACTGATGAAATAAGGTTAGTGTTGCGAATTTGGAGTAATGACAGACAGCGTTTTAATTCTTGGAGGAAGAGGGCGGATTGGTAGCAGTGTTGCCGAGGATCTAGCTACCCATACGCAAGCAAAAATTACGATTACTGGACGTTCTGCGGAGTTTGGGAAGGCTGTTAGCTTGTCTTCGGGGGGACAAGTGCAGTTTTTGATATTAGATTTGACAGAGGTTGACAAGTTGCGAGATGCGATCGCAAACTCTAACTTAGTCATACATTGTGCTGGACCATTTCACTATCGAGATACTAATGTTCTCGAAACGTGTATTGCTGAAGGCGTTAATTATCTAGATGTTAGCGACCACCGTTCTTATACAAGCAAGGCTCTGAATTATCATGAAAAAGCTGCTACTGCTGGCGTGACGGCAATTATTAATACTGGCATTTTTCCTGGTATTTCTAACAGCATGGTACGCCAGGGAGTTGAACAATTCGATCGACCAGAAAAGATCCATTTAAGTTATTTAGTTTCTGGTTCTGGTGGTGCTGGCATTACAGTGATGCGGACAACTTTTCTAGGGTTGCAGTATCCTTTTGAGGCTTGGATAGATGGAAAATGGGAAATAGTCAAACCTTACAGTGAAAGGGAAGTAGTTGAGTTTCCATCTCCTTATAGACGCAGCGGAGTTTACTGGTTTGATATGCCAGAAACCTTTACATTACCCCATGCATTCCCATCAGTGAAAACTGTAATTACCAAGTTTGGCTCTGTTCCAGATTTTTATAATCACTTAACTTGGATTGCGGCACACGTTTTTCCCAAGTGGTTAATGCAGCGTCGTTACATGATTGAATTTCTGTCTCATGTCAGCCATTCAATGACAGATGTCACTAATAATTTTAGTGGAATTGGAGTAGCAGTTCGTTCAGAAGTTACAGGGCAAAAAAATGGTGCAACAGCCGTTTATTGTTCAACTGTAGTACATGAAAATACAGCGCTGGCTTCTGGTTGCGGCACAGGTAGTATTGCTCAATTATTGCTAGAAGGTAAACTCAAGAAACCAGGAGTTTTTCCTGTAGAAGAAGCATTACCAACAAATTTATTTGCAGAGGTAATGCAAAACCGAGGAATTAAAATTAATCACAGTTGGTCATAAGTGTCTATCCGATAATAAAGTCAAAATATCAGTCTACTTGAGTAGACTTGAGCTATTAGTCCAGAAGTTGAGTTCTAGATGGTATGTTAGTAAGCACGACAATTTTTGACTATAGCGATTATCATTTTAAAGAGGTACACGGCTAAGGTGGCACGATTTTGTCCTACTACTAAATCATTTGTGAACAACGAGATCCCCGACTTTTTAGAGAAGTCGGGGATTTTAGTATTGTGAATAAGATTACCCTAGCTAAAAATTAATATACCTTGAGATAGAAGAAAGAACTGTACCTAAACACTTAGGATGCCTGTGAGCCTAAGATATCTAACCTATCTTCTACCTAAAAAAGCTCATCACAAAAATTAGGAGATTTTTTTCATGCAAAAAATTCTATTAAGTTTAAAACAAGCATTACGTTCAAGCTTTTTGGTTGTTGGCTTGATGGTTTTCATCAGCTTGACAGGTTCCTTCATTTTTGTTCAGCAAAGTAGTTATGCAACTACTCTGGAAGAACTAAAACTAGTACCTCCACAGTATAAACCAAATTCTGAAGAAAAAATTAATCGTGCTAACGAATACGATCCAGGTGTTGGCATTCAAGAGGAAGATAGACAAAAAGCTTATGAGCAAGCAATAAAAGATTCAAAAAATCTTAATACTATCGAAAAGACTTACGAAAGAAATTTGAAGGCGGAACAAAAACAAAATTCCCCAGAAAGTTTTAGCGACAAAGCGAAAGAAGTTATTGAAAAAGTGACAGGTAAATAGGGAATATAGACTTAATGTAAACCCCTTTCTTTATAAGAAAGGGGAATTAAGAATAAAAGCAACTCTCAGGTTTGAAGTAATGTTCAGACAATGAAACTGTCGCCACTATCTAAAAGTGACTGCAAAAATTAATTGATTTCACTCAAATTCGTCTATTGTGGTGGGAGGAGTAGTCTTTCTCTTGTTAGCAAAATTGCGCTCATACCACTTCATTAATGGAGTTGCACTAATCCCATGCACAATTACCGAAGCGACAATTGTAGTGTAAGTTATCCAAGCAATTTGTTCCGCTGCTTCACCTTTCAAGCCATGACCAAAGGCATAAGCTAGATAATATAAAGAACCAACACCGCGAATACCAAACCATCCAAATAACAACCGAGTTCCTGGGTGGAAGGTTCGCCGGCGTGAATCTAAAGGACGTTTACCTATTGTGCTAATCCAAACTCCTAAAGGTCTGACGATAAAGAATAACAAAATTATCACTAACACAGATTGCATAGCATAATTAAGCATTGGTTTCAATAATAATATTGAACCTAATAGTAAAATTGTCCCAACTTCCAGCAGTTTTTCTACTTGCTCAACAAATTCTAATTGTTCTATCGGTTTTTCAGAATTCCTGTAACTGCGTTGGACAACTAACCCAGCAACAAATACCGCCAAAAATCCATAGCCATTAACCATTTCTGTTAATGAATAAGTTATGAGAATTGTGCTGATAGCAATAAAATCTTCCATTAACTCATCGGCAGGACGGCGTTTTTGAACTTTTTTTTCAATCCAAACTATAGATTTGGCGACAACAATTCCCATAACAATACCAGATGCGATCGCCCATATTAAATCAACTGTAATCCACTGTTGAAACCAGTTACCCCAATTGTCATCTTCTAAGGCATGAATGCCAAAATAAACGAAGGGAAAAGCTAAAGCATCATTTAACCCACCTTCAGAGGTTAAACCAAATCTTAACTCATCTTGGTCATTTGCACTGGTGAGTTGTACTTCTGATGCTAATACTGGATCGGTCGGTGCGAGAATTGCTCCTAATAAAATTGCTTCTCCCCAATTCATCCCTAAAAACAATTTACCCACAACAGCCAGAGCAAAAATTGAAATTGGCATCAGAAATACAATCAATCGCACCGTAATATCCCAAACCCCCAACTTTAGAGGCCGAACAATTCTTAAGCCACAGCTAAATACAGAAATAATTACTACAAGTTCTGTTATTTTCTCCAGCAGTTCGCTGTTAAAAACGTCATCTCGACGTAATTGAATCAGCCCTAAGCCATAAGGGCCTAGAAAAATACCAACCACTAGGTAGATGATGGCAAAAGAAAGGGGTAAGCGACTAATCCAACCCGACCCTAAAGTTACCATCAGTAAAAGTAGACCAATTACAAATAGGTCAATAATATAGATATCTACCATATAGCGATTTACATAAATATAAGGTGTTGCTTTGTAAGCTTAGTTGCAATACCTTTGTATTAGAATTTACCTATAGGCAGATTTTCTGGGATTATGAATTTAGAGACATCACCAAATTGGAGAAGAAAGGAATAGATAAATTTGGCGTTGCCTTTGCCCATCGTAGACATTGCTATTTGATTATTTGTTAGAAGTCCTTTAACTAATCGGATGTAGCACGGGAATATAGCTAAGACACACCTATACGCTTTTAGGAAGGTTTATAAGCTAAACGACATCTAATCCAAAATTTATATAACTCTTGTGGCATAGGTCGAAAAGCCTACGCTAATTATGCAAATTAAATGTGGAACAGCTTAATCGTGTCCGGTTAAAGGGATTTTTAGGCTTTCTGCATAGATTAGGGAATATAGCCAATTGGACGGACAGGATATATTTCCTACTTTCTGACTCAGATATCGCCCATTTTAGTACAAATATACTATAATGGGTATAGCGTCCACAAAGCCTAGCCAAATGCATAATGGCTCTGTGAAAACCTTCTGGAAGATGGATTCAAGGGTTAGTTCGATGATGAAGCATTATATTCTCAACCTCAATCCGACTGCCAAGCATGAATGGGATCGGTGTATTTTACGTGACCCGCTGACTGCCAAACGCCCAGACATTGCTAAACTAATTGCCGAAGCAGTTGGTGCTGATACAGGTAGTTATTTGGTCAGCGTGAATATTGAAGTTCAAGTTTTGCAGCAAGCGGCAGTACCTCAAGCCGAACAACTCTCGCTTTCATTTCCAGAAGTGAGTGTGCCCTCACAACCACAACTGCGGGAAGCGGCTTGAGGCTACAAAATCGCTCATTTGGAATATCTGCGTAACCAGTTTAGTGTAACTAAGTTGGAAGCAAGATTAGCGTAGCTTGCCGCCGTAGGAATCGCTCAACAACTCTCTGATTTTGAATCTCGTGAATTAGTTGGTTTGTAATCACACCCATAAACCCCAGATGTGAATCTGGGGTTATCTAAACAAAATCGGTGATTGTAAGATTAGAGAAGTAATTATAATCTGTGGGACAGCAGTTGGGAAATTTGCTGATTAATAGTTGCAATATCAAAACGCTGACTAGCAGTAGTCCTGGCATTATTAGCTATAGTCGCAGTTATTTTCGTCTCCTGTAAACAAGTGATAATTACTTGTGCAAGTTCCTGGGGTTTTCCTGGTGTTGCTAGAAAACCATTAAGGCCATGTTCTACTAATTCCGTTGCGCCCCCAGCTTTGGCTGCAACTACAGGTTTTCCGCATAGCATCGCCTCTACAATCACTCTACCAAAGGGTTCTGGCGAAGTAGATGTATGTGCCACTAAGTCACAAGCTGCCATTAACTGGGGAATATCAGAACGAAATCCTAAAAATTTGACGCGGTTTTCTAATCCCAGTTCACTAACTTGTTGGTGTAACTTTTGAACATAATCTTGTTCGCCAAACAGTGCATCACCTACTAAAATTGCTATCACATTATGCGGACATTTAGCCAGGGCATCAATTAAAATATGCTGACCTTTCCAAGGTGCAAGACGGCTAAAGTGTCCAACGACAAATTTTCCTTCTAATCCTAACTGTTGCTGTAATTGTTTAATATCAGACTCATCAGTTTGATAAATTTTTGGATTAAAGCCGTTATAAACAACTTCGATGATATCTGGGCGTCCTCCTGCTTGCACAAAGGCAGTTTGACTAGCTTGAGAATTAGCAATTACTAATGATGCAAAACGATTAGCTAAGTTAACAGCAATGCGCAGATTAGTTTGGCTAAAATGTTCTTGGGAAAGAATATCATGTAAATGATAAACCAGAGGGCGACGACTGAAAAAACTTGCCAATGCACCGACAACTAATGCTTTTTGGGTGTTGGCATAGATTAAATCGTATGTCCGCGCTTTTTTAACTACCTTACTAATCAGAGGTACAAGTTGTCCCAAACTCTTGAATCCTTGTAGCAAACTGCTTTCTTTGCGAACTTGGATTGTTTGAGTTGTGAGAACTTCTACTGGGATATGATTTTGTTGTAGTAAATCTTTAAACGATCCATCTGCAAATAAACCTACTAAAGCGCGATCGCCATAAGGTTTAGCAATATCTATTAAACATAATTCGGCACCGCCTGGTTTACCGCTTTGGTCTAAAAAAAGAATTTTCATAAAACCTCTAATTTATCTAATTTGACCCACGCAGCAACCATAAAATCTATTACAATTATTTGTTTAAGCTAATAAAACATTCCGTACTTGCTGGGCAATTTGATTCCAGTCGTAGTGTGTGGTGGCATAGTGGCGACAGGCTTCTCGTGAAGGTATGGGGATATTTCCCAAAAGTGCTTGTTCTAATTTTTCAGCAATAGCTAAGGCGTCTGTTGAAGTAGTAATTAAATCTGGTGAAAATTCTGATAAAATTTCTGGCATTCCCCCAATTGGAGTACATAAAACAGGAGTACCACAGGCTAGAGACTCAACTATTACTAATCCAAATCCCTCAAAAGATTGGCTAGGCATAATAGTCAATTCAGCCGCTTGATAAGCTATGGGTAATTGCTCATCAGGTAGAAAACCTAAAAATTTAACGTTGTCAGCTAGTCCTAATTCTGTAGCCTGTTGTTGTAGTGCAGCTTGGATGTGACCACGACCTGCGATCGCTAGCCAAACATCTGGTATTCTGGGCTTAATTATAGCCAGAGCTTGCAATAATTTGTCAACTCCGGTTCGATGTACTAAGCGGCGTGATGTAAATATAATCTGGCGATTAGTAGGCCAGCCTAACTTTCTACAAGCCTCTTGGGGTGATAAATTTGGTTGAAACCAATTAATATCAACTCCACCAGGAATAATATTAATTTTGTTCCACGGTACTTGATATTTATCATGTAAAATTTTCCCAAAAGCTTTGCTCAAAACAATGAAGCGATCGCAGCGATTATAAGTATTTTGTTCTATTAGCCAGTGTTTAATTAAAAGACTGAGGTTTTTGTTAACAACTTCCTGCTGACTCTCAGAAGCCCAAGGGCCATGAAAGTTAAAAGTAACTGGTACTCCCTTTGGTAAAATATCTAAAATCGGAAAGCTGTATAATGCAAAGTGCAAATTAATAGCATCTGGTTTGCTGGTTCTTGTTTTCTGGAAGTTCGTGCGAATTGACCATAATCTTTGCCAAATAGCACTATCCGGACTCGCCAAGTTAGTCAGCTTAATGGGCGAATTTATTTCAGTCTCTGGTAGACCGACTCCGCATAATTCAATCTGGTCTTGATTTGCGGCTAATTTATGAGTTAGTTCGTAAATATACCTTTCTAGTCCTCCAGGACTTTTGGGAAACCAGCCTAATCCCAGAGTGAGAATAGATGCAGATGATGAAGTAAAATTTTCTAGTTTCTTTTCCACTAATGTATCTCCTATAAATATACTAAAATGGGCGCACATCTGTGCGCTTTTACATCTGTATCTATAACTGAATCAATAGAATTTATGAATACACATTACCAATAATAATTTTTGTATAGAAAACCAATTTATAAACTATTTATATATCAACGTCAACAAGGAATTAAAACTGTATTTTTATTAACTCGATTACACTTAGATAGATATATATATATGATACCTATAAATTCAGAAATGTGAATGCTATATAGGGAGAGAGAAAAGCTGCTACAAAGTAATAAATATAGAATGTTTTTGTATTAATATTTACCATTCTGATTTAAAAATAAGTAAATATTAATACCTTAACTCGACTATATCCATTTTTGTCGCAACGCGAACGCCTAAGCTGAAACCTTTGTGGGAAGGGAAGTTTACTTTTTTAACTTCATCGATATCTGTGACGTGGAAAAAGTATTTACCAAAAATCTAGAATTTTTACCGGATCAATAAAACCCAGTTATTAATTTTGGATAAAGTCGAGCTTAAATAATATTTTAAAGATATTAACTGAAAATTTAAAGAATAAGGGCAGCTACATAAAGCTGATGTAAAATAATTTGCTACTTATATATCGCTCTGCAATCACTCTGTTCAACGAAAAATCTCAGCCAAATTTGAAAGCAAGAGTAATTGAGGTAATAAATAATGCTAATGCTTAGTACTTGTTTCGTTCGCTGATTGGTAGAGAACTAAGGCGTTTTCACGTAAAATTGCTACAGAAATTGTCTCAGCTTCAGCTACAGTTATGTCAGAATCTGTAATTGCTTGCTCTAGCACTTCCCCTAAAATCTGGCGACCCCACTTTGCACCCAAGTAGTACAATTCTGGAATTGAGTGGGCATCAGAAGAATACATCAATTTAGTAGTGGGAGTTAATTCTAACATCTGCCTGATTACTTCCCGCATTCCAGATACGCTTAAAAAGGGTATTGCCAAACCGAAATCTAGATAAACTTGGGGATATACAGAAGCTAAATAACCAGCCTGCTGCATATAAGGATATGAAGCGTGTAGCAATACTATTGGTACATGGCGATACTGCGGTAACTCTAGTAAATATCGCAGATTTAAAGGATTAGCCAATCGTAAATCTAAATCGGGATCGCCGTAGCCAGTATGAAATTGCACTGGTAAGCGGTATTTTGCTGCTACTAATAATGCCTGTTGTAACAAAAAATCAATCAGAGGTTTATCTGTCAGTCGCAGAGGTTGATTGTGCAATTGTTGTTTGAGGTTGTCAAAGTGAGCCGCCGCCACCTCGTCAGTTACCGATTGAATATCCAAACCACTCCGGTAACAGGCAATACTTTTAAAAGCTACTACTCCCAGCGGTGGGGGATCGAGTTCACTGTTGAATCTGGCTAGGAAAGTAGCAAAATCAGGAGATTGCAAAATTAGCTGTTCTGCTAATAGTTCTAATCTCAAAATCCGTCGCACAGGAATAAACCTTTCATGCCACGACAGAGGTAGGATAGTTTCTGGCTGCAAACCATCATCTAAGTAAATTGCCTCTAGGTTAGCAGCCCGAAAATAAATCTGCGTTAGTTCTTCTAATCCGAGACTTTCCCGCCGTGCCAAAATTGCTGTTTCTTCAGCTTCGCAGTTCAATAAAGCAGCAATATCGCGCAAGCTACGCCGATAAAAGAATGTATGACGGGCATGGTAGTTGATGATTTCTGGATCGTAGCCTTCAGTAAAGGCAGCTGCATAAGGAGACTGGGCAGCTACCTCTGGTTTTAAGATGTTGTGGGCGTGTTGGTCAATTAAGGGAATATCAGCCAGATTCATCTGTAGTAAGGAGTAGAGAGTGGGGTGCTAATATTTTTCTAATAATGTTTTCACTTCTGCCGTTAATTCCCAATCTTTCATTGCTTGCCACTCTGCTTGACGCACTGCTAAGAACGCTTTGGCTAACTGGGGATTTAAAGCTGTTAATAGGATATCGTCTTGCTGGAGGTGAGCGATCGCTTGCCCCAAATTATTTGGTAATAAGTCTATTTTCTTAGCATTGTGCTCTTCAATTGATAAATATCCGGGGTCTTGATTGACTGGGTTTGGTGGTGTGAGACTGCGCTGTACACCATCAAGTCCGGCTGCAATGACTGCTCCTAAAGCTAAGTAAGGATTAGCTGAGGCATCTACAGTTTTCAATTCAAAGTGGCTGGGACAGCCCAAAGCAGGGTCACTAGGAACTCTAACGGCAGCCTCCCGATTATCTAATCCCCAACAACGGAAAGCACCACTCCAACTATGAGGAAGAATGCGGCGGTAAGAATTAGTACTTGGGGTAGTTAGTGCCATCAGTGCCGGCAGATGGTGTAGGATACCAGCGATGAATTGTAATGCCACCTCAGAAAGACCATAGATACTCTGAGGATCGGGTAATAGATTTTTCTCCCTATGCCAAAGGCTCAGATGGATATGACAACCACTACCAGCTGCATCCGGGAAAATTTTGGGTAAAAATGAAGCGATGAGGTTGTGGCGGTGGGCGATCGCTCTGACAGTTTCTCGAAAAGCAATTTGCCAATCAGCTGCTTGTAAAGCATCGGTATAGCGCATGGAAATTTCTTGCTGACCTGGGCCTGATTCAGGATAATACTGTTCTACAGGTATACCTTGGGCAATAAGTGCATCAGCGATTTTATCAATTACTTCGCGGTGGAGATCCATTGCTTGAGTTGAAGCAAAAACTGTGGAGTCAGCCGGAATGATGCCATCAGGTGTTTGCCGTAGTAAATAAAACTCATTTTCAAAGGCTGCTCGTACTTCCCAACCAGTTGATTTAGCTGCCGCAATCATCCGCTTCAAAAAATTTCGCGGGCATAACTCCCAAGCAGCACCATCTAATACCATATTGCCCATGACACGAGCATGACCAGGACTATAAGGTAAAGGCTTGAGACTAGACCAATCTGGGACTAAGCGAATTTCACCTACTGGCCCTAAATTTGTTTCTGGCACAACTGCATCATACATTACGGGAACTCCCTGCTGCCCTACAGAAATCCCTACTCCATGTTCAAAGTAGTGAGCTAACATTCCCAGATGCACAGCTTTGCCACGGATAATATTAGCATTATCGCACCAAAGAACTCGCACAAATTTAACATCAGCTTCTTCAAGATATTTTCGTATTTTTTTAAAGTTATTTTTTTCAGCCATTGTTAGTTATTTTTATTTTTACTCGATTATTTTCTCATAAAAGTTATGGCAGAGTGATATCAGACGCCGTGTCCATACATAGACCGGATCTTAAGCACTTCAAAATAGTTATATTTTTTTACGGATTTCATAAACAATGATTGTATATAAATAATTAAAACCTGAAAATTATATGATAAATAAATTACCGACGCGGTTAAAAAAACTACGTCACAAGCTCAATCAGCACATCAAAAAATTATCTAATACTAGATATTTACAAAGAAATAAAACTTTCAATTTTTTATTCAGTCTGACCATTGGAGTTATTGTTACTACTCTTGGAATTACAACAGACTGGGCGACAAATGGAACAGACACGCTTACACATAATACTATTGGCAGTGAAAACCTGCGGGGTAAAAACACTACTGAAATACCCAGGCTTACAGACAAAATATCGCCAATAAATAATACTATTGGCAGCGAAAATCTGCGAGTACAAAACAATACTGAAATACCCACACTTACACACAAAATATCACCAATAAGTAATACTATTGGCAGTGAAAATCTGCGAGTACAAAACAATACTGAAACACCCGCGCTTAACTACAAAACATCGTGGATAGGTAATACTATAGGCAGTGGAAATCTGCGGGTACAAAATAATATTGAGGCAATGTATGTTGCTCCTGATGGCACGGTTTATACTAACAGCCATTGGGATGAGGCGGCAATGGAGGCAGGAATATATAAAGATGGTAAGGTTATTGCTGCCCTTGGGGATACTCATGGCTGGAGTCGTGGCGGTGGCAAAGCTGTAACCGCAAATAGTAAATATGTTTACATTGCCATGACTCAAGGTTCGAGGGGCGATACAAAAGAAGATTACCCACCAGAAGGAACAACTTGGTATAGCGTTAGACGCTATGACTTATCAGGAAAACCTGCGCCGTTTCCGAATGGACGTGGTTGGGATAAAAGTATGTTGATTACCAGTACTAAAAGTGAAGTTACTGGATTAGCAACTGTGGGAAGCGAGTTGTATGTAAGTGATTTTGCGGCGAACCGCATTTGTGTTTATGATACTGAGACGATGAAGGAACTCCGCAGCTTTACCTTTGCTAATCCGGGAGCAATAACTATCGATCCACAAAAAAATCTGTGGATTATTCAAAGTAAAAATGGTAGTAAGCCTGCCAAGATTCTCCATTATTCCCAAAGTGGCAAGCAATTGCCCCAAGAGATTGCAGATATCGTTGAACCAACTGCGATCGCTATTAATCATCAAGGTAAGCTGTTAGTAGCAGAAAATGGCCCGCGTCAGCAAATGTTGACTTATGACATCAAAGATAAACCGATACAGGTGAGTAGTTTTGGTTCTAAAGGCGGTATCTATGCAGGAGTTGCTGGTGAAGTTCGAGATTTGAAACTTTACGGACTTACCGGAGTCGGTACAGATGCTTCCGGCAATATCTATATAAATAGTAATGGTTTCAACAAATCAGGAACAGATTTGCGGAAATTTTCGCCATCGGGAAAACTAATGTGGCGATCGCTAGGATTGATATTCGTCGATAATGCAGATGCCGATCCTAAAACTGATGGTGTAGATTTATTCACCAAACAAGAACACTATCTGATGGATTACAGTAAGGCTGCTGGTAAGCAGTGGACTTACAAAGCCTACACCTTAAATCCTTTCAAATATCCTCAAGATCCACGTCTGCATACATCACCAGATGGAACCTTTGTTCGCCGCATCCAAGGGAAGCGGTTTTTGTTCCTCACAGATATGTATAACAGCTTTCTGCAAATCTATCGTTTTAATCCAGACACGGATGGTAAAATAGCCATCCCCGCCGGCATGTTTGTCGGTACTAATGGCGCAGATAAACCATTTATTAAGGGAAATTGGCCACCGCATCAGCCAGAACAAGGCGAATGGATCTGGCGCGATCGCAACGGTAATGGCAAATTTGAAAAGAATGAATACGATCGCAGCAAAGATTATCCTCATCTTGGCGGCTGGTGGGTAGACAGCAAAGGAGATGTTTGGAAAGCTTTGCGAACAGAAGATGGCATTCGACACTATCCTTTAAAGGGAATAGATCCTAAAGGCAACCCCATCTACAACTATAGTTCGATGGAAAAGCAAACTACTCCCAAAATATTTAACGACTTGCGGCGGATCGAATATTTCCCTGAAACAGATAGTATGTTTTTGTCGGGGTTTACGATAGATCGCCCTGCATTTGGTGACGATGCTGGAGTTGCTGGATCTGAGATTGCCCGTTTTGACAATTGGAGTAAAGGAAATCGTACTCCCAAATGGCGGATTGTAATACCCTACGACAGAACCGGGAAGCGTGAAGTGTCTACAGCAGCAATCAGTGTGACGGGAGACTATGTATTTGCCGTGACAGTCAAAACCGCAGAGGTATATGTCTACAATGCCAAGACGGGAGCGCAAGTACAACAGTTAAAACCAGGCCCAGAAGTTGGCAGCGAAAGTGGCTGGATTGATATACCCTACGGTATTCGCGCTTTTCGGCGTTCCAATGGTGAGCATCTGGTATTTGTGGAAGAAAATTGGAAAGGAAAAGTGATTATGTATCGGCTGGCGGGGTGAGTATTTATGGTAATTACGACATAATATCATGTCCGCTTGATTACTTACTAAAACCCAAGAACCCCACCCCGCCAAAGCTGCGCTTTGTCTCCCCTCCCCGCTCTTCGGGAGGCAGGGTGGATTAATTGTCGGGAGAGAAAAAGT
>NZ_JAVRCS010000046.1:0-48616 GCF_034530635.1 Nostoc sp. EspVER01
ACTTGATTTCTGCACTCTATCTATCTTACGTTTTTTTTGGTTGACCTACTTAATTGCAGCAATTAGTATTAACAAAGTAGTTGCATTAATGACAATGAATGGTTCAATGGACGGCATTGCATTTGAATTATTTGTTGAGAAGTTTTTAGTACCACATTTATGGTCAGGAGCAGTGGTAGTAATGGATAATTTATCTGCACATAAACTAGATTCAATTGTGCCAATGATTGAAGCTGTAGGTGCGAAAGTTATTTGTTTACAGCGCTTCCGGCTATTATGCAATACAGTTTTTCTTCTTGTCCTCTCCTATCAAAGCTTTCAGATTTGAGGATGTACCTCATAGCTAACGGAAGTGCTGTATTGTTTCTACTAATCCTATCGCGTCTATGATTCCTGCTACTATCCCTAAATGGTCTATGTTCTGAATTTCAATGTCTTTGGTATTCAAAATCACAACAGTATTCTCCACGACTTCTGTTGCAATTCTCTCATTCATCTTTTTGTTATCAATTAATTCTTTTCACTATGAAGTTTTTCCTTTTTTCTGTCTTCGTCACAAAATTTCCTCTTCTCGCCAAATCAAGAGACTTAATACTACTTGTTCTCATTAAGTCTCTGGAATCTTGAATCTAACTTAGTTCCTATGTACTACTACGTCAGCTTTTTGTTGATGTGTGACAGTTAGGGTGCGGAAGGTGGGTTGTATCTCGATATGCGTTATCCCTGCCATTACACACCCTTAATACCACCTCTCTATTTTTTTAACATCTGTCACATTCTTTTTTCAAATCGGTATAAGTTTGAGCTTAACTTGACACCAATGGCATCTTGCCCGCCGTAATTATGCAATTTAAATGTGGAACAGCTTACCAATTAGAACTATTTTGCCTCGAAATACAATTCCAAGGCTAATAGTTCAAGTTCTCTTAACTGGACTAAACAACAATTCATCTCAAGTTCGGTTAAACACTCACCTGAACATGATTCAAGTCCACTTGAGTGAACAGTAGCTCAAAGCCGCAGAACTTAAGTTTTGGACAGGATGTGGTTTAGCATAATACTTTGACTGTTACCAAAATGTGGGTAATGACGAGATTTTAATTATGGGGATTCTCTTTTTGCTTATTAAAGCCTGAATTGGTTCAAATGACTACGGGGATTATAAGTACGTATAGCCCGGATTTTTTCATAATATTCCCGCTCTTGTTGGCTGAGGTCTTTTGGTGGAACAATCGCCACTTTCACCAACTGATCGCCGCGTCCACCTTTCGGGAGGGGCCAACCTTTGCCACGTAAACGTAGAGATTGACCAGAACGGACTCCTGCTGGTAGTTTGACATTAACTGAACCATCGGGAGTGGGTACATCAATAGATGCTCCCAGAGTCGCTTCATCTGGTGTGATTGGCACTTCGCATACCAAGTTATCGCCTTCCATTTGAAAGAAGGTGTGCGGCTGAAGTTCGACTTTTAAGTATAAATCCCCCCGTTGTTGAGTCATGGGGTTAATTTGACCTTTGCCCCGCACCCGTAAGCGAGTACCAGTTTTAGCCCCAGATGGAATGTTGACATCTATTGTTTCGTTACCTAAACTGAAGCGCTTTTTCACACCATTAAATGCTTCAGCAAAAGTTAGAGCGATCGCAGCTTCACTATCCTGGGTACTACCCGCACCTCCATCTTGAAACCCAAAATCGTTAAAGCTGCTGCTAAAATGGGTTGAAGTACCTGGAGAAGTGCGGTAAGAGTGACTTCGTGCCTGACTTTGGCGCCCCGCACCACGAGGGGGAGGACCACCAAAGCGTCCTAGCAACTCATTAATGAACTCATCAAAATTGCCGTATTGACTGAAGTCAAAGTTACCCATATCTGGGCCAGCACCGCCAGATGGGAAACCTTCACCAGCTTGTTTCCAATATTGACCGAATTGGTCGTACTTTTTACGTTTATCTGGGTCTGACACAACTTCGTAGGCTTCGCTAACTTCTTTGAAGCGTGCCTCTGCCTGTTTGTTGTTTGGGTTGACATCAGGATGGTATTTGCGGGCTAGTTTACGAAAGGCTTGTTTAATTTCCTCTGCACTGGCAGTCTTGCTGACTCCCAAAATAGCGTAATAGTCTTTGAAGTCGGTTGCAGCCATCTACCAGCCTCCTATAGAAATTCCCGTTATGTTTTAGAAGAGAGATGTTTAATTTGCCTGGTATGGTGCCAAACAAAAAGAATATGATTTCAAATTAACAAAAAATATAGAAAATCAAGTGTGGTTCTCGCTCACCAAGGAATCGCAATTCCCGTACTCCGATTTTTCTGATAAGCGGCTGAGGCTGTCTAGTCCTTCTTCCCGACTTGGGGGAGCATCCCGGAGTTGACGGTGCATCCGCAAAATAATTTCTTCTGGAACTTGGCGCGATCGCCTTTTATTCCGTGCCAAACACAGCCAAACTGGTGTATCCACCCAAATTCCCCTAATGTCGGTAAAGCCCAAGTTACGGGCTAAAGCAATGACTTCACGACGATGGCGGCGTTGGGCATTGGTGGCATCAAAAATAGCTGTATTAGTTGTGGAAATAGCTTGCTGAAATTGCCACTCAATTTCGCGCCAAATCAGTAACCACGGTCCTTGAACAGCTTGGGAACCGAACAATTTCCCCCGAATGGCATCGGTAGAAATTAGCGCCATTTGAGGGGATTGTGTCAGTAATTGTTTTGCCAAAGTTGACTTCCCGCTTCCTGGAAGACCAATCAGCAAAAAAAGTGAGCAGTGAGAAGTAAGAAGTGAGGAGTAATCAGAATTTTTAGTCATTAACTCCTAACTCCTAACTCCTAACTCCTAACTCCTAACTCCTAACTATTAAATGATTGTTCCATCAGGAATTACAGCATTTTTCATCACGACAACGATGCCACTACGGATGTAGAAACCTTGACTTTCTCGGTCAGCTTCTTGCACGTTATCTTTATTGATGATTTTGACATCGTGACCGATACTGGCATTTTTATCAATGATGGCACCGCGAATAATCGAGTCAGTACCAATACCTACAGGAATTTCACCTTTTTCTAGGTTACATTGGCGTTCTACAAAAGGTTGGTAAAAATCTGCACCCATGAGTAAGGACTCTTCGATGACACAACCAGATTCAATTCGCGATCGCACTCCCAAAACTGAATGTTGAATGCGGCAATTTTTCAAGATACAACCTTCGCCGATAATTGATTCTGTTACCTGGCAATCTAAAAGTTTACTTGGAGGTAAGTAGCGAGCGCGGGTATAAATTGGTGCTTTTTCATCGTAGAAACTAAAAGGTGGCTGGGGCTGCTGAGTCAGCGCTAGATTTGCATGATAAAATGCTTCGATTGTTCCAATATCTTCCCAGTAGTCATCAAAAAGATAAGCTTGAACGTTGTAATCTTTAGAGGCATCAGGAATAATTTCTTTGCCGAAATCAGTCCTTTCTGTACCTTCTCTCAACAACTTGAACAAAACCTCTTTTTTAAAGACATAAATCCCCATTGAGGCGATGTAAGGCTGCTCTTGGGCTTGTTCTTTTGTTAATCCTAGTACGCTTGTATCAACACGCATTTTGATTAACGCTTCACCTTTTGGTTTTTCGCTAAAATCGATTATCCTACCAGAATCATCAATTTTCATCAAACCAAAATCTGAGGCGCGGCGCTCATCAATGGGGATGACTGAGAGAGTAATATCAGCCCCCGTTTCTCTATGGCGCTGGATAAACTGGCGATAATCCATGCGGTAGAGATGATCGCCTGAGAGAATTAGATATTCGTCTGCATTCCATTCTTCCATTAACCAGAGGTACTGACGTACAGCATCGGCTGTACCTTGGAACCAGTTGGGGTTTTCTGGTGTTTGTTGTGCGGCTAGCACTTCTACAAACCCTTCATTGAAACCAGTAAAGTTGTAAGTACGGGCGATGTGACGATTCAGGGAAGCTGAGTTGAATTGTGTCAGGACGTAGATTTTGAATATTTCGGAATTTATGCAGTTACTAACAGGGATATCGATTAAGCGATACTTACCCGCCACTGGTACTGCTGGTTTAGCGCGTAGTTTGGTTAGTGGGTAAAGCCGAGTACCCGCGCCACCACCAAGGATGATTGATAAAACTTTTTTCACAAAATTTCTCCCAGCTGCCTTTCAACTCTCACTCTCAGTTTAGGACTGTCTGCCACCACAAGTAAGGGGGATCATCTGATTCTTTGGGATGAATTTTAGAGAATGCTGGTATTGTATGGATGGTGCGGCTGATAAGTAGAAAGATAGAACATTTGTATTAATTGGAATGAAAGATAGGGAGGCGATCGCTATAGCCGAAAAATTAACAGAGAATTGTTTTTGGAACATCACATCAGATCAAACACTGAAGCTGCCTAAACTTTTCCTCTGATTTAACAAACGCAATTGCTGCGATCGCTTTAAATACTTCACCCAAGGTTCCTCTGACAACTGGGAAATGGCATTTGGTGACAGTGTTGCTGTGAAAATATCTTTACCACTGGTGACACTACTAACGCCCAAACTTTCTAAAATAGCGATCGCAGCCGAGTCCAAAACTGATTCGGTATGTATAAAAACCGCCAAACTGGGTTCCTCTAAGTTTGGAACATCATTTAGTGCTGTAGCAAGGGCAGCATCTAGCTTTTGATAATTCATCAGCAATTCCTTGGTAAAAAAGGTAGGCAATTTTTAGCCTATCCTACAACCAAGGTATCAAATTTATGAGTTTTTATTACCTATCTTTCTACAGACTTAATGCATGAATTTCTACGTCCAATTACAGATTTAGTGCTGTTATCTTTAGCTGTTGAGCTTTTTTCAAAACCTAAATGCCCAGTATGCTTGCAAGAGTAGGCAAATAAGTTTTGAAGACTTCGGCTAGTTTACTAGCATCCGTAACAGCAGATGCTATGCCTTTAAGAGCATTGAGAGCCATTGAGCAGAGTTTATTTCCTCGTTCTCCTGATGGCTTTTTCCCTTCTTCTGCTATTGCTAAAAAAGTTGAATAGATAAAGTGATAAGTTGCCAACCCAATAGTATCGCCATCAACCTCAGCCAAAAGAACAAAAGCAAGAGGCATTTCTCCAAATAAATCAATTTCTAGCTTTTGAGGAGTTGCTTTTACAGATTCAGGACAACCATCAAATTGGGCTTTCAAATAAATCAATTCCATAATGGCAGGAATATCCCTTTGGTTTGCATCTCTAATTAGAATATTTCTGCCTTTTATGTTCTCCCCATTTGCTACTTCACTAAAACTCATTTTGGGGAATAATTTCTGTCTCATTTTTTGCTGCATTTATCCACTCTTGCATTGCTGGAAGTGCCAAAACTGACTCCACATAATTTCTAGAAACATGATCTAACTCCACATCATAGGTGATAAACCGCAGGACAACTGGAGCAAAAAACGCATCAGCAATCGTGAAATTACCAAATAACAAATTGCCAGTAGTCCCAAACTTTTGACGTGATTCTTGCCAAATAGTAGTAATGCGGTCAATGTCTTGTTGTACGCCGGGTTCTAAACCTTTCCCAGGATATTTAGTACGGCAGTTCATTGGCATATTCTGACGCAAGTTTTGAAATCCTGAGTGCATTTCTGCACTGATAGAACGGGCTAATGCTCTTGCAGCCTTATCCTTTGGCCACCATTGCAAAGTTGGAAAAGTTTCAGCTAGATATTCACAAATAGCGAGAGAATCCCACACTGTTTGTTTATCGTGCAATAACACAGGTACTTTTCCTGATGACGAATATTGCCGAATTTTCAATGAATAATCTGGGTGGTTATAAAGAGGAATCCGAATCTCATTAAATTCCAAACCGAATTGCTTCATCGCTAACCAAGGACGAAGTGACCAAGATGAATAATTTTTGTTGCCGATTACCAAAGTAAGTTGTGTCATGTTTTTAATACCGATAAAGTTGTTCAATCCACATAAACACATCAGTTTCGGAACCTGAAGAAAAATATTTTCTGGTCGCCGGGTCGTAAGCTTGCCAATAGATATTACCGTGGCGGTCAACCTTTTGCCAAACTTGTAATTCATTAGGATCTGCTAGGAGGTTTTTGACAAAATTTTCCCAAATCAGATGCAGAGATTTCCAGAAGTTTGAGTGGATTTTTTTCTGGAATGACGGACTACAATTTATTTCTATATCTTCTTTTGATAGACACCTAATGTTATTGTTCATAAAATTATTCCTGAAAGTTGCTCAGTAAATAAAACAGTAACAACATCTCAATTAGGAATCAAATCATGGCTTGCATAGGTTCTATAAATAGGATTTATAGATATGAAAAATCACTAATACAACCTTTTTGCCACAATAAAGTCAGGATGTGTATACCCTTGTTCTCATCAATTGCCTATGAAACTCTCTCAACTCCGAGCCATAGTTGCAGTAGCAGATCGTGGTAACTTTAGTGAAGCAGCCTTAGAATTGCAGCTTTCCCAGCCTGCAATTAGTCATGCGATCGCCACCCTAGAAGAAGAATTGGGTGTACCATTATTTGCGAGAGGTCGTCACGGTGCTGTGCTGACACCAGCTGGAGAGCGTATTTTGTATCATGCGCGTCAAGCAATGCAGCATCTAAAGATGATGCAACACGAAGCAAACCTACATAAAGGTTTACACGGTGGTCATGTGCGAATTGCGGCTTTTCGGAGCGTCGCTACTCATCTATTACCAAAAGCGATCGCCCAATTTCACAATCAATTCCCAGAAATTGCTGTCACAATCATAGAGTGTGCTGCTTTCACGGATGTAGAGCAGTGTTTGCATGATGGACGTGCCGATATTGGTATTACCTGTCTGCCAACTGGTGAAGAATTTGAAACCTGGGAAATTTTTCGGGATGAGTATATAGCTTTACTACCACCAGATACCAAAATTAGCAGTCCGAAAATTACTTGGGAAGACATAGCAGCCTATCCGCCGGTTTTACTTCCTTGTACTCCCTGTGGACGCATTCTTCACAACCACCTGAAGACTTTAGCAATTCCAATCCATACTGCTAGCGACATTCAAGAAGATTCCACAGTCGTTAGCATGGTGAATCAAGGATTAAGAGCAGCTATTATGCCTCGTTTAGCAGCTGTACCCATTCCCCCAAAGGTACAAGTATACAGTTTACCTGCACCGCTTGAAAGAGTAATTGCAACTGCAACTTTATCTAATGCCCTGCAAGTACCTGCGGTATTCACATTTTTGGAGATGTTGAGTAAATTTGATTTTTATAGTTTAGCTAAATTCACTTATTGAACACATCCGAATTACGAACTTGTATTGAGCGTCTTGCCTTGAGCGTATCGCTAAAGCGAAAGCTCCGCTAACGCGTAGCGTCTCGTAGAGAAGTCGAAAGGAGCCGAAATATTACGAATTACTTAAACCAATGCCTCCTTTCGCGAATTCTTCAACGGTTTTTTGTGAGAATTCATGAGTTGCGATCGCCTGCAACATTGCCAATGGTAAAGTTAAATGATTCGCCCCGGCTTGCAACGATGCGGCTGCTTCTTCAGGAGATTTGATACTAGCTGCCAAGATTTCCGTATCACTACCTTTGAGTACGCTAGCCATATCCCGCACTAAAGCAATACCATCACCTAACAATCGGGTAGCTCGATTTACATAAGCTATGGCAATTTTAGCTCCTGCTTCCCGTGCTACTGCTGCCTGTGCTGCACTATAAATCGCTGTCACCGAACAGGTAATCTCTGGTGAGAGACTCGCCACCACTTCAAATCCTAACGGTGTTGCGGGAATCTTCAAAATTGTTTGTGAACCAATAATCTCGAAAGCTTTTCTAGCTTCAGCTAGCATCCCAGCTTTATCAGATGCCATAAGTTGATAGTATAACGGGCCATTTGTCAAGGCAACCAATTTTTTGAGCGTGGTTTCTGGTGGAGTATCGCTTTGAGATAACAGCGTGGGATTTGTGGTGATACCTTTTACCCATCCCCAAAGCTTAACAACTTCAGCTTCCGATGCGATCGCGGAGTCTAGATATAGTGCCATACTTAATTCCTCACTTTTCCTACCTGCATTTCTGCTGCTATACACCCTACATCGTTCAGAAGCTTTGCACTGATATTTCTGCCAATCCCTATCAGGTAAGTATTTTACCTGCTTATTCCCCTTTCCTGAAGAAATGCATCAAATGTAAACCTATCAGGTAGCGAAGTTTGTGCGCCTGGTTTTGTTGCTGTCAAAGCACCCGCTGCTGCACCCCAAACAACTGCTTGATGTAAGGAAAGTCCTTCAAAAAGTGCCGCCGCTAAACCACCATTAAAAGCATCGCCTGCGGCTACTGTGTCAACTGCATGAACTGAAAACGCAGGTACAAAAAACTTTTCTTCAGCAGTAGCACAAAAAACACCCTTAGCACCCAGTTTGACGATCGCACATTTCACGCCCCGTTGTAATAAAACCGCAGCAGCTTTGGCTGCTTGTTCTTCTCCATTCACAGGAAAACCAACCAACTGCGCTGCTTCAACTTCATTCGGTGTAATAATATCAACCAATGGATACAATTCATCTGGTAAATTAGACTGTGCGGGTGCGGGGTCAAAAATTACTTTTATATTTGCACCTTTTGCGGCTTTAGCAGCAGCAATCACGGCAGTAATCGGAATTTCTAGTTGTAAAAGTAGTGCTGTAGCTTCTGGTAATAAGTGGGATAATTGCTCTACATCTTCTTGATTGACGCGCCCATTTGCACCAGGAATAACGACGATTTGATTTTCACCAGTCTGACTCACGGTGATAATAGCGACTCCAGAACTAACAGTTTTATCCACAAAAATGTTATCAGTCTGCACACCAGATGTTTGCAAATTGTTAACAAGTTCCTTACCAAAATCATCTGCACCTACACGCCCTACTATCTGGGTAGGAATGCCCAATTTTGCTAATGCTACGGCTTGATTGGCTCCTTTCCCTCCCGAAACTTTAAAAAATTCTTCTCCTAGCAACGTTTCTCCTGCGACTGGCAACCGGGGTGTTGTTGCTACCAAGTCTATATTTATGCTGCCGAAGACGATAATACTCATAATGCTGATTTCTATTGATAATATTATATGATGCGATCGCAAACTGCATAAATATCGCCTTTACTCAGGAACTTGCATAAGAACTGTGATGTCTACGATGGGCTGTTAGGTGACGCACTAGGCTAAGACATCTAAAAATATCCTATTTTGGGATTATCCGAAATCGGGTTTATTGTGTTCAACGTATACATAGTGCTAAAGCCAAGGCACAATGAAATTTGTTTTCAGCCAAGACTATGAAATATTCCGTCGCTGTATGATTGCGGCTCGTAAGGAAGCAAAATTAACTCAACAGACTCTTGCTAAATCGTTGAAAAAGCCACAATCTTTTGTAGCCAAATACGAAAATGGTGAACGGCGGTTAGATGTAATTGAGTTTCTATTAGTTACTCGCGTAATCGGTATAGATCCTTGCGATATTCTCAGAAAAGTTGAACAAGGAATATCTGAAGCATCTTGTGAGGAAGAGGTATGAAGACACAGGATGTAATCAGGCTGGCATCTCAGTATATAGATAATTTATCGGGTCATATTTTTGACGTTTTAGATATATCTAAGCCTGTAACTGTAGATGCAGCACTAAACTTGGCTAAAGTTATTTCAAAGCTTTCACCCTTACTCGGAAATTTAATCGAATTTAACACAGTAGAATTTTTGAATAAACAAAATGAATTTTCTGACTTTGGAAACTGGCAGAGACAAGATCCAGGTTTTCCAGATACTATTTTTGTAGGAAAAGTTCAACCGACACCAGGATTAGAAATTAAAGCATGGTTTCCATTAGCAACAGAAATAACAGCACGCTTTAAAGACAGTCAAAATCATTTTAAGTACGATCAAACCTATGTTGCTATGCTGGCATGGTTGCCGGAGAAAATTATCTATGGCAAGCCTCGTATTCTTGATGTATGTGTTGTCTCTGGTTTGTCTGTAGCTTTAGCTAGAGATACTCATTATCATAATCCGCCAGATTATATTGTTTTGGAGCCAGAAGATACAACTCAAAGAACAGCAAATTTACAGCAGACAAACACTAGCGGTTATAAATTTCAAGGATCTGTTGAAGAGTTATTAGAAGCTAAAAAAATAGTTGACTCATGGGGTGTTGAAGGAAAAATCTATAAACCAACTAGAGAATATCAGCACCTTCTACGTGAACTATTGATCCGGTATAAATACAGACTGGATACTAATTTTGCAAAGATGGACAGAATTGTGCATCCAGGTATTGAAAAATTTAAGCAGCGTGTCTATAATATTGAAGTTTCTAGTATTACAGTTAGTCAATGGAATAAGCTGCTATCAAGTCATCGAGAAGACAGAATCAAAAAATTTTTACAAGATTATCTAGAGATTAGAGAAGCGAGCATTGATGAACTTCTTGATTAAATCTCTGCACTCCATAATAAAAATAATCTGGATCAATTTCGCAAGAGTAAGCTTTTCGTCTCAGTTTACGTGCTGCTAGAGATGTACTGAATAGTCCTCCGAAAGGTTCCCAGATAACATCGTTCTCATCACTTGAAGCTTCAATAATAACGCCCATCAAATCAAGAGGCTTCTGATTAAGATGTAGTGCTTTTCCAGAAGGAATCTTAACTCTTTCATTGCCCCGTAGAGCTTGTCGATCCCAAACATTTGTAAAACCATAAGGGCATTTGAATTTTGAGCGCATCTTACTCCATTGTTGTCCTGTTAAAGATTGGTTTCCATCTAAAGAAAAGTAAGGTCTTCCTTCTGGATTTCCATGATCGTTTGCATAGTTCACTAACCTCTCAAACATCTCTGGAGGAGGGAAATACCATAAGTGTCCTTGATCGAAATACTTCCTAGTTGCAGCATTAGCTACACCACAAGCCTCGTTTGCTTGTCGTCGTCGTAATCCAGAACGTTTCCACTCTTTTAACAACCATTCTTTCAGGGTCAGTTCCTTGACTTTAACTTCTCTTACATATTGAACACACACTTCTGTAACAACAGGAAATCTACGAATTTTTTCTGTATTAACATTCCCTGCTATATGACCTTTTCCTTTGTTCCAAATATTACAATTAGCATAACGCCAACCATGCTTTTCTAAAATTGGATGCACAACAGCCCAGCCAATTTCTGAATTCCAAAACCATAGTGTTGTGCATGGTATGGCTGCTTTTGACCATGCTTCAATATGAGGTTCATACCAATTAGGTAAATCAATATGATCTGAAGTATCTCCTTCAAAACCAAGAACACCGTAAGCTCCATCTGAAACGATGACTGTAGGCTGCTCCCAATTGTTGTAATGTTCGAGACTATCACCCATATATAGAGCAACACTTTCATCATTCCATGCAGAAAAATTTAAGTTAGTGTTGAGGTTGACTACTTTTCCACGACCAACTGTGCTGGTAGCCTTGCGTTTTAAAGTCTTGAGAGAACTCGGTTCTGGGTTAGATAGACTCATTTATTGGTTTACTTGGCTCTGAAACTTGAGTACCTCTGATTTTATCCTATTTTGGGATACTTATATCATAATGTAGCTAGTATTCCTATAGGTATGCGATTTGTTACAATTGTTTTAACGCTTAACTAAAGATAAATTTGGTGTCAGCCTTTGCAAAACTTGCTTCAACACCATCACTGTCCAATCTATATCAGCTTCCGTCGTCTCACGCCCCAATGTGATGCGAATTCCACCCAAAGCGGCTTTTTCCGAATAGCCCATCGCTAAAAGTATCGGGCTAGGACTAAGTTTACCACTGTGGCAGGCAGCACCAGCACTGATGCCAATGCCTGCAAGGTTTAGCTGTCGCACCAAGGTTTTACCGCTAAGTTTTTCCCCATCGGCGTTTTCTAAGCACATACTGACATGATGAGGTAAACGATCGCAAACATCCCCTGTAGGGATTAAACCAGGAATCTCAGCTAATTGGGCAAAAGCGCGATCGCGTAATTCAATCAATCGTGGTGTTTCTGTAGCCAATTCTTCGGCTGCTAATTCTGCTGCTACACCAAACCCCGCTATTATCGGTACTGCTTGCGTACCAGAACGCAGTCCCATTTCTTGCCCACCACCACCCAGCAAGGGCATTAACTCCACACCAGGACGCACATATAACGCTCCTGCACCTTGCGGCCCATATATTTTATGACTGGAAAGGCTAAGTAAGTCTACAGGAAGTTGTTGCACATTTATGGGTAAGCGTCCCGCAACTTGCACCGCATCTGTGTGGAACAAAGCACCATGCGATCGCACAATTTTACCCAGTTCTGCGATCGGTTGCACAGTCCCAACTTCACTTTGACCGTAAATTATAGAAACTAAGGCTGTGTTATGTCGCAACGCCGCTTTTAAATTTAAGGGATTGACTCTACCTTTAACATCTACAGACAAGCGCGTAACTTCCCAACCCCACATTTCTAGCAACCTTGCTGTCTCAGAAATTGCAGAATGTTCAACGCTGGAGATAATTAGATGTTGAGGTACAGCATACAACCGAGCCACACCCATAATCGCCAAATTATCTGCCTCAGTGCCACCAGAGGTAAAAACAATCGATTCAGGGGTAGCGGCATTAATTAAACCAGCAACTTGGACTCTGGCTTGTTCTACAACCGTTGCCGCCCGTTGTCCCCACTCATGTAAACTGGAGGGATTGCCCCACTGTTGAGTGAGGATTGTTTGCATAACTGCGATCGCTTCTTTTCGAGTTGGAGTAGTGGCGCTGTAATCTAGATAAATTTGCATAAAACCGATAATAGTGAGAACACACGTTGGTGATAGACTGCGGATTTGTCAGCATATACAGTTTTAGTGAACAAATCCTGAAAAAAAATATCTGTAATTTTACATCTAGCAGTGAATTTTTTCCTTGACTTGGAAACTTATTTCTCTACTTAATTCAGAACACAAAATTTTGGGAATGATAAATATATCCACTCCCAATCCACTTTTAACAGATTACAGTGCAACTTATCTCTAGACAAAGATATTTTTTATATATCTTTTTACTGATATTCTCCCTCCCTGGTTGTCAACGAGTCCAGTCTTATAATCAGCGTCCAGCACCCTTACCACAAGACCCGTTAATTCAAGCTTACTTTAACCATTCTGAGTCTTCAGAATACCAAGAAGCTTACCGTCAGCAAACTCGCCTGGGGGATGATTTAGAAAAACAGATTGTGGATGCGATTACACAAGCTAAATCTACAGTAGATATAGCGGTACAAGAATTACGTTTACCCAAAGTTGCCCAAGCATTGGTTGATAGACAAAAAGCTGGGGTAAAAGTCAGGATAATTTTAGAAAATATCTATAGCCGACCTTGGAGTAGCTTAACATCTGCTGAAGTAGGTAAGTTAGATAAAAGAGAACAGGAACGCTACAATGAATTTCGCAAATTTATCGATATTAATCAAGATAATCAACTTAGTCCGGCAGAAATCAATCAAAGAGATGCTTTGATAATTTTGCAGAATGCCAAAATTCCCTGGCTAGACGATCGAGCAGATGGTTCAGCGGGTAGCAGCTTGATGCATCATAAATTTGTGATTGTGGACAATCGCCTAGTAATTATCACTTCAGCTAATTTTACATTAAGTGATACTTCGGGTGATTTTACAAATTCTAGTAGTTTAGGCAATGCTAATAACTTATTGCAGATTGACAGCCCAGAATTAGCTGCTTTATTTACAGAAGAGTTTAATATTATGTGGGGTGACGGGCCGGGAGGTCAACCAGATAGTCGATTTGGTTTGCAAAAGCCGATACGTTTACCTAAACAAATAACTTTAGGTAATACCAAAATTACTGTGCAATTTTCGCCTACTTCTCCAACTCAACCTTGGAGTAACAGTAGTAACGGTTTAATTGGTAAAACTTTAGGTTCAGCAACCAAGTCTATTGACATGGCCTTATTTGTCTTTTCCGAACAACCTCTTGCCAATATTGTAGAAAAACGCCATCAACAAAGCGTGCAAATTCGCGCTTTAATTGAACCACAATTCGCCTACCGCCCTTATAGCGAAGCCTTAGATATGATGGGGGTTGCTCTTAGTAACAAATGTAAATATGAAGTTGACAATCATCCTTGGCAAAATCCAATCACTACCGTAGGTGTACCTGTATTACCCAAAGGCGATTTATTGCATCACAAATTTGGTGTTATTGATAGTCAAACTGTAATTACAGGCTCTCATAATTGGTCAGATGCTGCTAATAATGGTAACGATGAGACGCTTGTAGTGATTGAAAATCCGATAGTTGCTGCCCATTATATGCGAGAATTCGCTCGTCTTTATACCAAAGTCAAACCCGGTTTACCACCAGCAATTCAAGAAAAAATTAAATTAGAACAAACACGGTGTCCTCAGATAAAAACTTCTTCATCAAGTGAAGTACAAGCAATTCAAAAAGTCAATATCAACACCGCAAGTTTAGAAGAATTGGCAACTCTCCCTGGCGTGGGTAAAAAATTAGCGCAGCGAATAATTATTAGTCGTCAACAGCAAAAATTTACATCTTTACAAGACTTAGAAAGAGTTCCAGGAGTGAGTGCTAAAATGTTGGGAAAATGGAGCGATCGCATAATTTGGTAGCAGTCTTTATTTACTTTTAGCAATTGCTAATTGGTAAATATAGCGATTTTTTTGATAAAAGGCTTGATTTTGCATTAGCCCACCTCCGTGGGCTACCCTGCGGGAAGCCGCAAAGCGTCTATGTTTGTGTAGCCGCGAATTCTATTCGCCAAGGCTGTAAGATTACTAGCTAGCTAAATCAACCAAACTGCGATAGCGCCCATTCTGAGAAAATCGTTCTGCGATTATTTGTTGATAAACCGCTTCATAGCCATCGGTCATGTGTTCAACGCTGAAAAGGTTTTCGACATACTGACGACAAGCATAACGGTCTAACTCGATGACGCGATCGATGGCACTGATGCACTCTTGAATATTATTGCAGAGGAAACCCGTCTTGCCGTGAGAAATTACCTCTTCAGTAGACCCCAATTTCATCGCAATCACTGGCGTACCAGAAGCCATTGACTCTACCATCACCAATCCAAATGGTTCCCGCCAAGTGATGGGGAATAGAGTTGCTACTGCACCTCCCATTAGGGCATTTTTTTGAGCATGGTTAGCTTCACCCAGATACTCAATTTGCTCTCCGTCAATATGTGGTTTAATTTCCTTCTCAAAGTATTCCACATCAACGACATCAATCTTACCTGCCATTTTTAAATGCCAACCAGTTTCTTTGGCAATTTCTATAGCTAAGTGCGCTCCCTTCTCTGGAGACATCCGACCTAAAAACGCTAAGTAAGGAGGAGCTTCTGGTTGGGAGTGAAACTCATAACTGCTGACATCAATCCCGTTGTAAACCGTCGCTACATAGTTCAATCCTAACCGTGGTTCTCGTTGTGCATCAGAAATATTGATGTAGGGTTGTTTTTTACCAAAACTAAACATCTTTTCGTTGTCAGGAGTAAAAATACCGTGCAACGTGTGAACCGTAGGAGTTTTTACCAGATTTGCGTAAGCCAACGCCCCATGTCCGATATGGGAGTGAATAATATCAAACTCTTCTGCGCGTTCGTACACCGAAGCTAGATTCAGCATCTCGTAAATGCCGTAATCTTTGATAGTAGGATCGAGTCTGAGAGCGCGGGGATGAACTGAAGTTAGTTTTGCTAGACTAATAGAATCTCCCGATGCAAATAAAGTTACTTCATGTCCGCGTCGGACTAACTCATCGGTCAGTAACCCTACTACTAACTCTATGCCACCATAAGCTGGAGGCGGAACTCTCTCCCACAGTGGAGCTAATTGAGCAATTTTCATCACAAACCTCCTAAAAAATAAAACTTGAATTAGAAGTTTTTTATTTCTGTTGTTTTAGTGCTTGTAATTTATCCACCTTGGCATCAGAAAGTAACTTCAGATACTAAACTTATTAACAATTTCCCTTAAATCTTAAGCTGTACCTTCTATATTGTTTGTCTATCCTAGTACGGAAATTACCCACTCCTAAAGAGGTAGCTGTATTCTGATTTATTAATTTTTATGTTATTTATATTAGTTTTCAATAGAAGTTTTTTTCTAAACAGAAACTTTCTATAATCATCAAAAACTGTCATTAAAAGGTAGCTTTGACTGAAAAAGCTCTATTTATAGACATCAATCATACAATTTTAAAATGTTAATTAAAGAATAAAGTCTGTAGACACTCTTTGGGCGGCTTTCCGTACTCTAAAGGATCATCTCTAGCCGAAGAAAAGGTAAATTTTCGTAAAGTAGTTACTTTGAAATCAGAAGTAGCAATTTTTATGAGAATTTCTATCCAAGTTCCTAAAAGTAAAATTAACCTGACTTTTAAATTTGTATGAAAAAAAGCAAAAAATCTAACCCGAACCGTTCCGCTCGTTGTGTTATGTTGAAATCTGCCTAATTTTATTGCTTGATTTTAGGGGTTATTTTTCGTCTTTTTTCGACCTCCTGAACGCCTCATAAATTTAGGGGCTTGTATCCCTTTTTGAATTTTGAATTCGAGCGATCGCGCACCGTCTCGTAGAGAAGCGAGAATCACATTAAAATGACTCATAAAATCTCTGCGTTCTCTGTGCCTCTGCGGTTCGATAAATAAATTTTAAATCGTAATTGACTTATTGCATAAAATATGCTATTTTATATTGCTATCAATAATATATATAAAATAAACGTGAATATCTCTCCATCTCTCAAAAAACCGCGTGTCTCATGGCAGGCGGTTTTCTCACTGTTGATATTTGTGTTCATGTACCTGCCCATACTAGTACTTGGCTTTTATAGCTTCAATCAGTCACCCTACAGTGCAAATTGGCAAGGATTCACTCTCGATTGGTATCGTAAGTTGTTCAGTGACGATCGCATCTTATCAGCTTTGCAAAACAGTCTGATAGTTGCTGGTTGTGCCGTGGCAATTTCCGCAGTACTGGGAACCTTGATGGCAGTTGGGTTGGCGCGTTACGAATTTCCTGGTAAAAAATTGTATCGGGGTATTGCTTACCTACCATTGATTATTCCCGATATTGCGATCGCAGTGGCTACCCTAGTATGTCTAGCAGCCTTTGCGATACCTTTGAGTTTATGGACAATAGTTGCAGCCCATGTGGTGTTTTGTCTGGCTTATGTCGGACTTGTGGTTGCTTCCCGACTGACTAATTTAGATCCACACTTAGAAGAAGCAGCACTAGATTTAGGTGCAACACCAACCCAAGCTTTCATCAAAGTATTGCTACCTCAATTAATGCCTGGGATTGTCGCTGGTTGTCTCTTGGCTTTTGTTCTTAGCCTAGATGACTTTCTTATTGCTAGTTTTACTGCTGGTAGTGGTTCTAACACCTTGCCAATGGAAATTTTTAGCCGCATTAGAAGCGGAGTTAAACCTGATATTAACGCGCTGAGTGTCATGTTAATTTTAGTATCTGCGATCGTTGCCCTTGTAGCGGAATTAATTCGCGCTTCTGGAGAAAATAAAACTTTTAAATAATAGTCGCAATTGGCAATAAAAGTTATAGGTAGGTGATTTCGTTCTTCGTGAACTTTTTTAGATAGTAAACAACAGCTATATTAAAATTGAGGGTGCATTACGGCAAGCCTAACGCCCAAATATTATGGCAATGTGCCGTACTTTCTGCTAACACAACGTCATCGTATAGATAAGTCAATAAATATAATTTATTCATTCTTATGCCCTCGTGTGAAAGATAGTTTTAAGCACATAAATCAACTTCCGTGTTCGCTTCTCTACATAACTGTTTTCAATTAGATAATATTGGGGCTAACTTTGGAGAAGATGCTATTTCCCCCTCATTATGCAAATCTGCCAAAATCCCAATTGCTCAAATCCATTCAACTCTGATAGCAATAGATTTTGCGTGAGTTGCGGACAAAGCAACTTTGGTAAACTTCTCAGAAACCGTTATCGCGTATTAAGACTATTAGGCGAAGGTGGATTTAGTAGAACCTATGCTACAGAAGATGTAGACAGACTAAACGCCCCTTGCGTCATCAAGCAATTTTTCCCGCAGTTTCAGGGAACAGGACAACGCACTAAAGCCGCAGAATTTTTCAAAGAAGAGGCTTTTCGGTTGTATGAACTGGGAGAAAATCATACGCAAATTCCCAGATTACTAGCTTATTTTGAACAAGGTACTAGCTTGTATCTCGTACAAGAATTTATTCAAGGAAAAACTCTTTTACAAGAAGTTCAGCAACAAATTTATGGCGAACAACAAATTTGGGAACTTTTAGCTGATTTATTGCCAGTTCTGCAATTTATTCATACTCATAACGTCATTCATCGCGATATTAAACCAGAAAATATCATCCGCCGTGCAAGTGATGAAAAACCCGTATTAATTGACTTTGGCGGTGCTAAACAAGTAACACAAACCAGTATCGGAAGACAAGCTACAGTAATTTATACCCTTGGCTATGCCCCAACAGAACAAATGGCTGGATTTGCTTGTCACGGCAGTGATTTGTATGCTTTGGGCGTAACTTGTGTGCGTCTTTTAACTCAATGTTTGCCCTTGCAGGATGCTTCTGGACAGATTAATGACCCTATTTATGATGCCATGAGCGCTAAGTGGTTGTGGCGCGAACGTTTACAAGAAAAAGGTATTACTATCAGCGACGAATTAGGAAAAATTTTAGATAAATTACTCAAACATCTACCGAGTGAAAGGTATCAAACAGCAGTAGAAGTCATCAACGATGTAGAGTTGGCCACATCGAACATTGAACCTATTGCCTTAAAAATTGTTTCGATGCCTCAACCTATATTACCGCCGCTACCACAAAAAGTAATCGTCCCATTACCCCCATTAGAAACCTTTGAATTTAACGTAGTGACAGTAGACACAGGTGGTAGAGAAGTAAACCGCATGAACTGTAATGCAAACTTCTTTGCTGAAGAATTAGGTAAGTCTGTCACATTAGAAATGGTATCGATTCCTGGTGGGACTTACATGATGGGTTCACCAGAATTTGAAGGAGATGCTGACGAACGTCCTCGACATCAAGTTACCGTTGAACCATTTTTTATGGGGAAATTTCCTGTAACTCAAGCACAGTGGAGAGTAGTAGCAGCTTTACCCAAAGTCAAACAAGCTTTAAATCCCCATCCATCGAAATTCAAAGGTTTAGATAGACCAGTAGAAAATGTATCTTGGTATGAGGCTGTAGAATTCTGTCTCAGGCTATCAGAAAAAACTGGACGCGACTATCGTTTACCAAGTGAAGCGGAATGGGAATATGCTTGTCGGGCTGGAACTACAACCTCATTCCACTTTGGCGAAACGATTACCTCTGAGTTAGTCAGCTGCACTATGGAACCAAAAAGCAAATTCCGTAAAGAAACAACAAACGTCGGTAGTTTTGAAGTCGCCAACGCCTTTGGATTGTACGATATGCACGGGTTAGTTTGGGAATGGTGTGCTGATTCGTGGCATAACAATTACAATGACGCACCCTTAGATGGAACAGCTTGGGAAGTTGGCGGTGATATAAATCGTCGGGTGCTACGCGGTGGTTCTTGGAGTTTCAGTGCAGAACTGTGTCGCAGCGCTAGCCGTAGCTGGAATGAGTCAGACGGTGGACTGAGGGTTTGTGGCTTTAGAGTAGTATTTTCTGTAGAGGAGATTATTTAGTAATTTAATACTAGGCTATATAAATTATGAACAACAGAATTGAGAAAGGTGACATAGTAGTTATAAATAAAAGTGGAAAATATTATCAGCAAGTGGGTGAAGTTAGTGAGGTAGATTACAATATTTTCTTTGTCAAAATAGTTTTAGTAAAGTTAGGTAATCAAGAAGAAGCCTTTGAAGAAAAAGATTTACAATTACAAACTAAAAAGCCCACCTTGCAAGAAATAATTGTATCAGTAGACAAAATTTTAGAACAAGTTGCTCAGATTGCCCACTTGCCGACACAAGAGAAAGTAGAGTTACCCAACCGTTTGAAATATCTGAAATTAGATATTCCTAAACTAGATAAGCAGTTGATTCAAAAAAACTTCGACAGTATAGATAAAATACTCGCAGCAACAAGAGAAACAGACTCATCAGCAAGCTTTTGGCAGGAAATAGGTCCTAATTTGGAGAAAATAAGCTGGTGGATTAGAACAAGTTTGTGAACTAAGAAGTAAATCGGCGATAATAAATCAGCTTTCTTTGGTTCTCAGCTAGAGTCTGCAAATGCCTAATTAGACTTCTTGCATGAATCAAAAACCCTGACCCTCAATCCCTCTCCTAACCTTGGGAGAGGGATTTTAAAATTGGCTCATAAATAATTTAGATTGGACATAATTAAACGTAACTATATTTTTTTCATCTTCTCTACTTAATGCTTTATAAATTAAGCTATACGCCTTATTTTGAGTAGTAATTTTTATTTGTACCCGCTTAGTTAATTTTGCATTTGTAACTATATGATTGGAATTTTGCTATTAACTAGACTTTTGCCTAGTCTTAACTTTTGAGAATAGTTGGTTAGCAGTAATTTCTGACCTTATAGATTAATAAATGACATTTTTTATGTAAAATAAACTACGAAGATCATCAGAAATATATATGCATTTTTTTCAGTTTGTAGGGATTCTTGGTTGTACGACAGCAGCTTTTATCTCAATAGCACCCATACAGGTAGAAGCTGCAACTTTTAAAGTGATATCTGGAGTCACCAGCATCGATCGCGATCACGAAGAGATTCTTAGTAGTATTGGGCTAAACTTGACAGGTACTAATCAGACAGTTGCACCAATTCCTAGCAATTATTTAGTTGGCTTCAACATCGACTCGCTTACTAACTTCACGTTCAGTGACAAGGGCGGTTTTACTCCGCTCTCAGGTACAATCGAGCATACTGGTACTGTTACATTCAACAATCAAATTACTGTTGGTGACTTTTCAATCGGTTTTGCTCCAGAACGTACTGTCACAGGTGCCAGCGGACTTGTTTTAAGAGACACATTTTCTTTAAATACAATTTTGTTTGATTTGAACACTCCGGGACTTGTGGCATTTGATGGCCAAAATTTAACCATCCCTGATGTTCAATTGTTGATTTCTCCAGAGTTTGCTGATATATTAGGCGACTCTAAATTGACCGGTTTGTTTGCTGGAACTGCACGAATTGATGCTCAAGTTACTGCCGTACCTGAACCTGATAGTGTACTAGCAACTTTAGTAGCAGGTGCGGCTCTTTTAGCAGCTAGGTTTTATACTCAAAAAATTAAATGCACCTGATATTTTGAAGCATAGCCAAGCAAAAGTTAGCTCTACAACCAACGTTTAATCCTTTTCAAATCTCGTTCCTAGCCTCCGCTGGAACGAGACAACCCAATTATCACGGCTCCTACAAATCTTTTAGGTAGTAGCGAGATTTGACCGAAAGATGTTTTGGCTGAAGAACTATGTAAATTCCCACAAATACAATAATGCACCGCACCTGTGTTTTAGCTATTTTCCTTTTCATCGGCTTACCAATAACCATTTTAAGCATATACTTTAGCTTAAATTATTCAGGCTTCTGCTTTGCCAAAATGCGTTATCTCAGCGATGAGGAGAGATTTGGAATGGTTTTTGATTATCAAAATGAGCGAACAGATTTAGGACGAAGCAGTTACAACTACATCAAGTATGCAAGTTTTGATGAATATATCAAACAAAATCCAGACTGCTGTTCTATAAATCCCGGTGGCCCTTACGAGATTCGACATTCTTCATTTTTAGATCGTATATTTGGATATGATGCTCGCGATGTCATAGTTATTAATTTAAAAGTGCGTTATTTAGATGAAAACGGTCATAAGAGAGTGTTTGAAACGCGTTTTGAAAATACTTTACAAAATTGTGGGCATCCCCATTAATGATTTTTTTATTAAACAACTCAAAAACATTGGAGAGTAATAATGGCAAACCTAACAAAATTTGAAATCAGGTAAAGCTAGTATTATCGCCACTGACTATCTTTTCTGGCAGCTAATATCTAACTAAAATACTAGTGATAGTTTTGAAACTCATACTGGCAATGCAAATATACCAGGCGATTAGAAATCGCGGCTACACAAACGAAGTCCGCCTACGCGGACTTAAAGAATTTGAAACCCACGTAGGTGGGTTTTGTCTGTATAGCCGCGAGTTCCATTCGCCAGGACACATGTATTTTTACAAAAGTGAGATGCTCCCGATTATGCACTCTTTCAAATGACTTGTGATTTGTTTGATGCTTCCATACATCACCCCTGAGTAGTTCCCAGTTTTTAACCGTGAATAAAAAAGTAGGCAGTCATGCTAAAAGCAACAATCATCACAAATTTCCGAATTAAGTGCGGTTCAAGTTTACGAGCATAATGGGCACTTAAGTAACCACCAAGAGAGCCACCGACTGCCATCAAAATAGCTTGATGCCAAGCAATCACACCTGCAAAAAGAAATGGAACGATCGCAATACCATTGATACAACTCCCTAAAAATGTCTTGAAAGCATTCATTTTGTGGATACTTTTGATACCTAACAATGTCAGAGTTGCCAGCATTAAAATCCCTATACCTGCGCCGAAGAAACCGCCATAGATGGCGATCGCTAGTTGAGCTAGTGCTAAATTAAACAACGGTACAGATTCCGGTGATGTATTCTGGTTTCGACGCTGCAACCACTTTTTGAACGGTTCGCCAAAGGTAAACACAACAGTTGCTAGCAGCAATAGATAGGGAATCAGCTTTTTAAAGACATCTGGCGATGTATACAACAAAGCGATGGAGCCAATCATGCCACCAACTAAACTGACGCCACATAGAAGGAAAAAATCTCGCCGCTCGATGCCCAAATCTTGACGATATGCTCTAGCACTGGCTAGGGCAGCCACCCAAATTGCAGTATTATTGGTGGCGTTAGCTGCGATCGGGGGTACACCTGTAAAGATGAGAGTTGGAAATGTGATAAAACTTCCACCACCAGCTACAGCATTTAAGCCACCTGCAATGAAAGCAGTACTAAAGAGAAGTAAGCTATGGAAAAGTGTTAAAGATGGTGGCATTATTTACGAATTATTAATTTGGGAATATCACTTGGAGAATGGGCAATCAAGTCAGCACCATGAGCTTTTAATTCCTCCTCAGTTCCATAGCCATAGGTGACACCAATTGAGGCGATTTGATGGCGCTTGGCTCCAATGATGTCATGGGAGCGATCGCCTACCATCACCACAGTAGAGGGTAAAAGTTTTTCTGTTAGTAAAATGTGTTTAATTAAGTCACCTTTTATGCTCCGCGTTCCGTCAAGCTCGCTACCATAAATACCATCAAAAAGCAATGATAAGCCAAAATATTCAATAATTTGCGTAGCATAAATATATGGTTTAGAAGTTGCAACAAAAGTTTTATAACCAGCAAAACGAATTGCTTTTAAAGCTTCTGTAATTTGGGGATAAAGTGAGTTTTCAAATAATCCAATTGTGGCAAAACGACGACGATAATATAAAATAGCTTGTTCAATTACTGTGCTATCTAAGGTATTGAGTAATTGCGAAAAGCTATCTTTCAGTGGTGGGCCAATACACCAATGTAATTCATCAGCATTCGGTGGTTTGTAACCGAGTTCAGAGAGCGCATACTGAATGCAACTAGTAATACCAGGTTTAGGATCTGTCAAAGTCCCGTCAAGATCGAAAAGGATAGCGGAGAAAGGCATATTTTAATTCGTAATTCGTAATTCGTAATTAAGAAAGTAATGTTCTAAAATTACCTAATTTTCAATTCTCAATTCAACTCCTAATTTTGAGCGATTTTACAAAGCCTTCTGCACTAAGTAAGGCGATCCCCAATGTGACAACACCAATCCCCACGCTCTGAATCACGTTTAAAGTTTCGTTAATCGTTATCCATGCAACTAAGGCCGTCAATGCTGGACTGCTAGAGCCGATTATGGAGGCGGTAGATGCGCCAACCATCCGAATTCCCACATTGTTTAAAGTGTGTCCGAGAAAGCTGACAAGACCGGAAAATATGCTACCAATCCATAGGGGTGTCCAGTCAAGTTGAGCGCTTTTACCTGGCCAGAACACTAAGCTAACACCAGAGAGCAGTAGAGTACAGGCAAAACTGATCCAGGTAAAGGGAATTGGATGGAATTTTTCTAAACATTTTTGAGCAATGATGCCATAAAAGGCATAAACGATCCCAGCGCCAAAACTAGCGAAAATACCGATCGCAATGGTATGACTGCTGTAGGTAGCAGAAGATTGGGGAATCGTGAGAGCGCTTCCCACCAGAATAATAGCCATTACCAGCCAACGGAACAATGTGGGGCGATGGCCAAAAAACCTCCAAGATAGTAGTGCTGTAAATACGGGATAGGTGAAAAAGAGGGTCAAGGCAATACCTGTGGGAATCAAGCCAATAGCAATGTAGAGTGAGGCAATATACACAAACATCAGCACTCCACAGCCAAGAGCTTGGATTAGAACATCCCTACGGTTGCGAGTGAACAAGTCTTGGAGTTCTGTCCAAGCAGATGGATATAGCTTGAATGATAAAGATGCCATGAGTGGAACCACCAGCAGCATTCGCATGAACATCAGCAAGAAGGAATTCTGCAAATCCGGTTTAACGTATCCACCGACTAAAAATAAACCTAGTACGAGATGTTCTGAAAACAAAACTCGGACAGTAACGTTGTGAAACGTTAAAACAAAGGAGGATAGAAGAACCGTTAGGATGCCCAACACGATAAAAAGTTTCCTTAGAGACGACTTGATTGTATTGTTAAAACCACTGGAATAACAAACCAGATGAAGTTTGAGGAAATCAAAGCCGTCGCTTCAAAAGACGCGATAAATCGCCGTCTCTACAGGGAATCCATCAATTCTAGTCCAAGTGCAGAGGCTTTGAAAAAAACTGGTCAATAAATATCACTGAAATACCTGAAAGATATTTCAGTGATATTTATTAGTCTGTCAAGCTTAAATTGATGGGTAAGCAAGTTCATCGTAAGGACTTTAGCCCTTATTTTCTAAGCACTAAAGTCCTTACAACAAATCCTCAAAACTAGCTTGACAAAGTACTACTGGTCTATGGCATTAATTTTGTGGTGTTCAGATCCCCGACTTCTCGAAGAAGTCGGGGATCTGAACACCACTAACCTCTCAAAACTTTTGGGACTACTACTTTTTACGCGAGTCTCTATTACGCAGTCACCGCCTCACGTCGGTTGTACTCAGAAGCATCTCCTTTGATCGCTTCACTTTGTTTACCATCGATGCCAACGGGGAGATCGCCGACAATTGTGACTCGTTGAACGTGGCGGGGTTGATCGCCGTAATCTGCGATCGCATAATGTTGAGTAGCCCGATTATCCCAAAAGGCTACGTCACCAACTTGCCAACGCCACCGCACTGTGTTCTCAGGACGTGTGATGTATGCTTGCAACAGCCGCAGAATATCATCTGATTCAGTTGTTGATAAGCCACGGAACTGGCGCACAAATCCGCCGATGAATAGCCCCCGCTCCCCAGATTCGGGATGGACGCGTACAACTGGGTGCAGAGTCTCGTATACAGTCGAGGTGAAGACAGCCCGGTAAGCTTTGGCATCTTCAGGTAGGTCGAATCCAGTTGCATAATCGAAGGCATTGCTATGTACTGCCCAAAGTTCGTCTGCCAGATTACGCAAATGAGTAGGTAAATCTTGGTATGCAGTCACGGAGTTTGCCCAGATTGTATCGCCACCAGTTGGGGGAATGTCAAGCGCTCGTAAGATAGAGCCGAGAGGAGGACGGTCTACAAATGTTACATCTGTATGCCAGCTATTGGCGCGGGAAGTGGTGCGCCCATAATTCAAATCCAAGACTTCTGGATTTTCTGGCAGCGATGGTACGGTAGGGTGGGCTGTAGTGACTTCACCAAAACGACGAGCGAAGGCAACCTGTCCATCAGCATCAAGCTGTTGCTGACCACGGAAAAAGATAACTTTGTATTTGACTAAAGTCTTGCGAATATCGCTGATGATGTCATCGCTGAGGTTAGAACTCAGATTAACACCGATGATTTCAGCGCCGATACGTCCTGCAACTGGTTTGATATCAAAGTATTGAGAACCCATGTTTTTATCTCCAATAAATTTATGTTTGGGACTAGCCTTTTCAAGTTGGGTGAAAATTCGCCTACAAGAAACTCCTCTTTAACCTCTTAACTCTTTGTTCTCTGTGCCTCTGTGGTTAAAGAAAAGATTTTTTAACCGCAGAGACGCGGAGAGCGCAGAGAGAAAAAAGAGATTTTGCAAGTCACCTTGAAAGGGCTAATGTTTTTACTTAGGTCGTCAGCAGTTATTCAATTTTGGATTGAAGGAAAAATCTGCTGATTTCTAATTCCTTTCATCTGCTAAACACCAGGGGTAGATCCGCCATCAACGATAATCTCTGTTCCTGTAATCGATGCAGCAAGATCGGACACCAAAAATAGCGCCAGCGCGGCAATTTCTTCTGGCTGGGCGATTCTTTTTAAAGGAATACTTTGGATATTTTGTGCTTTCACTTCCTCGACGGTGATGCCTTGCGCTTGGGCATTTTGCCGCGCTAAAGTCTCGGCACGCTCAGTAGCTGTAGCACCAGGGGAGATAGCGTTAATGCGAATCTTGTACTCGGCTAGCTCTTTAGAAATGCCCTTTGTGAAGTTCAGCAAAGCAGCATTGCTTGTACCACCAGCTAGGAAGTTAGGACGAGGTGTCCGTCCTGCACCACCGACTATATTGACAATCCGCCCATCACCGCGACTTTTTTGATGGGGAACGACGGCTCTCACTAGGCGGATATAGCCCAATAATTTTAAGTTCCAAGCATCCAAAAATAAATCATCTGTGGATTCTAGGAAAGCCCCAGCACGGGCTGATCCGGCATTGTTAATCAAAATATCAATCTGATTAAATTGGGCCAATGTTGTGGAGACAACTTTCTCAACATCCTCAGCTTTAGTTAAATCAGCGCTGATGGCAATAACTTTGGCGCCTGGCGTGGGTAGAGACTGGATGTCAGCTACAGCCCGATCTAAGCGTTCTTGATTACGAGCTGCGATCGCAACATTCACACCCTCACTATAAAGTGCTTTGGCAGTAGCTAATCCAATTCCCGCACTCCCTCCTGTAATGATCGCAGTTTTACCTGATAGTTTTAGTTCTAAACTCATACAAACTTCCCCTCAAAAATCTAAGTAATTTAATTGCGAACCAATAATATTGCTGATTGAGAGCCTGTATTGTGGATATCCAAGATGACTCGGCTTTCCTCAGATGTACAACCTAGAAGTATCTTGATTTCTGTATCTCGTTTTTCCAGATCAACACTACAAATAACGGCAGTTACTCTTTGACTAGACAAGCTACCTATCCAGACATCAATATCAGATCCATCTCCAGAGCGAGTGTCTTGTAAATATCCATAGTCCAGGGGATAAACGAAAGATGGATAACGTGGATGTGATGCCCCTTTTGGGCGATCTATCTTGAGATTACTAAGTGCTACAAGCCGATCTAGTTTGAACCAGAAATCAGTACTATCCCTCATACCATCTGCGATCGCTCAATACTTCAAATCTTTGCAACTAGGTTAACGAAATTCAAAATATCGGTATCTTGATAAACTTACAGTACTTTGTGACTTGTAAAAAGAAAACTATCACAGACAGCCAGAAGAATCAAGCACCTTGTGGATAAATTCGCTGTTGACACCAATGCAGGATGCCCACCCCACAAGAATCATCCCTTAATTCAGCAACGCCACTTTTTGTAGCCCCGTAAGCTGCGATCGCTAACGCGTTGTAACAACAACTCGGTTTGTAATTCTTGTTCTTCTTGGCTTTTTGAAGGTCGCTTACTACTTCAATGACTGTATCTAGTGGAGTATTATTATTTGTTGGTAAACCAAAACCGCGTGTTGGACTGGCCAATGTGGGAATATTGGATGAGACAATGAGACAAGCGATGGATTCGTAAAATTTGATCTTTCTGTGTTGGGTCGCTTCCATGTAGGTAAAGGCAAAGCGGCTTGTTTTTTAATTTCGCTCATCTCTCAATTCCTACATTTTATAGATTAATTAGTGAACCTCTTATCTATTGCATTCCACGATTATATATATACAAAAATTTAACTATTTTATTGACATACTCATGTATAGAGTTTAGTCTAGTTTTGTCATTATTCAGCTACTCGAATATTCAAGAATTAACATCTGGTGAAATTAATTATGCGTTCTGAATAACACATAATTAATTTCACCAGTAGATGTCTAATAAATAGCTAACGAACCGTTCCCCGCAGGGCTTCAGTATCAATTGGTTTGATGAGGTAAATTAACAGCAGATTCCAAACAATTGCTGCAATCAAAGGTAGTTTGCGAATTAGCTTCACTAATTTCGGGTTATAACTGCCTTCAATCTCTGCAATTTTCAAGTTGTAACCTGCACAGCGTTGCAGACGTGGGAAAAACTTGGGATGTTCAGTATTCAACATTACAGGAAAAGCCCGTCCTGCGGTTTCATTGGTGTTGCGCACAACTTGGATATCAAATTCTGTGGCATCAAGTCCCAATGATTTGTAGAAGCCGGAACGTTCATGAACTGTCAGGGTGTGAGTAGCAAATACTGATAGCAAGAAAAAGCGACTCCACAGCCTAGATTTCCAGGTGTTCCAGAGTTGCGGTTGAGAACGCAATAATGCTTTGAATATATCTCCGTGGCGGTTTTCGTCCTGACACCAGCTCTCAAAGTAGCGGAATATCGGGTAAAACTGGTTTTCTGGGTGCTTTTCTAGATGCCTGAAAATAATAATGTAACGCCAGTAGCCGATTTTTTCTGAGAGGTAGACGGTGTAAAGTACCCATTCAATTGGGAAAAATGTATAAGTGCGGGTTTTGGTAACAGTGCCTAAATCAAGGGAGAGTTTAAAATCGGCCATGGCTTTGTTGAGAAATCCAGCATGGCGGGCTTCATCACGCGCCATCATTTGAAAGATTTCCGCTAGCACTGGGCTACGATTTTTTAGCTTGCGGGATAATTCCTTGAATAGCAAGAAGCCGGAAAACTCAGAAATGCAAGAGCGTTCCAAATACTCAATAAACGCCTGTCTTGCTTCACCGTCAATGTGTTCCCAAGACTGCTCAAACGCTTCATCGCGAACAAAATGGTGGCGGTTGTAGTCTGTCCGCATTTCTGTCAACATCGCCTGTAACTCTGTTTCCTGGGCAGACAAATCCAGGTTGGCTGCGGTTTCAAAATCTGTAGTGTAAAACCGGGGGGTGAGTACAGTTTCTTTACTGGGGGTTTTAGTTTCTGGCTTGGGTAGGGTGTTAACCATGAGTGATGAGGCGATCGAATCAATAGTTCTATAACTATAAAGTTATGACAAATGCAATTATTTTGCTAGACCTATTTACAATCCTTCAGTAAAGTCGGAATTTCGGAATTTTTCTTCAACGGGTCGCGGGATTCCCCAATTAGCCAAGCTTGAAGGTGAGTAATGGGCACTCTGGGACTGGTTACTGGGTACTGGGGAAGAAATTTTTTAAGAATTGGTTGGGGTCTGAATCCCCATTCAAATCTTGCCAATCCCCAGTCCCTAACTCAATCATAATTCCTTCCTTCTGCCCCCTGCCTCACTTCGACTACGCTCAGTGACCACCTGCTTCCTTCACCGCAGTAATTCCTCAACTTGATGTTGGCTCCACAAAGTTCTGTATAAACCCTGTTGTTGCAAAAGCTCCAAGTGATTTCCGATTTGCACAATTTTTCCCTTTTCCATGACAAAAATTCGGTCAGCCGCCGCCGCCGCTGATAATTGGTGCGTAATAAAAATTACTGTTTTACGTTCAGTACCACTGGAGAGATTTTTGAGGATTTTCGTAGCGGTTTGATTATCTACACTAGAGAGAGCGTCATCCAAAATTAACACTGGAGCATTGACCAACATTGCACGAGCTAAAGCAGTACGTTGGCGTTGACCGCCAGAAAGATTAATACCGCGTTCGCCAACAATAGTTTCATATTGCTGGGGAAAATTCTGAATTTCTGATTCAATTTGGGCAAGTTTAGCGACAGATTCTACCTGTTGTTGTTCGCTAACTGGATCGCCGTAGCGAATATTATTTTTGATTGTAGTGCTAAATAGAAAGCTATCTTGAGGAACGTAGGCGATCGCACCTCGTAAATCTGTCAAAGCGATCTTAGTAATATCTACCCCATCTAAAAACAATTGTCCTGATTCAATATCCAACAAGCGCGGTAAAGCATTGGCCAAAGTAGATTTTCCCGAACCAATTGCCCCAACAATCGCTACAGTTTCTCCAGCAGCAATAGTAAAGTTAATATTTGCTAAAGCTGGGGTAGTGGAACCAGGGTAATTGTAGGTGAGATTTTTCGCTGTCAGTTCCCCTTTGAGTTCAGCCACAGGCAGATGTATGGCATCGGCTGCATCTTTAATTTTTGGTGTGACAGAGAGAATAGCTTCAAGCCTATCGATACTAACTTCACCGCGTTGGTAGGCAGTAATTGTGAATCCTAAAAGGGCAGTGGGGAAAACTAGACGCTCTACATAAATTAACAATGCTAAAAAATCGCCAACCTGAAGTGTCCCAGCAGACATCCGTGCCGCTCCCAGCCAGATGATTACCAGCGAACTGATATTAGCTAGCCCACCAATTAGCGGAAACAGTGTATTGCGGATTTTTGCCAATTCTAGGTTAGCAGTCAATAGCTGCTGATTTTTCTTGGCAAAAGCTCGACGCTCGTTTGCTTCTTGAGCATAGATTTTAATTAAGGCAATGCCACTAATATCTTCCTGGATGAGTTCGCTGATATCAGAGAGCTGCTCTTGGACTGCTGCTTGTTGTTTGCGTAAGCGATCGCTAAATAAACTCACCAACAAGAGCATAAAAGGATACACTGCTAGGGCGGCTAGGGTGAGATCCACACTAATTGCCAGCATTACTGGCAGTGTCAGGGCGTAGGCAAACATTGTATTTGCCAAACTCAAGACCGCAAAACCTAATAACCGCTTGATATTGTCCACATCACTGGTAGCCCGACTAATCAAATCGCCAGCAGTATTACTGGCAAAATAACCAGGCTCCAGCTTCAGTAAGTGTTCAAAAATCCGTTGTTTCAGGTCAAATTCCACCTGACGCCCCACCCCAAATAGCCAAATGCGTGATGCCATCCGCATTAGCCACATCGCCGAACTGAGCAAGACAATCACTACTACGTAATGTAGTATTTGGTTCCAGCTGAAGGTTGTCGAGAGTTTGTCAACACCAGCACGAATCAACCAAGGGATATAAACACCCAGTGCATTGACAGACAACAAAGCGAGAATACCCAAGGAGGCTTCCCGCCAATGGGGTCGTAAGTAAGCACTGAGTTTAGCGATTCGTCGAGATTTTGCCATTAAAGCAATTGTGCAACTTTATCATCTAGATTAACTGCTAGTCCAAGAAGGCAGCTATGAAGAGGAAATATCGCTTGTGATAAATTCAGCTTTTTTACCTCTTTTAACTGGATAGTTATTGCCGTTTGGTACTAGTAGTCCACCACAGCAACTTTAATGAAGAAATAAGTTCGTAGTAAGGACTTTAGTCCTTTGATTGATAGCTCAAGCGCTTACTACGAACTCAGTAAAGTTCTCTTGCCTGATTACCGCTGAACACGCAAGAACCTGTAAATTTCAACGAGATAACTTTCCCAAGTTCTTGTTGTCAATTGCAACGTTTCCGAATTTGGTACAAAGTCTTCAAGTCGTAAACCGCGTGTGCGAATATCTTGAGGATTTCCTTGTAATAAATAGGGAGGCACTCTCAAATTATAAGAAAGAATGCTATCCCCCCTTACATCTGAGATGTTCGCTGTGGTAGGTTGCCCTAATGCCACCAGTGTCCCAGATGTTGGTGTAGCAGTTGCGACAGATGTTTCACCCGTCATTGCCAGTGGCGCTCTATAAAGGAAATAGGCGACTGCTGGTGTACTTGCCAACAGCAAAATCGTTAGTGCCCAACCGATCAAGTATCCTCCTGGTTTCTCTATTCCACCTCCTTTGATTTTCTGAGCGGCAAGAATCATCAGTAAAACAGAGGCTCCTAGAGGCTTGAGTGGAAAAGATAGCATCCTCCACAACGACGCCACAGCAGGTTCATTGGGGTTAAGAAATGATAGGGCTACGATTACCAAGATAACGACTAAGATTAATCGCCCGACAAAGGTTCCAGAGGGATAAAATCGCTGGAACAGAGAATAAACGATAGTGCCAATCAGCAGCCACAGCAGTACCCGGCTTAACAATAGAAACATAGACTAACTCTCAAATTTGCTGGTGCGGTGAGCCAGTGTGGTGGTGTTCGCGTAGCGTCTCCGTCAGGAGAGGCAGTCCGTTTTGATCGGGGTTGCCCCCAGAAAAGACTGCCATACAGGGAAACCATGCATGAAACAACTGGCGACTTCTTACTGATAGCGACGTTAGAAGCGTCACCCGTAAGGCTCAACCTAGAGGTTTCGGGAAATGGATTTATTTTATTGTCAAATTGTAATCGCACTGTTTGACTTAAAATTTCTCAAACCTCACACCCAATGACTACCGTCGTAGTGATTTTAGTGCAATTTTTTGACACTGCGTCTATTATTTATAATTTTCCAGAAGAGTAATCGCGTACCGGTAAACTAAATTAATTAAGTAATCTACTCAAAAGGAAAAATTATGTCGCCTGGAAAGCCTACTATTCTGGTAACAGGGGGAGCTGGATATATTGGTTCCCATACAGTGCTTGCTTTGAAAAAAGCGGGTTATGGGGTTGTCATACTTGATAATCTGGTCTATGGACATCGCGATCTAGTAGAAAAGGTTTTACAGGTAGAACTAATAATTGGGGACACAAGCGATCGCGCTTTGCTGGATCATGTATTTAAAACCCACGATATTGCTGCGGTGATGCATTTTTCGGCTTATGCCTACGTAGGAGAATCGGTGAGCGATCCGGCCAAATATTACCGCAACAACGTCCTTGGTACTTTGACCCTGTTAGAAGCGATGCTGACGGCATCTGTAAAGAAATTTGTCTTTTCTTCTACCTGTGCTACCTATGGTGTGCCGGAATTCGTGCCCATTCCAGAAAACCATCCCCAAAATCCGATTAATCCCTATGGCGCTACAAAGCTAATGGTAGAAAGGATTCTCTCTGATTTTGATGTCGCTTACGGTTTGCAATCAGTGCGTTTTCGCTACTTCAATGCCGCTGGTGCTAATCCCGATGGCTTACTGGGTGAGGATCACAACCCAGAAACCCATTTGATTCCTTTGGTGTTAATGACAGCTTTAGGGAAACGAGAATCCATCTCAATTTTCGGCACTGATTACCCCACGCCCGATGGTACGTGTATTCGAGATTATATTCACGTTAACGACTTAGCAGATGCCCATATTTTGGGATTGGAATATTTATTAAAAGGTGGCGATAGTGAAGTTTTTAATTTGAGCAATGGCAGCGGTTTCTCCGTCAGAGAAGTCATTGCCGCAGTCGAAGAGGTGACAGGAACTTCGATACCAGTAGAAGAACGCGATCGCCGTCCTGGCGATCCCCCAGTTCTCATTGGCACCAGCGAGAAAGCCAGAACCATCTTAGGCTGGCAACCTCAGTATCCATCCATCAAAGATATTGTCGCTGACGCGTGGCAGTGGCATCAGAAGCGACATCATTCGACTTGATGGCATTGAGCCGAGATGCGCGACGTGAAAGTTGTGCATCTCGGCTCAATGCCTTAGCGACTTACTTGATAGCTTTATTGAGAGTGGAGTCTAGATGGAACCAACAACAGAACAGTTGAGAGCGTTTTACAGTAGATGTGTGAGAGCAAGTAATATGTTTCAGCCTATCAACGTGGTGCGACTGGACGAAAGAACAAAGCGCATATACGTTTTAATTGGAGACACAATACAAATAGAGATATATCCAAATGGTGAGGTGACATTTCCATGACTAAACCTGATTATCAAGCTATGTCAGATAATGAATTAAGAGATTGGGTTAGATATCATCCACAGGACACCGAAGCATTCCATATTTTAATGGACAGGTTAGACCAACGACCAAAAGTCATCACTCGCACTGATGAGGAATTTGAAATCGAGTTACAACGGCGTATTAGCCAAGCTAGTTGACAGTAAATTAAAAAAGTTCGACGGCTTATGTAGTAACCGCCTAATTATGGTAAATATTGAAACCTTTAAGAGGTTTTACTACGCAAAACCATCCCTCTCCGACTCAGAGAGGGACAGACTTGAACTAAAGTTCAAGGCAGGGGGAGGTTTATCGAACTCACGTCTTATTTAGGAAACGCTATAACGACAAGGTTTTATGTGAGAACACTCACTCGCTACCCCCTCTCATGCTTCGCAGTACGACAACTAAGATGCCGATAAATCCCACAATTGGAAGTGCGATCGCCCAAGTTGGTAATTGTTGAGATTGACCCTCTACTAGATCACCATTGACATTTCGCAGGTTTCGTGTATTTTGTGTAGACCCGCCTCCTGCCACAGTCACTTCAAATTTGAACTCAAAGGGTTTGAATCTTGCCCCAGAAACAGGTTTTCCATTTAGTTGCAATTCATAAAGGCCTGGTTTGGGAAAGACAACTTCTGCACCTGGAATGCCTTGATAGCGTTCGGCAGCCACAGGTTTTAACTGTGGTTCTAACAGCGGTGGCTCTCCGGCTGCATAAGGTTCGGCATAAACAGCTAACTGACAATTACACTGTGACAGAGGAATTACCTTTCCACCTCTGCGGGTAAGTGCAAACCAAGCTTGGCTTGGTTCTCCAGCACGGGGATTATCATTTGGTTCAATGTGGAGAGTACCGCCAACATCTGAGCTTACTTCCACCTTATGAGCAAAAGCAGGGTAAAGATTAGTTATTGATATAACTAAGCAACTCAGGAATAATAAATACTTTATTGTTCTTTGATTTTTCCAGAAAAGGCCTTTGAGTGGATAACGCCTCTGTTTTTGACTCGTTGAAACGGAGCCAGAAAATAAGGATGATTTACCGCGATTTGGTTGGGGGAACATAAAACTTTTCTACGGCTAACTTTGACCAGAAAAAGCGCGATGCCTACGGCAAGGGCTTCGCCCTACGCACTAGCAAGACACTGAGAGTAACAATTACCATCAGTACTGCCGCTAATTTATTTCCCCAAGTTGATTGCAAGGAACCCAGGTAATGGGAACCAATCAACACAGCATGAATGGCACTCAAGAGCAAGGCTGGCACACCCAATAGATGAATCTGTCGCCAACGCTTGCCCAAAGATTTTTGCAACGATTCCCAACTTGTAAAAGCGGCGGGGGACATTAATACCAATGCTACAGCACCCGCAGCCATCCCCCACTGAAATTCTGGTGGCAAAAACGAAAAGGCGGCAAAATTCCATTGCAATGAGTGTTCTATCATGTGGATGGTGTGAACCACAGAAAGCACAAAAGATCCCACACCCAAGCCGCGCCGATAACGCAGTGGTGAAGCCCACAAGCCACTAATCGGACGCGCAATTAACGCCAAAATTAAGCAGATTAAGGCGGCGTGTCCGGTGTAATCTACCATTGTGTCACCAGTCCGCAGCAAGGTGATAACGCCAATGGTGAGTGTTACCCAACCGCCTAATCGAAACAACTGACTACGCCTGTCTTTACTTACCAAAGATGTGGAAACGCCTACACCTAGCATCGTGGGTAAGGTTCCCAAGCCAAAAGCCAGCATAGTAGCTGTACTCATCCATAAATTGCCACTTTCAGCGGCTTTAATTTGGGCAGCATACAGGAAACCACAGGGCATTAAACCCCAAGTCATCCCCAAAAGCATTGGTGTCCACCATTTGGTTTTTAAAGAAAGTTTTACCATTCCGCTGCTGAGGCGATCGTGTAAACTACCTTGCAATAGGGGATGTAACACGGGAATGCGCGGTAGTAAATCGGGTTTTACTTGTCCTAAGCCAAACCAAATCAACATCACACCAGTCAGAATTGCCATCCAGCGCCGGAAGTCGCTGCCAACACCCGCTAGCTGTCCACCTTGCAGCAATACCGAACCTAGCGCCCCAATGCCAGCACCGACTAGAGCATAGCTCAACATCCGCCCCAGGTTTAGCAGGATATGGAATTTTAATTGCTGTTGCCATGTATCGGGCTTTTCTAAGGTTGATGTCCGTCCCAAAGAGGCTGTTTGTGGGCTTTTCGGCTGATGAGACAGAGAAAATGCCACTGTTAGCGGGCCACACATCCCAAAGCAGTGTCCAAAACTCCCCAGGAACCCCAGGATTGCGATCAGCAACAAATCTACCATAAAAAAAGTTCCGAGTTCTGAGTCATAAGTCCTGAGTGTAAGAATAAAGATTTTGAAGAAGTAATTAAGAAATTCTTTTCTTTTTTGCTCAGTATTCAGGACTCCTCTAGTGCGGAACTGTAGGTGAAATTGCGATCGCTGTCAAAAGACAAAGCGTCAAACTTGATGTTTTCTCTATTAAAGAAGAATTCTGTTCGATAAATTAATTTTACTTATAATAAACCGTAAAAAAATAATACGAAATAATCTTTTTTGAGATGTTTTATGTTTTTATTTCCTAAGAATTACAACTAGCGATCGCTACATTGATAATGTTGTACCGAAAGCCAATAAACAATTTGCAAAAATTCATTCAAAAACAAAGTTATCTGCATATAGGGGTTTTCTTGGCAACTCTCTTGAGCATGATATTGTTCAGTTGGGTAGCGCTCTCGCAGCAACCAGTTACCCTCAATTTGTTAATGACTGCCCCTGATGCCCAACCTTGGAGGCAGGGTTTGATTAAAGACTTTGAAGCTGAGAACCCTGGTATTCGTATTAACCTAGTTGAAGGGCCCAATGCCACAAATTTGCTCGAAGACTTGTATACCTCATCTTTTATCTTGGGTGAATCTCCTTACGACCTGATCAATATGGATGTCATTTGGACATCCAAGTTTGCTGCTGCTGGATGGTTGCTACCTTTAGGCGATCGCATTTCTAAAGAGGAGTTGGCAGCATTTTCACCCCAGGATGTAGAAGGGGGACGTTATCAAAACCAGCTGTACCGCATTCCAGTGCGTTCCGATGTGGGAATGCTCTATTACCGGGAAGATTTAATTAAACAAGCAGGATTGAAACCACCAGAAACCTTTGATGATTTGATCCGAATTTCCCAAGTTTTGCAGAAGAAAAAGCAGGTGAATTGGGGCTATGTTTGGCAAGGTCGCCAATATGAAGGACTTGTGGCGATGTTTGCAGAAATCCTCGATGGCTTTGGTGGCTTCTGGGTTAAACCCGACACCCTTGAAGTTGGACTAGATCGACCAGAAACATTAAAAGCCATTGAGTTTCTACGTAGTACCATCAGCGAAGGCGTTTCTCCGCCTGGAGTCACAACTTACCAAGAAGAAGACACCCGGCGCTTGTTTCAAAGTGGTCAAGTAGCGTTTTTACGTAGTTGGCCCTATGCGTGGCCTTTAGCACAGGCAGAAAATTCGCCAATTCGGGGCAAAATAGCTATTAAACCGATGGTTCATGCTCCTGGTAAGACGGGAGCGGCTTGTCTAGGTGGCTGGGGTTTAGGGATTGCGAAATCTTCTCAACATCCTGAAGAAGCTTGGAAAGCAATTAAGTATTTTACTAGTCGGGAAGCACAGCGCCGATTCATTTTCAGTGCAGGTTATGTGCCCAGTCGCCGGGAACTGTTTACAGATCCAGGGATTGTTGCTAAATACCCCCACTATCCGCAGTTATTGCAGGTCGTGGACAATGCAGTTTTACGTCCACCGATCGCGCAATATGCTCAGACATCAGATATTTTACAGCGTTATCTCAGCGCCGCATTATCCGGTCGAATGAATCCTGAACGAGCAATGCAAGCTGCTGCTGCGGAAACACGCCGACTGCTGGCGGCAGGGGGCAGGAGGCAGGGGGGCAGGGAGCAGGGGGAGAATAACTAATGACAAATGACAAATGACAAATTTACATACACTTAGAAATCGAGAACAACAGACAGCCTGGATTTTATTAACACCCGCATTGCTGCTGTTGTTGTTTGTATTTGCCTACCCGATTTTACGAGCATTTTGGTTAAGCGTATTTACTAGAAATTTGGGAACAGAGTTACAACCTGTATTCTCTGGTTTAGAGAATTATGTGCGGATGGCGGGGGATGGTCGTTTTTGGCAGAGTTTGTGGGCGACAACCGTATTCACAACAGCATCGGTCATCTCAGAATTACTGCTAGGACTGGGGATTGCCCTTGTTCTCAATCAGGCGTTTGTTGGGCGAGGCATAGTGCGTACAACTGCCATTATCCCTTGGGCTTTGCCTACTTCTCTAATTGGTCTGGCGTGGTCTTGGATTTTTAACGACCAGTTTGGGGTTGTGAACGATATTCTGCTGCGCTTAGGGCTGATTAAGACTGGAATTAATTGGTTAGGAGAGCCAACGCTGGCGATGATCGCACTGGTTTTTGCTGATGTTTGGAAAACTACACCGTTTATCAGTATCCTATTGCTAGCTGGGTTGCAGTCGATATCACAAGACCTCTATGAAGCTTACTCGGTTGATGGGGCAACTGCTTGGCAAAGTTTCCGTAATATTACCCTGCCATTGCTGCTGCCGCAGATATTAATTGCAGTGCTATTTCGGTTTGCTCAAGCTTTCGGAATTTTTGACTTGGTTGCTGTGATGACCGGGGGCGGCCCTGGTGGCGCTACGGAAGTGGTGTCATTGTACATTTACTCTACGGTGATGCGCTACTTAGATTTTGGTTATGGAGCAGCCCTGGTAGTAGTGACATTCTTAATATTAATTGCGGCGGTGGCGATCGCTAGTTTCTTACTTAACAAATACCGTGCCAAAACATCAGGAGCCATTTAGCTTATGAGTGTAACTCCCCAAACAGTTTCAACGACTCCAAAACGAACAGGGGGAACCAAGTTTTCTCTGAAAAAAATCTTGCTGTTTATCATAGTTGTATTAATAGTGCTATTTAGCCTAGCACCAGCCCTATGGCAATTGCTGACCTCGTTTAAAGTGAATGAGGATATTGCCGCCGTTCCTACTGTCTATTTCCCCACACGATTCACTTTCAATCACTACATTGAGTTATTCACCCGTCGGCCATTTTGGCGCTACATCTTCAACAGCGCTTTTGTGTCGATTACTTCTACCGCTGTAGCTTTAGCGATCGGCGCACCTGCGGCTTATGCTCTCGCACGGTTACGCCCTTGGGGTGAAAAAGTTATCCTCGCCAGCATTTTAATTGTTACCTTATTTCCTGGAATTCTCTTGTTCTTAGGACTATTAGAAATTATCCAAGCGCTGAAATTGGGCAATAATTATCTGGCGCTGATTATACCCTATACTGCGATCAATTTGCCGCTAACAATTTTAGTACTTAAAAGCTTTTTTGAACAATTACCAAAAGACTTGGAAGATTCTGCTAGGGTCGATGGCTACAACACTTTTCAACTACTGTGGCAAATCGTGCTACCCATGACCCTTCCCGCCTTAGTTACTACTGGAATCCTCACTTTTATTTTTGCTTGGAACGAGTTTATTTTTGCTCTCACGTTTATGACTCGTGAAGAGTTGAAGACAATTCCCGTTGCTGCGGCTCAGTTGGGTGGTGCGACAATATATGAAATTCCCTATGGCCCGATCGCTGCTGCAACTGTCATCGGGACATTACCCCTGATTTTACTAGTTTTGTTTTTCCAGCGCCGGATTGTCCAAGGTCTTACCGCTGGTGCTGTCAAGGGATAGGGGGAGCAGCACTTCGGCTACGCTCAGTGACCGAGGAGCAGGGGAAGCAGAGAGGAGAATAATAATTTCTGACCAATACTTCTCTACGAGAGGCTGCACTTCGACTAAGCTCAGTGACCACGTTAACGGCTTCGCTCAGTACAAGCGACAAATGACGAATGACAAATGAAAAATGACAAATGAAAAATGAAAAATGGCTAAACTCGAACTTAAAAACTTGAATAAAACCTACAGTCCTAAAGTCGTCCCTGTTAAAGACGTTAGCTTAACTGTAGATAACCATGAGTTTCTCACTTTACTTGGACCTTCTGGCTGTGGCAAATCCACTGTCCTACGCATGATTGCGGGTCTTGAAGAACCGACTCGCGGTCAGATCCAGATTGGGGATGTAGATGTCACCTATAAACGAGCAGCCGATCGCAATATTGCAATGGTGTTTCAAAGTTATGCACTCTATCCCCACATGACGGTGTACGAAAACCTCGCTTCTGGACTGAAGCTGAAAAAAGTACCACCGACAGAAATTAAACAGCGAGTGGCAGAAGTGGCAGAAGTTTTAGGATTAGCAGAGTTAATGAACCGTAAGCCTGGTCAGATGTCTGGAGGTCAACGGCAACGGGTTGCTGTCGGTCGTGCTTTGGTGCGTAATGCCGATGTCTACCTGCTGGATGAACCTTTAAGTAACCTGGATGCACTATTGCGGGAAAGAGTCCGAGCCGATATCAAGCAAATTTTTGCCGCCCAAAAAGTGCCAGTTGTCTACGTTACCCACGACCAAACTGAAGCGATGACGCTCTCTACGAAAGTTGCATTGCTCAACGATGGCTATGTCCAGCAACTCGACCCGCCTGACCGCATCTATAACCATCCCGCTAATCTATTTGTGGCTGGATTTGTTGGTAGTCCGCAAATGAATTTGTTGACTTTACCTTGTAAGGGACAATACGCAATCTTGGGTAATTTCCAAATACTTCTCCCAAATATACCAACTGTACCACCGCAGATTGTTCTGGGAATCCGCCCAGAAAATGTCCGCATTGCTCAACCAGGTGATACCCAGACTATTCAAGGGCGAGTGTTTTTAGTAGAAAATTTGGGTATGCACTATTTGGTTAGTGTCAGGGTTGAGGGTTCACAAACTGGAGCAATTACGGTACGTGCTTTGTTGCCAACAGACCAAAATTGGAGTAATGAGGATATTACATTAGCATTGCCCCCTGAAGATATTCACTGGTTTGATGTGCAATCTGGCCATGCTCTTGTTAAGAGACAAATGTTAAGTTAACGCAAGCAAGAGATGCGATGAATCGCCGTCTCTACAATACAGGTCAAATGACTTCTCCAAAAAATGTTATTTTTTGGCCTCTGCCAATCCCAAAAATAAACCTCGTGCTACGCGAGGTTCTACGAGGTGTTATTTACGGATGTGGAGGCAATGGTCGATTGATTGCGTGTGATGCGCTTAGGATTAGATTTGAACCTTTGTCACTAGTTCCATAACGACAGACAAAATCTTTAAAACCTTTTGCCTTCTGCATTAAAGCGCGTAACCTTTCATCATCACCAAAAGTTGCCGATAACTCTATCTCTTCGTACTCTTTTTCGGTGAAGGTATTGTTAAGCACATTTATTATATCTGGGACAGCAAAACAACTGAAACCTACCGCCAACACCAACTACAGTTCTTCCTCCGTTGGGACCAACGTCTACCCGTTTATCGGAACTGTTAGCTATATCAACTTTTATAGTAACTGTATAAGGACAGTTATTAGTTATAACAGTTCCACCACTAATATATTCTGCTGAAACACATCCTGGCAAAGGCGCTCGCTGATTTGATGAACATTCATCAGCTAAAGCAGGTGCAATAAATAAAATTTCTAAACATATTACACGGATAGTTAAATTGGAGTATTTTTTCAAAAAATTCATAAAACTTTCCTCCTTGAAAAAACCAAATGACTAGCGATATCTAAACATTCTCCAGCTATTAAAAATGAGGTACGAATTGAGTGTACCTGTGATTGCCTCTAACGCCTATATATCACGAATTTAGTAAGGGCAGGATTAACTGTCAAGGAAAATTGATGATCTGATAGAATGTTTATTGCTTGATATTACAATCTTACTTATTTTTTTGAAATACTCCTTTCGGTATACTTATTTTTTTGTGGTAATTAAACAGCGATCGCACTCAATATTTTTAATATTTACCGTAAATCCAACATCTTTTTTAACAAAAGAGTGAAAGGTTATAAAGTAGATACAGCAGTATTTTTAGCGATATAAAGTAAGGATTAAGGGAGTGCGATCGGCGTAAAAGCAATATTATTTAATCAAAATATTGAAGATAAGTAACTAATCTTTATCAAGAGTGAAGCTGGTAAGAAAAATAATTCCCGAATCTGAATTATTAGATGTCGTAAGTGTTAGCGGAGGTTTGCTAGACGTTCTAAAAGTTACCAGACTTATCACTCGCAAAGCAGTAGATATCACTAAAGAACTAAAACTACTTACCAATCTATAAATCAACCATGATGTGGATTATGATATTTGGTCGTTTCAGGCGCTTCGCATAACCCTGATTACTCTGAACTAGAGGAATTACATCAGAAGGTAGAGAAGTTTAACTCATGAATTGATCTGTCTTAAACAAGGCAAACACTAACACCTGTTGCCTGAATACTTCTGACATAACCCTCTTGTCCTCACCAAGGTTGATTTGCGCTACCCTAAGTCAGGAAGCCAAGGATAAATCAGATGAGAAAATGGATTTGGCTGATGCTGTTGGTGCTGATGACGGTTGCCGTGTTGGGTAGCAGAGGTAGCACGTTTTTTGAACAGCGTCCCTCACCGACAATTGTTGAGCGGATTCCAGTGAAAACACTCGAATCACAGCCAAAGTCAAGGGAAGTTGACATTACCCCGCAAGTGTCTACTGAGAAGCTGTTAAACCATATCCAAAAGTTGAATTTTCAGCGCTACACCCCAAAAGAGCGATCGCTTACTCGCATTTATATTACAGCTGAACTGAAAAAAGCCGGCTGGAAACCTAAATTAGAAAAGTTCTCTGACGGTGTGAATATTTTTGCCGAACGTCCAGGAACTAATAAAGCCGCGAAAGCAATTCTTGTAGCAGCGCATTACGACACTGTTGCCTCTTCCCCTGGTGCTGATGATAATGCTAGTGGTGTAGCTGTAGTGCTGGAAGTCGCCCGGTTACTCGGTTCTCGTCCTACGCCACGGACGTTACAGCTAGCTTTTTTTGACCAAGAGGAAGCAGGACTTTTGGGTAGTCAGGCTTTTGTGAGTAAGACAGCACGCCTGCAAAATTTAGGCGGAGCGATCGTTATGGATATGGTAGGTTACGCTTGTTACACTTCTGGATGCCAGAAATACCCTGCTGGATTGCCTGTTACGCCACCTAGTGACAAGGGCGATTTTTTAGTGGTAGTTGGTGATACAGAACATTTGTCTTTGTTGAATGCCTTTCAAAACTCACAAAACATCCCCTCAACCGCCCTGAATAAAGAAGAATCAATGCCAGCAGTTCTAACACTACCAATTCCTTTTAAAGGTTTACTGACACCAGATACCCTACGCAGCGACCATGCACCGTTTTGGTATCAAGGTGTGGGTGCTGTGCTAGTGACAGATACCGCAAATTTACGTACTCCGCACTATCATGAACCTAGCGATGTACCAGCGACTATCGAGCGATCGTTCTTCACTGGAGCAGCACAAATTGTAGTTAATGCGACTAGTACCTTATTAGAAAAAGACCAGGTTTTGGAAACTCAACCACTAAGCTAATTGATAAATTATCAAACAGAATTCAGGAGTCAGGAGTCAGAATTCAGAATGAATTTTGTACGACTCGCTAACGCTACGCTATCAGTCGCGGGTTTGAATCCCCGACTGATTTATTCTGACTTCTGAATTCTGACTTCTGAATTCTTCTTCAAGAATTATTTTGACTAGCTTTTGGTTCAGGGAAAGTCAACGTCCAATTATTTTTATCATTCACCTGAGAATATAAACCTTGAAGAATGAGCCGCAGAGTTTTTCGAGTTCTAATCGGCTTCTTTACCAGATAAGTTCCTGGCTCAGCAAAGATATCATCAAAGTTTTGTTTATGACCAAATTGTTTTGAACAGTAACTACCAGCACCTTGGACTGTTAACACAAAAAATGGAGCTTGTTTGTATTCATCAGGAATCATAAATATTCCATATACATGGTGACGACCACGCCACGGCTGAACAATAACCTTAGTAGCATGTACTTGAAATTTTGTAGTTTTTGATGCGATAAAAGCCTCGAAATTGCAATCAGAATCATTCACAGGCCACCACAGTGTAATAATACTCAGAGAGAGCAGAAAAATTAAAATATATGGGAGTCTGCGACGCATAAAGCCAAGAAAAATTGTTGATGCGGCTGGTAGAATTTGATGAGTAACGATCTTGCAGCTACAGCAATCAGACTATTCACCTGCAACACCTCTGCAAAACGTTTTAAAGAGCAAAGACAAAACATTAAGCAGTTGGTTAAATTTCCCTGTCAAATAAAATTGCAGATTGTAGATGCGTTCTCCTGTTCTAGTAGCTCCGTTACAGTATTAAACCTAGCTGAGAAACAATCGAGCTTTTGTGGCTGTTAACACTGATTGATGCTCAAATTTTGAATTGTGATGAATTCTACAATTCGTTACTTTTGTATGCTTGTAATATGGCTTTGTTTGCATTAGCAGATGCTTTGAGGAGATTAGACCATAGTCGTAGTCCGTACTTCTCTACAAGGCGCGACGCGTAACTTGCTTCTAAGTTCGTGGTGCCGTAGGCAAGTGGTACGACAGAGCTATGTGACCGTCGTAGACATTGCCATCAAGTTAAGAAAAAATTTACTTTTATTTCTAGACAATTATTGGGGTAGTCAAATACACAAATATCCGTTATATTCCCGTAAGTAACAATTGGTATAAAAGTTTATGGGAAAAAGTTGGAGAAGTCTTAAGACAGTTGCAGGTTTTTTTAGCGCCATCGCACTTACACAGTTCGGGACAAATACTTCGGCCATTGCAGCTGACACAGTTGTTATGCGTTTCGGTTTATTTACAGAATCCATCTCTGTTACTGAGTTGCAAAAGGCTGTAAAAACAGGGGAATTGCCTGGGAGTTTACAGTCTTTATCTGAAGAACAACGCCGCTTCTTCTTGGGGGCGCTGGGCATGAATATACCTATGAATGTTGTCACACTTGATAGGTTAATTAATACGCAGATTGGTACAACTATTCTCAGTGACTTCGCTACAGCCTTAGCCCGAAAAGACAAAGCTGGGGTACAAGCACTGAGGGCAGGATTGGTATTAGGTTCTACTGCACCGCAAGGTCTTTCTATACTGAGTTTTATTGCTGCTTATCCCAGTAAACGCTTAGAAATTGATTTGCCAAAGGCTTTCGCTGTTGCAGGGAATTTAAATACAGCTTTTTGGCGTACCCAGCAATTCATGTTAGCGATCGCTCCCCAACTCGACCCCATAACAGCACATCCGAGAACACCGCAGATTGCTTTCCCTTTTGATCCCAGCCAACCAGGAATCGCCCAAGTAAAAATACTCAACTTAAATCTGAACGATCAAAAGCGCGACCGCAAAATTCCAGTTGATATTTACTGGTCAACTGCTGCAACTCCCGACAAACCCGTAATTGTCTTTTCTCACGGTTTCGCGTCAGTCCGCACGGACTTGCGTTACTTAGCAGAACATTTAGCATCCCACGGTTATGTAGTAGCAGCTTTAGAACATCCCGGTAGTAATGCGGCAAATATTGATTTAGCATTACAAGGCAAAACCAGAGTTATGAAGCCTCAAGAGTTTTTAAATCGCCCTCAAGATATTAGTTTTGTCCTCGACGAATTAGCAAAACTCAACCAAACAGCTAATCATCCCCTGCAAGGGAAACTTGCAACTACAAACGCGATGGTTGTTGGCTATTCTTTTGGTGGTGGTACAGCTTTAGCGCTTGCTGGAGCCGAGTTACAACTAGAACGTCTCAAACAACGCTGTAAAAAGAACCTGACTATCTTGAGTTTGGGAGAAAATATGCAGTGCATCGCTCAAGAACTACCAGAAAATAGCTATCAACTACGAGATCCCAGAATCAAACAAGCGATCGCTTTCAATCCGACAACTTCTCTGATTTTTGGCGAAACTGGGTTAACTAAAATACAAGTTCCTACCATCGTGTTAGCAGGTTCCGCCGATAAAACCACCCCAGCTTTAACTGAACAGATTGTCGGATTTGAAAAAATTCCATCTCCAAAATCGCTAGTTGGTATAATTGGGGGTACTCATCTCAGTGTCAAAGACCCCAGCACCACATTAGATCAGATCGGACAACCAAATACACCGATTAGTGGCGGTGAAGTTGTCGGTGAACAAGCAGCAGAGGTTCGCAAGTACGTTAAAGCTCTAACCTTGGCCTTTGCTTTCCAGATGACTCCAGAAGCTAAAAACTATGCTATCTTCCTGACACCAGACTATGCTCATTTTGCTTCAACTGCCGCATTTCCATTCCGTCTAATTACGCAGATTCCGCCTGATGCTATGGCAGTGGTGAAAGAATTTGTTGAGAAATAAGAGACTTCCAATTAAACAAATATAGGACTTACGTATCATACATATTGACTATACTAATTTTGGGCTTTGGAGCCATGTCTAACACCCAAAACAGTAAATATGCAGCAAAATCGGGGTTGCAATCAGCACCTAAAATATAAATTTGATTCAATGCATATTATGGTTAATTGGTATAGTACTGTAAGTCCTAAAATATTTAATTTTGTGAGTAGCTTACTTAAGAATAGGGATATAAACGGTAGAAGTCGCCGCTGATTCTGCCTTCCCCTTTGATTTTTATTTTTAAACCAAATATGCTGTGATTAATATACAGCTTATATAATTAGCCTTATACCAATTCTATGTAAACTTTTTACTTACTACAAGTATATTACCTTGATAGTAACCCTAAACTTGCTGTTGAATCTACACCAAATTTTTACAGTAAAAATAACTATTTACACATAAAATTTATAATGTGTTCATAAAAATAACAGAAGCTTAAGAGTGTAAAAAACTAGGAGCAGATGCCGAATAATGATGATACATACGTATACTATAGAAATCGTAAATTGTTTTTGAAAAAATCTGTCAAGCAATTGTAGGGTGTGTTAACAAAGCGTAGCACGCCCTACACGTGTTTCAAGATTCAAATATTACTTCTGAAGCTAACATATTACAAACTAATTTCAAAACAAATGAAAACAAGTTATTTGATGCGAAATATGTTTGTGTATGTATTGAGGTAACTTATTTTAAGTTCACGAAACCAAATGGGAGATCGTTGTTATCTTCTGCAAGCCACAGATGAACCAAAAATCAACAACAAAGGGCTTGTTTTATTTACTTAAATAATTAGTTTTGCAATATATCTGTAGGTAAAACTAATTTGGGATTCAGAATTAAACAATTATTTCATTTCACTCAAGCCTATGCAACTCTATACAACTCGTGAAATTGAACAACTCCAGCAACATGAAGACCTTTCTGCCTTAATTGAAATTATGGAGTGGGTGAAAAATTTTTTAGGAAGGTCTCATCCTAACTTAGGTAGACCCGGCGCAGTTTGCCCCTTTGTACCTTACTCTCTCAAATCAAATAGTATTCGTCTAGCAGTTATTCATACAAAAGATTTGTATCCAGAACAATTAGAAGAGATTGTTGGACGGTATCGAGATATATTTCTGCAAATAGATGCTAAAGAGCAGACATTAGCAATGAATAAAGCTTTTTTACTTATTTTTCCTGACATCCATATAGAAGACGCTTCTAAAGTAATAGATAGTGTCCAACAAAAACTTAAACCTTTGTTTGTTGAGTCAGGACTGATGATCGGAGAATTTCATAAACGTAATGACTGTCCTGGTCTACACAACCCAAAATTCCGTCCACTTCGTAGCCCTATCCCCTTGTTGGCTATCCGGTTCATGGTTGAAGCTGACCTCCCCTTTCTTCAGAATCCGGCCGACCCACACTTACGTATTCGGTATTTAGAAGCTTATTTAAAGAATTTTGAGCATAAATTTACAGATGAAACAAAGTTTAAAAATGCTCATCTAGCATTGGCTTTAGCAAAAGAACAAATTAAACAAGAAAATTTGGTGAGTTCTTATATATAACAAATGTTTGAATTCAGTGCTAGTGATTGAACATAGGTATGGAGTATTAACAGTCTTGTCAATTCACTGCACCTTTAAATAAGTGGGATAAAAATGACGAATTTACTGCTAGTTGCAATTGCTCAGTGCAGATAGCATCAAATCGTCATCAGGATATAAATTATCGTACTATAGTAGAAGCGATCGCTAATTATCAATTAGTCAATATCAATACTTCAACAACTTCACTCTAATTTGTAATAATTACACACATATTTTTGTGAAAAGATTTAAGATTGCTAGATTATTTGTGATATAAAAAAGCAAATAATTTGGTAAATAAAATGGCGAAAGAAATAGAGCGGAAATATTTAGTGAGAGGAGATAGCTGGAGAGAATTAGCTGGGGAGCATCCAGTTTTGGAAGATTTATCATTTATGGGAAAATGTAAAGGGAAAT
>NZ_JAVRCS010000047.1:0-46630 GCF_034530635.1 Nostoc sp. EspVER01
AAGGAATCATCCTTCTATGTTATATTTTCTCTCTCGACAATTAATCCACCCTGCCCAACCCCCCTTAAAAAGGGGGCAAAAACCTCTCAAAGTCCTCCTTTTTAAGGAGGATTTAGGAGGATCTACAACATTTTGGTTTTTTAGAGAGATGTGTGTACACCGTAGGCTTGCGGGGAGGGGATTAAGGGGTGGGGTGTAATGACTGTGGAAATCATGACTAATTTATGCATAGATGATATTATTTTTCAAACCCAAAATGTAACTTCTACTGATTGATTTGGCAATAAACGCGGATCTTCTCCACGAGATATCGCTGCCATAATTGACTCTACAAATATATGAATTGTGTCCGCAGGTGTATTATAAAATTGTGTCCCGTATTTAGCGATCGCTTCTCCCTGAATACCCAAAATTTCCACGTCTTGGCGGATAATGTGTTGAGCAGTCCACCGCACAAAGGGACGCGCTAATTTATTCCAAATACCATAGTTATAGGTGACATCGGTGTAAACCAGAGTTGAATTATCATTTTCTGGAATAGATTGACTGGTAATGAATAAATGGCGATTATGTGCTATTTTATACTCTACAGAGGTAATATTTGGCATATAAAAGCGATCGCTATGTTTAATCTCTGCACCCTGCAAATTCAAAAAACGGCTGTACCATCCCAAATTACTGTTTTCGTTGCGATACTCCACCAAAACTGAACCATTGCAGCGTTCAACAGTCATCTCTAACTTTTGTTGGCGGGAAGTACGGAAAACACCAGGATGAACAAAAGCCGTATGAGGTATATCAATAAAGTTCTCCGCACAATTAGTCACGTTGTTAGCAAAACGGTTAATTACCCGCACCGTCTCCCATCCGGTTTGTCCGTAGTGAGGCATAGAAAAGGGTTCAAAATCAACCTTTGGAGTATCGGCTAACCGCACATAAACATAGCCATCTTGCTCTTTGGTAGCGTAACACTTGGCTCGACGCTGTGGAGAAGGTTTGAAATCATCTCCTTCGGCTGGAACTGCAATAACGTTTCCAACAGTGTCGTATACCCAACCATGATAGGGACATTGTAAAGCACCATTACAGATTTTACCTGTTGATAGACGGCTATTGCGGTGTAAACAGCGATCGCGCAAAGCTACGGGTTGTCCATCTTCACCGCGAAATATCGCTAACCATTCTCCTAAAACGGTGCGTGATAATACTTGGTGAGGTTGTAACTCTTCGCTGAGTGCGACAATGTACCAGAAATCTGCAAATTGCATGGTGGGTGGCAGAAGAGGGATATCTGACTGAAAAATATAAATAATGCGAATCTTAATAGATACAAATGTTGTACTTGATTTTTTACAAGAGTGAGAAACTTTTGTAGAGGATGCGGCAAAACAACCCCGCAAATACACGTATGCAGCTAGATTATAATTAGATTATTATATAACTGAAATATGACTGTGGTTTTTGAAGGTTTTTATATATGTAAATGGTTGATTTCAGAGGATATCCGGTAACAATAACCAAAGCGATCGCGGTACTTTAATTTTAATAAATCTTATATTATTCAGATTAAAAAACTCAGAAAAGATGACGAATACAGAATATAGAAGCTCAAGCTAATAATCGATCTAGTCTAAAATTAGTACAGTAAAACTCTGACAAATGCCAAACCTAGTTCTCCTTTAAAATATGAGAGCCACTCTCTAGGCGTATACGCATCTATAAGAGGTCTGAGGTTAAAAACTCTTCTTTCGCACTTCAGGCTTTGGTGAAGAATTGTGCAATATGTAGGTTTGTAGGTTTTTATAATGGAATTTTTAAATAATTTTTTCTCTACTAGCCAGTTTATTCCCCACGGACATTGCTACCTCTGGAAACCAGGATTGGTGTGGTTGCATCTGATTTCAGATGTGTTAACTGGACTTGCTTATTATTCAATTCCAGTGATGCTGGTTTATTTTGTTCGTAAACGGCGAGATATGCCTTTCGGCTGGATATTCCTAATGTTTGGTACATTCATAGTTGCTTGTGGCACAACTCATTTAATGGATGTATGGACGCTTTGGTATCCTACCTATTGGCTATCAGGGTTAATCAAAGCTATCACTGCTTTTGTCTCGGTATTAACGGCTATAGAGCTTGTGTCATTAATGCCACAGGTGCTAGCTATACCAAGTCCTGCCCAACTAGAGGCTGCAAACTACCAACTAGCAAAAGAAATTGCTGAACGCATACGGACAGAGGAAGTGTTGAGGGAAAGTGAACAACGCTGGCAATTAGCTTTGCGAGGCAATAATGATGGAATTTGGGACTGGAATGTTAAAACCAATGAAGTTTTCTTCTCGGCTCGCTGGAAAGAAATGCTCGGTTATGAAAACCACGAAATTTCTAACAATTTAGATGAATGCTTGACACGAGTGCATCCGAACGATATTGAGTGGGTGAAACAAGCGGTTCAAGATCACTTTGCTCAGAAAACACCGTTTTACATTACTGAGTATCGAGTTTTATGTAAAGATGGCACCCATAAATGGATTTTAGATCGAGGGCAAGCACTGTGGGATGAAGATGGTAATGTAGTACGAATGGCAGGTTCACATACTGATATTACCGATCGCAAGCAAGCAGAGGAGAGACTAAATAGCCTACTTAACCAATTAGAAAGCATGGTTGAGGAAAGGACAGCAGAGTTAACAAGAATCAACGAATCATTACAGACAGAAATTACTGAACGCCAGCGAATAGAAGAAGCATTGCGAGAGAGCGAACAGCGATTTCGGGCTGCATTCCATCAAGCTGCTGTTGGCATTGCCCATGTCGCAATTGATGGAAGCTGGTTGTTAGTTAATCAGAAGCTTTGCGATATTCTCGGTTACACACTCGAAGAACTACAGTTGTTAACTTTCCAAGATATTACTCACCCGGACGATCTTAATACTAACCTGAAATATGTTGAGCAGATTTTAGCAGATAATATTCAAACTTACTCGATGGAAAAGCGCTATTTCCGCAAAGATAATTCCATAGTTTGGGTTAATCTCACTGTGTCTTTAATGCGTGAATCTAATGGGGAGCCAAAATATTTTATTTCTGTGGTCGAAGACATTAGCGAACGGAAAGCCGCGCAGCGCGAACGCAAGCAGTGGGAGGAGCAAATTAAAGCATCACTATTAGAGAAAGAGGTGTTATTAAAAGAAATTTATCATCGGGTCAAAAATAATTTACAGGTTATTTCCAGTCTGCTAAACTTGCAATCTGCCTATATCAAAGACAAAGACGATTTGGTAATATTTCAACAAAGCCAGCAGCGGATTGCATCAATGGCTCTCGTTCATGAAAAGTTGTATCAATCTCAAGACTTAGCAAGGATTAATTTTGGTGAATACATTCGAGATTTGGTAGCAAGTTTATTTACTGCTTATGAAGTCAATGAAGATGCGATCGCTTTGACAATAAGTACTGAAGATTGTATTTTTTTCGGTTTAGATACAGCAATTCCTTGCAGCTTAATTATCCATGAGCTTGTATCTAATTCTTTAAAATATGCATTTCCCAAAGATAGGAATGGTGCAATTAATATTGAAATAAAGAAAACAATTAATAATAATCTAATTCTGATAGTTAGTGATAACGGGATTGGCTTACCACCAAACTTTGATTTTCAAAAAAATGCATCATTAGGATGGGAGTTAGTAGATGCTTTAACCCATCAGTTAGCAGGAAACATCAATATTACAGGCTCTACTGGAGTAGAGTGTCAGGTGACATTTCCTTTACCATAAATAGACAATCAATAAAAGATGACAAACGCAAAAATTTTAGTTGTGGAAGATGAAGCTATTGTTGCTAAAGACTTACAATATCGGCTGAAGAAATTTGGTTACACAGTGCCTGCTATCGCTTCTTCAGGAGAAGAAGCAATTAATATAGCAATAGAAATATCTCCAGATTTAGTACTGATGGATATCAAGCTTAAAGGCTCAATGGACGGCATAGAAGCTGCTGAAGAAATCTATAAGCGTTTGGATATTCCAGTAATTTATTTGACTGCTTATGCAGATGATAAGACATTAGAACGAGCTAAGATAACTGAGCCATTTGGCTACCTATTAAAACCTTTTAAAGAAAAAGAGTTACAAACAAATATTGAAATAACTTTGATTAAGCATGGTTTTGAAAGGCAATTAAAAGTTAATAAAAAATGGCTGGATGCACTTTTAAAAAGTATCAGCGATGGTGTGATTGCTAGCGATTTACAAGATGTAATCACTTTTATGAATCCAGTTGCGGAAAATCTGACTGGATGGAAACAGGAAGAAGCTTATGGTAGAAATTCATCAGAAGTATTTAATATTGCTAATGGCAAAACTCATAACCCTATTGAAAGTCCGATTATAAAAGTTCTTCAAGATGGTACTATCGTTCATCTCCCCGCAGAAACAATTCTGATTAATAAAGATGGTGCAGAAATACCAATTGATGACAGCGCTGCACCGATTAAAGATGACAAAGATAATATTACAGGGGCTGTGTTAGTGTTTCGAGATATTACTGAGCGCAAAAGAGCGATTGAGGCGCATCAAAAGCAAATTGAGCAAGAACAACTTGTGGAGCAATGGGAAGAGATAAATCAACTCAAAAATGACTTTTTGAATTTAGTTTCTCATGAACTGCGATCGCCTCTGAGTAATATCAAGATGATGATTCAAATGATACAACTATCTAATAATACTGAGGAAGCTCAACGCTGTCTAAAGTTAATGGAAAGCGAGTGCGATCGCGAACTAGAATTAATTAACGATCTACTAGACTTACAACGGCTAGAAAGCTCATCCTATCCAGTTATTACACCTGATGCGTTGCTCTTACAACAGTGGTTACTTTGGGTTATCGAGCCGTTTCAAATTCGTGTTCAACAACATCAGCAAACTCTACAGCCGAATCTCCCTGCAAATCTCCCGCCGCTATTGTCAGATGGCATTAGCTTGGAACGCATTATAGTAGAATTGCTCAATAATGCCTGTAAATACACACCTGCGGGTGGTGAAATTGTCTTAAGTGTAAGTCACAATTCCTCGGAAGCACCTGCAAAAACAATTATTACTGTCAGTAATTCAGTAGAAATTGCGGTGACAGAGTTACCACGGATATTTGATAAATTTTATCGTCTCCCCAATGCAGATATCTGGAATCAAGGTGGTTCGGGTTTAGGTTTATCTATAGTCCAGAAATTAGTCGAACAATTGCAAGGAAATATTAAAGTAGAAAGTGGCAATGGATGGACTATATTCACTCTTACATTAACTGATTTATAGTCCTCGATAACCCAAATTTTTCTAGATGAGGGTGGGAAGCAAAAAAAATTGTGTTGCCAAATATTTGAATACTTAGCAAATTATTTTGCAAGAATAATAGGTTTTTGATATTAATATTTCATGATTTGTTATGTAGCTTGGGCTTCACTGTCATCCAACCCAATCTGCATGAATAGATTTTATGATAAGTAATTAACTGAACTTGATATGAGATAATGAAAGCAAATTATTAAATATCGAAAAATGTCATTAACCATATCTTCCGCACCTCAAGGTTTTAGTGCATTTATCACTAATTTGGGAATACGAGATACAACTGATGATTTTGTATTTATTAAATCATCAGTTCCTTGTGTTGCAGATGGAGTCTTCACTCAAAGTCTTTTTGCTGGGCCAAGTGTTACTATTAGCCGCGATAATTTAAAAGATTCACAAGCACAAGGAATTGTCGTTATATCTAAAAATGCAAATGTAGCTAATGGTTCTATTGGCATCGCTGACGCCCAAGAGGTTCTGCAATTAGTCGCAACTGAAACTGGAATTGCTGCACATAATATTGTGATAGCTTCTACAGGTGTAATTGGCAGACGTTACCCCATTGAAAAAATCCGGGCTGGTTTATTAGGATTTGGCAAAAAGTTGACTGATGCTGATTTTAATGCCGCCGCTCGTGGTATTATGACCACCGATACAGTAGCGAAACTAGCTACACGACAAATAGGAAATGCCAAGCTAGTAGGAATTGCCAAAGGTGTTGGCATGATTGAGCCTAATATGGCTACTCTTTTAACTTTCTTTTTTACTGATGCTGCAATTTCTGCAAATAGCCTTCGTTCTATTTTTCGTTCTACTATAGATAAAACTTTTAATTGCTTGAGCGTAGATACGGATACTTCTACTAGTGACTCTGCTGTGATTCTAGCTAATGGAATAGCCGGTGAAGTTTCAGAACCAGATTTTGCAAGGGCATTGCAAGAAGTTGCACAGGAATTAGTGCTGAAAATCGCACGAGATGCAGAAGGTGCTACTAAGATAATTGAGGTGACAGTAGATTCAGCGATTAACTATACACAAGCTAAAACAGTAGCGAAAGCAATTGTAAATTCACCATTAGTAAAAACTGCTGTTTATGGAGCAGATCCGAATTGGGGAAGAGTTGCTATGGCTATAGGCAAATGTGAAAACGAACAGCAGATAAATCCAGAAAGAGTTGTTATTAGTTTTGATAGGCTTTCTAAGATGTACTGAGTTTTTTCAGAAATCAAATATGAGTCCTATAATGTTATTATGCTATAACTACAAAAAGTTTTTCAAGGATCTTTATTTTATTTAATAGCTCTGAAAAAAGAATAATAAATACAGTTGTAAGTCGCAGCTATTAAGGCAAAGTACGACTATGCCGACTAATAATTTTTATTTTATGATAGTATCTTATAAGAAGGTATAAAATACTTTTTAAGTAAGAGATATAATACTTTTAATAGTCTTTCACTCTACTGAAGTTATCACATTACTTAATATTAGTGAACTTTTCCAATTAGAAATAAACTAACTGAAGCTATTGCTCATTTAAAGTATTTTTCATCTATTTGAACCATATCTGTTTTAGGGACACAGCATTTATCATAGGTGTCAACTTCAAGTACAAGTTATGTAAGAGAAAGGGTTCTGGGGTTGCCCTCATCCCCCAACCCCTTCTCTCTACAAACCGATTTACTCACAACAACTTATCTGGTGTAATTGGCAAATCGCGAATCCGCTTACCTGTGGCATGATAAACTGCATTAGATATGGCAGCGGCTACCCCAACAATCGGAAGTTCCCCCAGGCTTTTGGTTCCTAGTGCATTCACATAAGGATCGTGTTCTTCAACAAATTGCACTTCCATATTAGGGATATCTGCATGAACTGGAATCAGGTAATCGGAAAGGTTAGCACCAACTATTCTGCCGTGATTAGCATCCATTACAGTTTTTTCCATCAGCGCCATACCAATTCCCCAGGTAATCCCGCCGATAACTTGACTCCGCGCTGTCTTGAAGTTGAGAATTCGCCCAGCATCATAAACGCCTACGCAACGTCTAACTTTGATTTCTCCTAACAACTCGTCAACTGCAACTTCGATAAATACCGCACCAAATGAGTGTTTGGCATATTGTTTACTCTCCGGGTTGAGTGACGATTCCTCTGTAACTTCTAAACTTTCTAATCCATGACGGCGGAGAATATCGCTGTAGCTGTCTCGCTTTGATGGGTCTTGTTTTAAGAATACTTGCCCTGACTCAACGGCAATATCTTCTGCTTGCGAGCCATAAAGCAGAGAATTTGCATCTCCGATCGCCATTTTAATTATCTTATCCCGTGCAGCGATCGCCACTTGATGTACCGCCGGGGAAACACTGGCAACTGTCATTGAGTTCCCTGTAATCGGGGCTTTAGGAAGATTGCTATCACCTAATTCAAACTGCACTGGTAAGCCTAATACTTCAGCAGCTACCTGCGTCATCACTGTATAAGTACCAGTACCGATGTCTTGAGTACCACTTTGTACTTTTACTTCTCCAGTAGCAAAAATTTCTACCTTGACTGATGCAGTTCTAGCATTGGTGGGAAATGTCGCACTTGCCATTCCCCAACCAATCAGGAAATAATTGTCTCGCATGGAACGGGGAACTGGATTGCGTTGTGCCCACCCAAAAATTTCTGCCCCTTTTTGATAACATTCTTTCAGGGATTTACTTGACCAAGGTAATCCTTTGTGCGGATCGATATCTGCATGATTTCTCAGTCTTAGTTCAATTGGATCGATATTTAAGGTGTATGCCAATTCATCCATTGCCGTTTCTAAGGCAAACATTCCCGGCGCTTCTCCTGGACCACGCATAAAGGTTGGTGTGCCGGCGTTGATGCGTCCCAAACGATATTTAATTTCCAAATTGGGACAGGCGTACATCATCGTTGTTGCTGCACCCACAGGTTCGGCAAAGTCATCAAACAGGGAAGTTAAAGATGTCCCGATTTGCTCGATGAGAGTTAGTTTGCCTTCCTTGGTTGCACCTAACGTTAGCTGCTGCTGAGTTTCAGAACGGTGGCCGCAAGCTGTGTACATTTGCGATCGCGTTAGCACAACTTTCACAGGGCGTTTTACTTGACGAGCTGCGATCGCTGCTAAAATCGTGTGCGATCGCAGTAGTGCTTTACAACCAAATCCGCCGCCTAAATATTTGGAGATGACGCGGACATTTTCTTCGGGAATATTCAGAATAGATGCGATTCGGTTTTGGGTTGCTGAAACGCCTTGAGTGGTTTCATACAGCGTCAAGTTATCCCCTGACCACATTGCGATCGTTGCAGAAGGTTCTAGGGGATTATGATGTTCTATTGGCGTAGTATAAACTTGCTCTACTAAGACATCTGCCTGTACTTTCCCCGATTCAACATTCCCTCTAGTGATTTTACCTGGCATCATGCCCAAAAATATCGATTCGGGTTCAAATATCTCTGCATGTGCCATTGTGACTGTCGGAATAGCTTCTTCGTAGATAATTTTTATCCTAGAGGCAGCAGTTTCGGCTTGTTCTAAAGTTTGGGCAATTACAACCCCCAGATGTTGACCATCGTAGTAGATATTATGGTCTTTTTCAGTTGACTGAGGTTGTGGAGGGCCAAAGAAGGGTATTTTGATCAGAGATGGAGTTTGTTGGTAAGTAATGATATCGATTACACCAGGGGCGACTGCGGCTGCCGTTGTGTCTATTTGGATAATTTTACCGCTGGCGATCGCACTTTGAAAAATCACTCCATAAGTTAAATTCTCTATTGGCACATCGGCTGTATAAGGCGCTTCTCCTGTAACTTTCAGCCTACCATCAACGCGATCGAGTGGTTTCCCAATAATTTTATTCATAATTTTTCTGCCACAACTGAGAGTGCGCGTATCAAAGCGCGTTTGACTAATTCAATTTTGAATTCATTGTGTGTTTGCGGTTTTGCTTTTTTGACGGCGGCGGCTGCTGCGGCTGTAAAGATATCTTCGTTAATTGCTTTACCTTTGAGGATCTCCTCAGCATCCCTTGCACGCCAAGGTTTGGGTGCTACTCCCCCAAAAGCGATACGTGCTGATTTTATCGTGTCTTGTTCTATATCTAAAGCAACAGCTACGGAAACGAGAGCAAATTCGTAAGAAGCTCGATCTCTTACTTTTAAATAATGGGATTTATATGCAAAATCTGGAACTTCAATAGCAACAATTAATTCTCCAGGCTGTAATAGAGTTTCTTTTGTTGGTGTCTCACCTGGTAAGAGATAAAAATCATGAATTGAAATTCGCTGTGATGCTTCTATTCCTTGGATGCAAATCACTGCATCTAATGCCGTCAAAGCTACAGCTAAATCGGAAGGATGAACGGCAATACAATGTTCGCTTGCTCCGAAAATAGAATGCATTCGATTGTAACCTGTAATTGCCGAACAACCTATACCGGGAGTGCGTTTATTACAAGGAAAAACCGGATCGCGAAAATAACCACAGCGGACTCGTTGCAGTAAATTACCGCCCACTGTTGCCATATTTCGCAGTTGCGGTGAAGCGCTTTGTAATAAAGCTTGGCTAATTACGGGATAACATTCCTGAATTTGGGGATGAACAGCCACATCGCTCATTCGAGAAATAGCACCAATGCGGATTCCATTCGCTTGAGATTCAATATCTGCTAAGGGCAAACTATTAATATCAATTAATATATCCGCTGTTTGGACTCCATCCTTCATTAACCCCAGTAAATCTGTGCCACCAGCAATAAATACAGCAGTTTTATCTTGCTCAACTGTGGCGATCGCCACTTCTTCTGAGGTGACTTTAGCATAACTAAATGGCTGCATCTTCCTTTTCCTCTAGCACATCTCGAATCGCTGCAATAATATTTGGATATGCTCCACAACGGCAAAGGTTTCCACTCATCTTTTCTCGAATTTCTGCTTCAGATGTTGGCGATTCTTCTAATATCATCCCTACGGCTGAGATAATTTGACCTGATGTACAGTAGCCACATTGAAAAGCATCATGGGTAATAAAGGCTGTTTGCATAGGATGGAGTTTACCATCTTGTGCTAATCCCTCAATTGTGGTAATTTCAGCACCGATGTGCATTACAGCTAGAGTCATACAAGAGTTAATTCGCCGATTATTAACTAATACAGTACATGCACCACATTCACCGCGATCGCAAGCTTTTTTAGTGCCCATCAAATCCAGCTTTTCTCGAAGTGCATCTAGTAATGTAACACGAGGTTCTATCTTCAAGGAGTAAGATATATTATTAACATTCAGTGATAATTCTACTTCCTCTGAACCCAATATTTTCACTTCCTGAGTAAGTGAGTCTGAAGTTCTTGAAGCTAAGGAATTTTCTTCCATGTCTCATGTAGATAATAATTACATCATTTACTATACTACCGATAAAAAGTCTGCGGTTGTTCTAGCTTGACTACCACACGGTTTTAAAGAATATTCAGTCTGAGACAATCCGAACTAACGCAACTAAATATTTAGAGCAATACGGGCAACCGTTGTTGACTATTTGGTGGTATCGTCTACAGCAAGTCTTAGCATCGAGATTGCCGTCTGACATCTAACGGGCAGACGCAAGAACGGCAATATGAGAGCATTACTCCGAACAATTTTGAGTTGAGGGAATCGACAAGAAAGCTATCGAACCATTAAGGTGCTGATTAGAAAAAACATTTCCGCAAACCGCCCCCCCTGCGTTCGCTCTAGTCTTTAGCCGGACACGATATGAGACACCATGCATTTCTGGAAAAGACATTGTGGCATGTGTAGTAAGAAAGCAAGTATCACTTGATGCTCAATTTAGCTCAAGGGGGTCTAATGATTGATCGCTTTTTGAATCTAATTTTTATCGATTCCTTCGCTGTAGTAATTAACCTGACATTTGGTACATTACTTCGCACTAAAATCTGCAATTATTCATGGGATGGAGTTGTAAATGATGAGCTTTCAACACCAGAAAGTAGCGCTAGTTCTTCTAAATCTCCACCATCCTTAGAAGAGGTACAAACCACTCGTCTTCCAGGTAGCGATTCTCATTTGAATTAAATATAAGCTTGCTTAGGGGCGTACATCTGTGCGCTTCTATGAGAATCTATATTTATTTGTGGTTAATTATATTGATTTGTCACAAGCAATAACTAGAATTTTAACGGGAATACGGTAAAATCCAGAGGAACTTTTATTGTTACCAACGCGGGTTAAAGATGGAAGCAAATTTTCTGACGGCTGTTTTTCTGCCCTTGGCTCTATTTATTATCATGTTAGGTATGGGGTTAACCTTGACCCTAGAGGACTTCAAACGAGTTGTAATCTATCCTAAAGCGGTGGTGATTGGCTTGGTGGCGCAGTTGGTCGTGTTGCCGATTGTGGGCTTTGGCATTGCATCAGTGTTTCCCCTTAGCCCACAATTAGCAGTAGGCGTGATGATTTTAGCAGCGTGTCCTGGTGGTCCTACTTCTAATATGATTACGTTTTTGGCTGGGGGTGATGTCGCTCTTTCTGTGACGCTAACAGCTATTAGTAGTTTAATTACGGTTTTTACGATTCCTCTGATCATAAATTTGTCAATGCAGACATTTTTGGGGCAAGGAACAACGCTACAGTTACCTTTCTTAAGTACTGTTTTGCAGATTGCGGTGATTACACTTCTACCTGTAGCAATTGGGATGATAGCCAAGCGATATGCACCTGCACTGGCAGACAAGGCAGATAAACCTGTGAAGTGGCTGTCTTTATTTTTCCTGGCAGTGGTAATTACTGGAGTGCTGCTGCGAGAACGAAATAATTTTATTTCTTATGTAATAGATGTGGGTTGGGCAACTCTGGTTTTGAATGTGGTAACAATGGCTTTAGGTTTTGCGATCGCAACCTTAACCCGCTTAGGAGAAAAAAGCGTTACGGCAATTACCATAGAAGTAGGAATTCAAAATGGAACTCTAGCGATCGCGATCGCTTCTACACCTACGCTGCTAAATAATCCCACAATGGCGATTCCTGGGGCAATTTATAGTCTGCTAATGTTTGTGACTGGTGCTGGATTTGCTTGGTGGGCTAGTCGCAGCCAAGGCTTGTTGAAAGCATAAAGGTAGTTTACCTTATGGGTTACAAGTATTTGTACAAATTAAATTATCCAATCTTATTCTGTTGATGTTTTTCGCCTCTTCTGGTAAACCGATTGACGACAATCTCAAAAATTTTGTAACCGAAATAGAAGCGCAAAGTCCTAGTTTCTCAGTTTTAGCAGCGCGTGAATTCCGTTATAGTTTGCGTCAAACTTCGGTAGAAGTAAATATCAAGGAACCCCGCCAGTTTAATGTACTCGAAGAATTTATCATCCGCGCTGCTATTGAATTTCAACCTCCGCCAACAGAGGATGAATTAGCCTCTGTACTTGGGCTTGATTCTGTATTTATTAAAACTACTACTGCAACTCTTCGTTCATTACAAACTCTATCAGCAACATCGCCACTAACAGTTACTCCTGAAGGACGTTCATTTTATGAAAAAGGATCTGTACCACAGCCACCATATCCTATACAAATTTATGCTATTACAGACCCTTTAAGTGACAAGATAACCTTTCAATCTGAATCCTTAAATGAGACAGTAATAAATTTGCCTGATTTGGCAGACTTTATAACTATTGATAATACAATTGCCGATATTGCTTCCTTACCGCTTGAGGAAATCCAAAAAAGTATTCAAGCTTCAGGTTTAGCACTTCATGTTCCAGAAGAGGGAAAAATTGTCACTTCCTCCAAGGTACTAGCTTCGACTCAAAAAAATTGGAGAAAGATATCGCTTTTCATTATCTTTGATGCCCTTGAAGATAAATTGATTATTCAAATAAGAAATGGAAAACAAATTTTAGAATCAGCATCAAATTGGTTAGAAGTTCTCCACACTGAAGGTAAAATCTCTTTGCAAAAATTATGTAAATTGTCAAACGAAACCCTCAATTATGAACGTGAAACTATTCTCAAGCAGAAAAATACTGAAATAGAATCTAGACTCGAAAATATTCGCACAAAGGCGATAACATCTGCTACAAAAGCGGGTAAAAAATCAGTAGTAGGTGAAGCCATTCAGTTACGAAATGGACAAATTAGCCAAGCTTTTTTAGAAGTTTTAAATTCGGCTACAAGCCAAGTTCTGATTTATTCTCCTTGGGTGAATCAAGCAGTTGTTAATGAAAAATTTCTTACTCTATTACAGAAATTAGCTAATCGCGGAGTATGGATTTTAATTGGACATGGAATTGCGCAGCGACAAGAAGATGAAGAGACACTAATTTCACCAGAAGTAGAGAAAAAACTTCGAGCGATAAAAACACCTGATGGTTTACCATCCGTAGAGGTTTTTTGGTTGGGAGATTCCCATGTCAAAGAAGTAATAGTTGATCGAGGAATCTATCTTTGCGGATCTCATAACTGGCTATCTTATCGCGGCGACTATTTACCACTAGGCGAGTCAGTTTATAAAGTGACAATTCCTCTTCAAGTCCAGGAAACTTATGAATTTATCGCTAATCGCTTCCAAAATCACGCTCAAAAATTATGGGAAAATGCTCTAGAAAACCGCGATTCTAAACTTGCAATAGAGTCTTTATGTCTATGGGGTGCGCTAGGTATGGAAGATATTGCAATCAAAGAGATACAGAAAAATAATTGGTTTGAACTTTTGCCTGTATGGTTGAATGTAGCACTACAGGCATTAAAGTCGAAAAATTTATCAGATGATTCAGCAAGTTTTAAAACTGCACTTTCGTTGCTGAGTCAAGTTTCTATTGAAGAGGCTTTTATTGAGCAATTGCAACAGGGATGGCGGAAAGTTATCGGCGCGATCGCAATTAACAATCCCGAAACTGCTTTAAACTTACTTAGTGATGAAGTATGGGCGGAGTTTATACGTCTCAAGATTGTTCAAGAGAGTGATTCACGCAATGATTTTATTTTGTACCGTACTTAACCCACAGTAGGATATTTTTCATACTCCAATAGTAATAATTTATCAAAGACAGCCCAGAAATATACCGAGCTTGCATTTCGCGGGGATTGTCAATTAAATGATTCTTAACCTTTGATTGACTTAAAGATAGATCCAGAGATTCGTCTTGTTCGATACAATTTATAGGTAGAGAGAGCCGAGGAGAACAAGGTGGTCTTATTAAAAGGCTTTGAGATTGAGATGTACACTGGCACGCCTCAAGGTGAAATCGTCGGTCTCTCCGACAAAATTGTTGCGGCTTTGGATGGATTTATGCGCGAACCAGATAGCCGCAACGTTGAGTACATAACCCAACCATCCCATAATTACGAAAATTTATTGTGTGCTTTGTTGCGTCCCCGGCGGGAGTTGCGAAACTACCTCAATCGTTTGGGCGATTACACCCTAATACCAGGGAGTACTTTATCTTTGGGTGGGGGCGATCGCTTTCTCCGTTCCGATCCAGCAAACCCCTATCATGATTACATTGAGAATACCTACGGCACGAAAGTAGTTACCGCTAGCGTACACATCAATATCGGCATCAGTGACCCAGAAGTATTAATGCGGGCGTGTCGAGTCATCCGTATGGAAGCGCCCCTATTTCTCGCCCTCAGCGCCTCATCTCCCTTCTTGGATGGCAAAGCTACTGGCTATCACTCCACCCGTTGGGGCGTTTTCCCACAAACGCCTAGCCATGTGCCCTTATTTGCCAGCCACGCCGATCATATCCAGTGGGTGGAAGATCAACTCGTTGCCGGAACCATGCAGAATGTGCGGCACTTGTGGGCATCGGTGCGACCAAATGGCGATCGCCGTCCTTATGACTTGAATCGCCTAGAACTGCGAATTTGCGATTTAGTCACAGATCCTATTGCCTTACTAGCCATTACTGCCTTATTAGAAGCGCGTTTATTGCAAATAATCGAAAATCCCAGCATCGATCCGTTAACCCAAAGTACTTTCTCTGCTGAAGAACTTGTTACTCTGACTGCTGAGAACGAAGCTGCTGCTGCTGCTGGTAGTCTTGATGCTCAGTTGAGGCATTGGCAAGATGGCAGAAGCATCGTAGCGAGAGATTGGATTGCTCAAATGTACCAAGATGTTTGGGCGATCGCCAAGCAACAAGGTTTTAGCTGTTTCCTTTCCCCTTTGCACAAAATCCTCCGCGAAGGCAATGAAGCTCAACAGTGGTTGCAATTACACGCGGTCGGTGTTGACACCCAGCGCGTCATCACTCAGGCTATTATCGCCACCCAAGAGCGCGAAATCGAACTCGAAGACAAATTATGTTCGTCTCTGCTGGGTTAACTCAAAAGGCATTGGGGATTGGGCATTGAGAAAACACTTTGTTTTATCCCCTTATCCCCTCATTTCCCCACTTTCATCTTCATACAAATAGTAGATTTTATTGCAGGCACTACCAGCCCCAAAAAATACAAGTACTTACTTTTTCTACACAAAACTTAATATTTCCCGATTGTAGCCAAATATCCTCTCAGGCATTGATCTGGGATGGTTTGTATTTCGTTTAAAAAATCTAATAGATAGATGATGCTTGATTATTATTAACAAAACCTATGAATAGCCTCTATCTTTTGGTAGATTTAACATTGACCATTAATTGTTTTATACAATACTTAAATTATACGGATAATGCCTCAGGTAGTTTTAGTTAACCCGCAGATACCTCCTAATACAGGTAATATTGCCCGTACTTGTGCAGCTACGGGTACAGAGTTGCATTTAGTGGGGCCTTTGGGGTTTGAAATTAGCGATCGCTACCTCAAAAGAGCCGGCTTAGATTACTGGCCTTATGTCAAACTACACTATCACGAATCCATCGAAGCCTTTAAAACCGTACATCAGGGGCGTGGCGGCAGGTGGTTGGGTTATACGGTTGGTGGAAAGTGTAATTATGTAAGCTTTCAGTTTCAACCTGATGATTGGCTACTGTTTGGTAGTGAAACCACGGGCTTACCACCTGAAATTCTGTCAGATTGCGATGCTACCCTCTATATTCCCATGAGCCAACCGGGGGTTCGTAGCTTGAATCTGTCAGTAAGTGTGGCCATTGGCTTATTTGAAACCCGTCGTCAGTTAGGCTATTTAGAATAGTTGCTTACATTCATGATTATAAGTGTATTTACTTATAAGCTTTCCAAAAACCTATTAGACGATTTATTTGTGATTGCAAAAATTTTCTTGGTGACAGCAAGAATATGTAAAAGAATATACCGAAAATTGTATTTATTCGCAAAATGTAGTGGAAGATACTTACAAGTATAGTAAGGTTATTATAAGAAATTTGTATATGAAACTTGGGATATTGCCAAATTTGAATGATAGATTTTGATGAATTTAAAACATCCTAAACTAGGAACGAAATTGCTAAAATCCAGTCATGTCTTACATTTGAGCTATTCTGGCTCAATCAAGGACAGAAATCAGCCCAAAAGTAGCCGATAGTTAATACGGTTGTTTTTTAGGGAATAATCAACGTAAAGTCTCGTGTTGAGAAGACTGATGGGGTAGAAATATCTTGAAGATATCTACAGCAGGGGGCATAACTTTTCCAGAAGTCGCCGCAATTTAATTTTCAGCAGCGACTTGAACTTGGCAAACAAGTTTGTCTAGTTCCCGCAATTGACGCAAGACAAGGGCGGATAATGGTAAAGAGTAAAATCGTCCTAAGTGGTGTTAGGAGTGGTTCGGACAAGTAAACACAGCAAAATTTAAGTTTTGCTAACAGATGTGAACTTGTCTAAATCAGAGAAGCAGGTTAATCTTGCGTAAGCATCTCTGGTGAATGTGATCTCAATCTATGGTTTGTTGTGATCTAAATCATTTACTAGTATCCAACAGAAAAATTGAGGTCAGTTAAGCGCTAGTGATCATAGGAGGTCGTCTTTGAAACGAGCATTGAAAAAGAGAGTAAAAGCTGTGTTGAACAATACCCCCAGCAGCGATGATGCCCCGGTAGAACTGCTAAATGTGATGAATCCAAAAGTTAACAGCCGGGTGCGGACAAAAGCGGCAATGATTGGCTTGGCAATCTCTATGGGAGCAACCAGCCTTTTGGTGACTCGACAAAGCGATCAAGCCCAAGCAGCGGTGCCAGTAGGCAGCCAAAAGGCAACCTCAACTATTCCTGCTGTTCCTGACACCGAGGTGAAATTCACCTCCACAAAGCTGGAGTCCCAAGCAGTCTCAGCAGCGAGCGTGCCGGAAAATCCTGTAATCGTGGAACCAACGGCAGTCTCACAAGTACCTGGGCTTGAAGCTAAATGGCAAGTCGCGGCAAGTGGAATATCTTTGCAAGTTCCTGCATCAAACACGTTTTCTCAAACAAACGCAGGTTATAAAAATTCCACCTACCTGAAGCCCCAAGTGGCACAGGGATTGAACAATACCTTAGCCGAAACTAGTTTTCCAACAGTCAATAATCTGTCTGACTATAGTGCTGATAGTGTTGATAATACAAACGCATCACTAACTGCCCAGCCACAAACAGTGGCAACGTCAACCGCAGTCAACAGTGAAATAAATGCACAACTTAAGGCGCAACAAGAGTTCGCACTAAATCGCTTACAAGAAAAATCGAACCGTTTAAGAAAGAGTCTGGCGCAGTTGCAGTCTGGAGAGACCAAAAATTTATCACAAGCTGATATAGCATTGGTGCAGCCGACAACTGTGGTTGAGAAGACTGCATTACCAGCCCAGTCAGACACTTCTAGCGATGTAAGCCAAGCGAACCTGATATCGAGGTTAAAACAGAAGGCACAGACAAGTGCATCTGTACCAGCGGCGCCAATAGTGATTGCCTCCTCGGCACATACAGCTTACGAAGTTAAACCTGGAGATACACTAGCAGCGATCGCCAGCAGATACAACACTTCAGTATCAGAACTAGTTAAAGCAAATAACCTCAATAATCCCAATGAACTGCGAATTAGTCAAAAACTAGTTATTCCTGCTGTTCAAATTCCTGCTGTTCAAGTTGAGGCAACTGTAGCGAGTCAGCCCACTTTTGTAGAGCCTAGCAAAACTCCAAAAGTAGCTACCTCCCCTTTGAATATTGGCAGTGCTAACTCATATCTACCTAGTTCACCATCGCCAACTATTGCCGACAACAATAGCGTTGCCGTCCCTACACCGGTAACTGTACAGATTCAGGCAAATAGTGCGACCGAATTAGAAACTGCCCCCCCTACAGCTAAATCTTATGGCGTCGGTGGTGACATTCCAGTGCCACAAGCTTTTGCCGAAATGCAACAGCCTAAGACACCAGCAAATAGGGTAGCAAGGGTAAACAATAACAATAATGACCGTTTGCGGGGCTTACAAGCGGAAATTCAGAGGTTACAGCAGAAATATCGCGCTCAACAGTCTGGTAATTTAGTTGTGCCAGCAGCAGCGATCGAAGCAAATAATGCTGCTATGCTCACTCCTATTTCTACGCCCAATAATTTCAGTGTACCTAAACCTGCATCTAGACCGAATAGTGTAGCAATACCAATTCCAGTTCCGACACCGATTCGGGCTAACTATAGCGTTCAGCCAATTAAGCCCCAATTCCGTACGACTGTACGCCCTACCGAAGCAGTAAACCCAGAATTCTTGCCTAATCTAGGTTCTGCTAGCCAGTGGACTCCCTCTCGTACTCAATCTGCCACAAGAGTTACCACACCTTCTGTAAGAGTAAATGCCTCTGACTCCTTAGGAAAGATGCGAGGAACCACAGTTTCTCCACAGGTATTACCGCCTTTGGCAGCAGTGGATCAATATCTTCCCAGACCCATTGACGAACTTACACCTCCTCCATCTTCCTCAACCTTAGCTTACACTTGGCCAGCAAAGGGCACTCTTACTTCTGGCTATGGCTGGCGCTGGGGTAGAATGCACAAAGGAATTGACGTTGCTAACTCCACTGGCACGCCAGTTGTCGCTTCAGCTGAGGGGACAATACTAAAAGCTGGCTGGAACAATGGTGGCTACGGCAATCTCGTCGAAATCCGCCATCCTGATGGCAGCACTACTCGCTATGCTCATAACAGCAAAATTCTGGTGCAACCTGGTCAGGAAGTAAATCAGGGAGAAACAATTGCTTTAATGGGTAGCACTGGTCACAGTACTGGGCCACACACCCACTTTGAAATCCATCCATCAGGCAAGGGTGCTGTTAACCCAATAGCTATGTTACCGGAACGCATATAATTGGCTGTCTGTAACTAAATTATTATCTTGGTAGAAGAGGGAGCTTCCCTCCCTCTTCTACTTTCTATTGACTCACTAGGGATGGAACTTATAACAAAATTGCAAAAGGGGCTAGTCTTATGCAGTTTTGTATGCTATCATAGTTTATGATTTGGAAAGACATGGCTCAGTAGCTCAGTTGGTTAGAGCACGGGACTCATAAGCCTGGGGTCGTTGGTTCAACTCCGACCTGAGCCACTTTAAAAGTTAATCTATATAACGGTTTCAGCTTCTAGTCATCTGTAGTACTAAGGAACTGAATTGCTATATAAGGCTCTTTTGACTATGGAATGACTATGCTTATTCAACAGCGTGATAGTCATGAAAGTTGGAATTGAAGCCTTGGAAGGTCGTTTAAGATTAAGATTTCCTAGACTTTTGTTCAATGGTAATCATAAATACTTATCTTAAAATTTAGCTGACACTGCTGAAAATACGGTGATTGTTGAAATTAAGGCACGTCAAGCTTAATTAGACATACTAGCTGGTATATAACTTAATATAGTTTTCTTGACTTAACTTGCATAAACTTGCATAATAGTTAAACTAATACAGTTGATAAAACTAATTAGTAAGCTTTTAAAGCTTATCTACTAAGGGTTATGGGGTTATAGCGCAGTTGGTAGCGCACCTCAATGGCATTGAGGGGGTCAGCGGTTCGAATCCGCTTAGCTCCATTATTAAAATCTAGCTACTCAAAACTGTTGTCACTTAAAAGATAAGATGGCAGCTTTTCAAGCATAAAGTGCCCGCTCTTAAAACTTGGAATCCTTATTTTTGTGTTAAAAAATTTGTAATACTAATTCTTGATGAAGCTACGCTAAATAAGGCTTCAAGGATAAAGTCGTAAGAAGTAAGAGAAGCAATCATCTCAGGTGTAATTGCTCTGAGGGCATCAGTTAACTTCTGCTGTAGCTTTGCGTGGGTTTCCCGCGGGGGAAATTGAAGGTAGGCTAAGAGCTAACACAGAGATTGAAGGATTGTATTTTTTGTGCCAACAATCTTTTCGCAATCTTACTGCGATCGCCCGAAATCATGGTTGGGAGATTGAGAAAAGCTTACCAACAAATCGCGCCAATAGCGAGATTGCAGCCGACTGTTGGCAACGGATGCAACAAGTGGAGGCTAACCTGAACCAATGGCTGCAACCATCGGGGGAACTGGGCTGGCAAAAAATTCGAGAAAGGTTAAGCAAAGAGCTAGCCAGTCAGCCTGATACCATGCGGTTAGCCATCAAAGCCAAAGAACCAATCGTGTGGAAACTACCTTGGCATACCTGGGATTTGCTATCGAGTTACCCAAATGTCGGTGTGAGCTACAGTCCGGTACGACTTTATCCATTTTTTTCGTACCGTGATCGCTATCGTTAAAACCTTTGTGGGACAGTAGCTTTACTTTTTGAAGTGAATCGCTCATCTATGATGTGTAAAAAGTATTTGCCAAAAAGCCAGGGTTTTTGCCGTATCAAGAGAACCAAGTTCTTAATTTTGGATAAAGTCGAGCTAAGATTCAAAATTTAAAATCTAGTTCTCTATATTTTACTAATAATTACCACATGAAAACACTAATTATCGACAACTATGACTCGTATACCTTTAATCTTTATCAATTAATTGCAGAAGTCAATGGAGAGTATCCCACTGTAATTTGCAACGATCAATTTGCGTGGGAAGAAGTGCAACAGTGGGAATTTGACAACATTGTAATTTCACCAGGGCCTGGTCGTCCTGAAAATCCCAAAGATTTTGGCATTTGCTATCAAGCGATTCAAAATACCCAAGTACCTCTTCTGGGTGTTTGTCTGGGACATCAGGGGCTTGGTCATGTGTTTAGAGGAAAAGTTATTCATGCCCCAGAGGTGCGGCATGGTCGGCTTAGTCAGGTTTATCATACTGGAACTAATTTGTTTGCCGGCATCCCTTCACCTTTCTCTGTGGTGCGCTACCATTCCTTGCTAGTTGCAGATGACCTACCGGACTGTTTAGAAAAAGTGGCGTGGACAGAAGACAATCTAATCATGGGAATGCGCCATCGGTCTTTACCACTATGGGGTGTGCAGTTCCATCCAGAGTCAATCTGCACTCAGTATGGACACACCTTATTTGAGAATTTTAAAGAAATTACTCTTAAATTTGTCCAAGAGTGCGGTAAAGGTTCCACAAAGCAGTATTGGACAAGAAAGAGCCAGACTGCTCCTTTATCGGCAAGTTATTCTTGCCAAACACAGCAGCAGAAATTTGAACTTTGTACGCGCAAGCTGAATATATGTCCTGATACCGAGCAGATGTTTGTGCATTTGTTTGGCAAATCACCGAATGCTTTCTGGTTAGACAGCAGCCGTGTTGAACCCGGTCTTGCTCGCTTTTCCTTCATGGGAGATAGCAGCGGGGAAAATAGTCTGCTGATTCGTTATCAGACCCTATCCCAAGAACTCACAGTCACAAATTCTAATGCCATTATCCGTAGGATAGAGGGGATTTTTGAGTATCTCAAGCGGGAACTGGAACAACGCCGCTGTGCATCTGATGATCTACCCTTTGATTTTAACTGCGGCTTTGTGGGTTACTTTGGCTATGAATTAAAAGCAGAATGTGGTTCTGAATTAAACCACCCCTCTAGCTTACCCGATGCCATGTTTCTCTTGGCTGATCGGATGATTGCAATTGACCACGAGGAGCAAACCCTTTATTTACTGTGCTTAATTCAGCCGGGACAAAAAGCTTCAGCCGAAGCCTGGTTTGAATCAATTAGACAGGAGATTGACCACCTCCCCCCCTTGTCACCTGTGGTTCCTGAGAAGAAAGAGACACCTGTAATCTTCCGATTAAGTCGATCGCAAAGGACTTATTTTCATGACATTGAGAAATGTTTACAGGAAATTCACGAAGGAGAAACCTATCAAGTTTGTTTGACAAACCAAATTCACACAGATGCGACCCCTGAGCCACTAGCATTTTATCGTTCATTACGCCACATCAATCCTGCTCCGTACTCTGCATTTTTACGCTTTGGTGATGTGGCGATCGCCTGTTCATCCCCAGAGCGATTTCTACGCATTGATCGCCAAGGTTGGGTAGAAACAAAGCCGATCAAAGGGACTCTACCACGAGGAAAGACACCCGACGAAGATTTTATTCTGCGTGAACGATTGCAAAACAGCGAAAAAGATCGGGCTGAAAATCTGATGATTGTGGATTTGCTTCGTAATGATTTGGGACGGGTTTGTGCAGTTGGTACTGTCCATGTTCCTAAATTAATGGATGTGGAAACATATGCCACAGTGCATCAACTAGTGACGACAATTCGCGGTCAATTACGCGCCGATATGAGCGCCATAGAATGCATTTGCAATGCTTTCCCCGGTGGTTCCATGACAGGCGCTCCCAAACTGAGAACTATGGAAATTATTGACCGATTAGAGCAGTCAGCGCGGGGAGTATATTCAGGAGCGATCGGCTTTTTGGGATTGAATGGATCAGCTGATTTGAATATCGTCATTCGTAGCGCTGTACTGACGACCGAGCAAACCTCAATTGGCGTTGGCGGTGGTATTGTAGCACTGTCTGACCCCCAAATGGAATTTCAGGAAACAATGCTGAAAGCCAAAGCATTAATTCACGCCATGTTGAGGGCAACTCAAGGAGAATGTAATCCTAACCAATTTTACATCCAGGGAACAGAAGGAGAGGTTGTTGATAGCTTTAAAAAAGTGTGGAAATAGCTGCATAAATTTCGGAAATTTAATTCCAGCACCCCAATAACCAAATAATGGCAGAGTTTTGTCAACAACTAAAAAAGTTGTACAATTTACGCGGCTACAAGCACTATTATATCGTGAGCTACTGAGAAGATTTAAAAAAATAAAGTTCTACAATTTCATCATACTACCATATAAAAACAGATAAAAAAGTTGTACAATTTTGCAACCGATTTCCCTGTAAGGATTTGGGAATATTTGCTCCAAGATTTAGTAACGATGCCTACGGCTGGCTGCGCCTAAGCATTCCAAGTACAAAGCTGAATCAAAAGCTTGAGTTTCGAGGGATGCGATCGCACTTTATTTCACTTTACCTATAGCCAGTAGCATTGAGCGATCACTTAACTCTAAAATTTGTGATTGCTGTCCAATAGTAAGAATGTTGATGCTTTTCACTCTCCAACATTTCTAGTTGTGTTTGGCGCAGTACCTCACTTCGTCCCTTATTGTATAGTAATTTTTTGTAGTAGGCTATCATCAAATATTTGCTATAAATATCTGCCGCTTTGCATAAGATAATCAGCTGACTTTCAGCGTCAGCAATTACCAAAGCGCAACATAAGCCATAAATCCCTTCATCAGCCGAGATATTTCCTAAACCTGTATCACAGGTGGATAATAGCACCAGTTTTGTGCCTACCAGATTCAGAGCAGTTGTTTCTAAAGTGGTGAACATACTATAGTTCGGCACGGAAGTCTTCACTGCGCGATCAAACTAATCTTTTGAGCCTTTCCTCACACCAGCCTTAGCAAGTATTTGCCAAAAGTATTTCCAGTTAGGATGTATTACGTTCAGTAGACCAAAAACTTTTGCAAGGTGATGAGAAAATGAAGTTTTCAGCCGTCTTTGTTGGGACTTTCCATCATGATCACCAGCGATCGCTCTGAAGTCTACCCAGAACAAAACTGCTTGGAACGCATATTACAAGCTGATTTCGGCTCCATGTATTCCCAAGTGTAAATGAAGGACTGGTACGCTTCTAGAAAACTTGTTGGTCTATGACATTTTCTTACCGTAAATAGTGAAGTTTGGTATAAAAGCGATAACCACACCTCGCCTTTTAAGTATAATAATTGTATAATTTATTGTGATAATGAAGGTATAAAAAATTGTACTGACCAAAGCATGAGTGTATCTAATATTTTGTCTATAAACGCATAAATACACACATCAAGATCAAAGTACTTAGAATTGCAATGGCAAATTACAGAGAGTGGAATCAAGCGCTTATATTTTATTTTACCACTGGCTTGCCACGGGGTAAAAGAGTTTATCTGAGTGTTGACAATGAAATTTTAGAGCAAATTGGTCAGAAATTCAACCAAAAAATTGAAGATGGCAATTGGAGTGATGACTTCCGTAGAGCCGTAAGAGAAAAAGTTGTCACACAAGGACGAGTTGATTTGGTTAAATTGCAAGGATGTAATTTAGACAGCTTACCGCAAGGAGTTGCTTTTTTAGGTGCAATGGTTCTGGCTGCCAATGAAATGGTAGATGAAGAGGAAATCTCAGAAGAGAACTATTTTAAGCGTCTAAAAGCAGTATTAGGTTTGCCAACATCAGAAAATGGTCGTCCGCCAGGTATGAAGTTTGGTAAACAAGGAGAAGAACCCTTATGGGAAGGCTGGAATCTTTGGTTGATGGTAAATGGATTCATGCCTTCAGCACATCGAGGTCGTGGAGGCCCAACCACTTATATTAATTATCCAATTTCTCAATCGTTACTTCGTCGTACAGATAAAAACCGACTTGTACAACTGTTTAATGAGAAACAATGGACAGCGCAGTGGGATGCTATGACTCTGTTTGCTGGTGTGAGACGAGAAGCGCAGCGACTCTCTACACATCTCAAACTATTGCTAACTGATAACAGGGAACGCTATGAAGCAGTAGCCGAATCTATTCATGAAGTTTACCAGCAGTGGCAAGCACAAGGACGGCCAGCAGTAGTAAAAGCAGGAGTACGTAATTGGAGTCGTAACATATTTGCTGGTTTATATCGCACAGAAGATCCGTTTTTTGGTGATGTTAATTACTATCCTTACCCAAAAAAAGTGCGGGGATGGGAGTTAAACACTATAAAAATTCAGTATGGTAAGAGAGATCAACGGTTAATAGATGAACGCCCTGGCTGGTATTTACCCTTAGAATTTCCTCTAAGTTTAAGTGAATTGGAACGCGGTGCTAAATACCCAATTATTCTGCAATCTGACCTTGATTCTCTGGTTTTACCTTCTCGTGATTTTTGGATGTTAATTCCCGATCCAGATGATACAGATACAGGAGTTTATGCAACTTGGGGTCAACCATCACTCGGCACTAAATTTATCCTGCTATGTAAAAAAGAACTACTTCCAGATATCAATCGCTTGCGAGATGAGCGGCTAATAGAGTGGAGCGGTGAACCTCAGCCTGTATTTAATAATTCAAACTGGGTAGAGCTTCACCAGTGTATGGTTATTTCCTTAGCTTGGAATGGAGTATTTATTAGCAATCAAGAACTTAAGGATGCTTTGCAGCCCAATGTTTGTTTATCTATTAGCTTTTCAGGGGGGTTACGTGTTCCGCAGCAGAGCGCATGGTTGGAGGGTCATAGTCCTCAAGTTACCATCTTTGGTTTTTATCCCACTGTGACGTTACAAATAACTCGATTATTGGATAATTTATCAATAATTGAGCGATCGCAAAGTACAAATACGCCAATTTCGGTAAATTTACCAAGTTCAGGAGACTATGTTGTCAAGGCAACTTGTGCAGGAGAATCCACAGAACGTTTGGTCAAAATCGTCGATTGGAGTTGGCTTGGTATAGAAAAACCACAACGTTATGAAATAACACCTATTAGTTCTGGGAATTATATATGTGGCAGCGTCATTCAGACTGTTTCTGCAAAAGAGTAAAAGCAAATCAGGTGCATAATGCCACAAATCCAGCGCTGGTATAAAGGTTTTTCTTATAGGGGAAATCCACAAGAACTTATTGAGCAAATTTCCAAGCAAGTTCAACGTCACAATTTGGGAAATTTCGTTCCGCTTTTACGAGTGGAAAAAGGGGTAAAATCACGCAAACCATTTTACTTTTTTCTGGCGCTTGAAAGTTTACAAAAAGGTGACATACCAACGGAAGTTCAATCAAATCTGCTTAAACTACCTTTTTTTAAATCTACTATTCCAGGTAATCCCAGCTTTAGTTATGAAGAAATAAAACCTATGGTTGGGGTCGCTCATGATGTTTATGAGTATAGTAACAACATTCCCTATCAGCCCGTACAGGAATTAACCTGCGATCATCCATTTGACTTAATAGAATCAGCATCTATCAATAATTCATTCATTGATATTGATATATCCCGTCGATCCGAGCAACTTCTTTACTGGCTATCCGCTCTTGGTAGTGGAACTTGGGAATCTTTCAAGAAAGGGTGTGAAGTCTTGCAACTTGAAGAACCTAAACGCATCTTACGCCGACTTAGGTTGCTCGGTCATGTTGAATCTTCATTAGATGGTAAACGATGGTCTGCTGCTCCTGCGACTCTTGTGAAAATTAACTCTCAGTTAAACTCACAAGAATTTATTTTATGCGGTCAGCGTTGCATCAGTTGGCTCACCCAGTTAGAAAAATATGCAGAGATAATACCCCTTTCCCAACCCACAGGAAATGCACCACCTTGTATTCGTCTGAAAGTAAACGAACGTAATATAATTACAGAGCAGTTTCCTATTATTAACACGGGTGATGTATCGAGCCGACTGGCTGACATCTTACCGGATATGAGAATTTGGCAGCAGAGTCTTAGAAGCGTACCGGGTATAGTGCCATCTCTTTACGAATGGATGCGATTTGACGGCAATGATTTTGTTGAGCGCACTTTCCAGAACGAAACTGGAATGTACCAAATGTGGAATAGAGAAGGCAGCGATTTTTCCCGTATGACCCTTTTTTATGAAGCAGAAACCGATACTTGGCTACAAGGAGATTGGTATGGGTTAAGATTTCTCGCTCTGCACTACAGCGATCGCTTGCTTATCGCCCATTACGATTCTACAACCGCACGTTTAGCAATTCCGTTTTCTCAACGATGGCCTGAATTATACGAACGTGCTTTAGTGCTAGCTTCTGGATTTGTGCCAATCTATCACAAAACCGAACAGAATCTATGGCTTATTTATGAAAATATTGCTCCAAATTTAGCAGAAAAATTGACAAAAAAACTTTATATAAACTGCGACGAGGGTTTTAGCTGTGCATGACCTACTAGGAGCTTATCAAAGGCTCGATCGCCTGTATCGACTTTACATCAAAAGTGCTTTTCCTTTGCGATCGCAAGTTTTAGGCGAAGAACGCTTTCGGGTTCTCAATCAAACCGGAGTTTTAAGTCAACCGCCCTTAATCGAAACCGTACCCATCTATCCCTCTTCCGGTCTGAATCTAGCGGCTGCAACAAAGCGGCTACCATCAGAATATAGTGGTTTGTCATCATTAGGGCAAAAGCTCTTTCCCTCCAATATCGAACTGTATCGACACCAAAGGCAAAGTCTAGATGAAGTTTTAGTCAACCGTAAAGATATTGTCGTCACCACCGGCACAGGTTCGGGAAAAACTGAGTGTTTCTTGCTGCCACTTTTTGCCCAACTCGCACGAGAGTCGTTAACTTGGACTACTTCAGGCTCACCATCTGCTAACCGCCAGTGGTGGAATAATTCTAAAGATGATAATAACGATATCAGAGTTTCGCAGTGGGCGCACACAACTCGTCCCCACGCTTTGAGAGCGATTATTCTTTATCCTCTGAATGCTTTAGTAGAAGACCAACTGCGACGACTGCGAATAGCATTAGATGACAATGACGTTCACAGGTGGTTGGAACAACAGCGTCAAGGAAATTATATCACTTTTGGTCGCTATACTGGCTTAACTCCAGTTTCCGGCAGAGAAACAAAACAAAGCCGCGATCGCCTCCGTAAAATTTTGCAAAAGATACAGGAAGAACGTGAAGAGGTTTTGGATGCACTGAATAACGATCCCAACTGCGATCGCAATCTGCAATACTACTTTCCCCGACTGGATGGCGGTGAAATGTGGTCGCGGTGGGATATGCAAGAAACCCCACCAGATATCTTAATTACCAACTACTCAATGCTCAACATTATGATGATGCGGAGCATTGAGAACGATATTTTTGAGCAGACGAAGGAATGGTTAGCAGAACCCGGACATCCAGAGCGAGAATTTTTCCTGATCGTTGACGAACTTCACTCTTACCGAGGAACTCCTGGTACGGAGGTGGCTTATATTATCCGGTTACTTTTGTATCGACTCGGTTTAACCCCAGATTCTCCTCAACTTCGCATTCTGACGACTACAGCTAGTTTGACAGATGATAGTTCAGGGCGGAAGTTTTTGCAGGAATTTTTTGGCAGAGATAGATTTGAGTTTATCAAAAGTCAGCAAACCGAACCTGAGCGGGGGGCGCGAACATTTTTATTACCTTATCAAAGTGCTTTTGCAGACTTTGCCCAGAACATTCAAGGCGATCCTTTGGCTGGCGTTCCCGAAATCGGTCGGTTTGATCGGGAATTAAATCAGTTAACCGAGCGTTTGGCATACCCTCGTAAAGATGGAAAGGGAGCGGAAGCTCTAGGAGAAGCTCTCGAAAATATTAAAGCTGCTGATGCATTGCGAGATGCTTGTCAAATTGTTGCCGTTGATCGCACAGTGCGTCCGGCGCGAGTGGAAAATTTAGATCGGGTATTATTTCCTGGGGCTACCATTTCCCCAAATGCGATCGCCTCTGATGCTATGAGAGGTTTGCTACTAGCCTTGGGAATGTCCAAACTCACAAAAACAGGACGTTCGCCACAACCAATGCGTGGGCATTTGTTCTTCCATAACTTGCAAAATCTTTGGGCGTGTTGCAATCCCAAATGCGATGATGATGCAATTGATGCCCAAGCTCGCACCGCCGCCACTTCAGAACTTCCTACAGTTGGAGCTATTCATACTACCCATCGAATTGCCTGCTCTTGCGGTTCTCGCGTTTTGGATTTAATTGTGTGTGAAGTCTGCGGTGATGTATTTCTCGGCGGTTATAAACGGCCTTTTGGTGAAGGTAATTTCATTCTTACTTCCGACAGACCCGATCTGGAAAATATGCCTGACCGTGTTAACCTCAAGCAACAACATGGGCAATATGCTGTATTTTGGCCACTCCCCCACGATCAACCCGCTTGGTCAGTTGAACCGCAAGATTTGAAATGGGATCTTGACAAAATCGAGCGAAAGTGGGTCAAGGCTAAGTTAGATAAAACAACAGGTTTACTTTCCCAAAAAATTGTACCGCTCAACTTAGACAAAGAGGTTCCAGGATGGCTGTATCAAGTTCACGAAAAAAAAGCCGGAAAAAAAGCAGCAGTACCGCCTTCAATACCCTCCACCGGACAAAAAGCTGCAACAGAGCCTTCCATGCCAAGCAAATGTCCTCGGTGCGATGCTGACTACGGAAAGCGCAAGAAATTCAGAACACCTTTAAGAAGTCATCGGACAGGGTTTCAAAAAGCCTGTCAAGTCTTGGCGGGAGCTTTATTCCGAGAAATGACCGATGAAGGGATAGGAACATCTTCATCCCGAAAACTTGTGATTTTTTCTGACAGTCGCCAAGATGCGGCAAAACTGGCTGCGGGAATGGAACGAGATCATTATCGAGATATGGTACGCCTCACTATGATTCAATCGTTTCGGCAATATTGGGGTGATTTGGTTTCCTACCTGCGGATAATGTTTACCTTTAACCCTGCTAATCTTCCCCAGTTACAAACGTTAAATTCGCTTCTTTATGCTGAAGTTACAAAACCCTCCCAACCAGAAGATGCGATCGCACAGAGAAGATTTGAGGCTGCTAACGATCATCTAATGACTGAAGCCTTAAGGTGGTTCATGGGAGCGCCACCTAATAATCAGCAAGCTCATGTGGACTGGGTAAAGTTATTAGAATGTTATCCAGGGCGAATTCCTTTAGCAAATTTACGCGGCACAATTCGCGATCAATTACTAGAAATAGGTATCTGTCACGGTGGCTCAGAATTCAAAGCCAAGCGATACAAAACAGCAGATAAATTCTGGGATTTTTGGTTTAATTGCTACGACTGGAGTAATGCTGTTCCCTTGCCTTTAGTCAACGCTGATGCAGAACAAGGACAGCATATTGCTCGCTTGGACGCTCTGTTGATGGCAGAGCTAATGTATGCTTTATTCCCCCATATTGCCAGGACGCTGGAAGCCTTGGGTCAAGGTTGGGTGAGTTACCAAACTGACAAAAATGCTTCACTAGCTTTAATTAATGCCACAGAAGCCGTTATCCGTCAGTTAGGCGTTAGAAGTTTATATAAATATTGCTCTTGGATTTATCAAGGCACAGAAAACCACTTTCGGCGTTACTCGCTCGATTATCTTGCAGGAATACGAAATTGGGGCGTGACTGACGATGAAGTGCAACAGCAATTGTTACAGTCAGGGGCAGGAATTTCTTCGTCTAATGGACTGATTTTAAACCCAGATAAATTAACTTTAGTCCCTCCAGAACTGAGTCAGGGAGTCTACAGGTGTCCGCAAACCAATGCGTTTTATCTCCATGATGTGGTCATCGATCCTGAATCTTTGCAACCTGTTGCACCAGAAAAGTTAACATCGGATTTTGATTATTACACTGAATTAACAGATAGACCAGATGCCAAGCTGTTTCGCATGAATTGCGAAGAATTGACCGGGCAAACTGATAAAGCAGAAAGACCGAAAAGACAGCGTTGGTTTCAGGAAGTTTTCATTGCTAATGAACTTGCCAAAAAGAAGATTTACGGAGTCGATTTGTTAAGCGTGACAACCACTATGGAAGCAGGGGTTGATATCGGCGCTCTCAATGCGGTAATGATGGCAAATATGCCGCCGCGACGCTTTAATTACCAGCAGCGAGTTGGGCGGGCTGGTCGTCGCGCTAGTGGGGTTTCTCTGGCGGTGACATTTTGCCGGGGGAGAAGCCACGATGATTTTTACTACCAACGTCCTGAAAGCATGACAGGCGATCCGCCCCCGCCTCCCTATGTGGATATGAGAAGCCAAACAATCTACAAACGGGTGTTAATTAAAGAGGTATTGCGCCAAGCTTTTACCGACACACCAATTTTGAGTCAAGGCAGTCAAACTGATAATGTACATGGGGAATTTGGCACGGCTGAAGAATGGGCAACTTATGAGCCGGAAATTCGAGAGTGGCTGCAAGATGCTAGGAATGAAGAGGTTATCAATTCGATTATGGAATCTCTCAGTATTGAAACCCCTTGGGCGGGTGTGGCTGGTGAGAAATTTCAAGAGGAAATGCGAAGCTATTTGCGCGATCGCCTGATTGAGGAAATCAGAGAGATTGCTAGCAATGAATCTTACTCCCAGGATGCTTTGAGCGAACGCCTCGCCAATGCTGGTTTGCTGCCAATGTTTGGTTTCCCGACTCGTGTGCGAGTGCTTTACACGCGCTGGCCCCGCCAATCTTTCCCCTGGCCCCCAGAAGATGGTCTTGTTGATCGTAATTTGGATATTGCTCTCAGTCAATTTGCACCGGGTTCGGAAACAGTTAAGGATAAGGCAGTTCACACGGCAGTTGGTGTGGTGGTGCTGAGGCCAGCAGGGAAGGTTGTCAGTTCAGAAAATGGTTTTTACCCGCCTTTGCCTCAAGGAAACACCAACCCCATCGGAGTGTGCGAACATTGTCAGGCGGTTCTGTCCCTGCCTGCTATGCCACAACCCGCATTAGGAAAACGGGAACCTGAAAAGCAAACCTGTCCAGTTTGTCAATACCCCGAACCCTCTCTCATACCTCTGGATGTCCGCGAACCGAAGGGCTTTTTTAGCGATCTGGAACCGCAAGATTTTGATGGACAGTTCGAGTGGCAACCGCGATCGACTCGTCCTTCTTTGACTGTGGATGCCAGAGGAGTTGCCTCTGCCAATGTCGGCAACTGTTCGGTGGTGGCGCTAACTGACCAAATTCTCTCAGTGAATGATCATGAAGGGAAGGGAGGATTCGATTTCCAAGCCGCCAAAATTTACGGGGAATTGAAGAATGGGGCTTATGCTGTTGGCGAGGAGGGTTATGTTTCCGTCTCTGGTGCTGCTTACCGTGTGGCGTTGATTTCGCGGCGGGTAACAGATATTTTGCTGGTCAATATTCAACAGTGGCCTTCTGGGGTGTTTGCCGATCCGACGACGGTTGAGGGGCGTGCCGGTTGGTATTCTTTCGCGTTTTGGCTGAGAATTGCGGCGGGTGCGCTGTTGGATGTGGATGCCTTGGAGTTGGAAGCGGGGTTGCGTGTTTTGCCAGATGAAGTGACGGGACAACCTATCGGTCAAGCATTTTTATGTGACAAGCTAGAAAATGGTGCAGGATATTGCCAGTTTTTTAATGATGCTGCCCAGTTGAGCAGATTGATGGCGATGGCAGAACCAATGCATCCCGATAATATCGCCGCAAAGTGGATGTCTCCAGAGCATGAAAGCGAGTGCGATACCTCTTGCAATTTGTGCCTGCGAGATTTTTACAATTTGTCCTATCATGGTCTTTTAGACTGGCGGTTAGCGTTGGATATGGCGCGGATAGCGTCATCAAGTGCCAGTGCGATCGACCTTGAATCATCTTGGAATGGCTGTCCCAATCCTTGGAGGAATCTAATTCTAGGAGCAAAAGCACCAATCCCTGCTACCTTGGCACGTCTGGGGTACACTTCACATGTACAGTTTGGCAGTTTACGTGGTTACGTTCGCAGTGGGAAGTTGGCAAAGGTATTGATTTTGCGACATCCATTGTGGACTGATGAGCATCCTGAGTGGATAGCGGCAGAGGAAATGGCAAGGCAACAATATACGGGTTTTGACGTAATATCTGCCAATCCGTTTAAGGTTTTACGTCGCCCAGCAGATTATGCTTAAAAGTAGTTTATGAGCAACAAGTGAAGTTTGAGAGGAAGAGACGTAGGTTGAAGAGACAAAAAGATTAAAATTTTTAATCTACTTGGCTCCAAACCATCATGATGGAATTTAACGTTTTCCATAGCGTGTTGCGTTTGGAGTCTGGCTGTGGTCAAAAATTGCTGTCCAGTCAGCAGAAGATTTCCAAAAAAATGTCAAGGTATTGTTAGGGCAACTACGGTAAAAGCAAGTTAGAGAGCCAGAGTCGAGATATCCTAAAGATGTGCTTCCAGCGCGTTGACAATATTTATTGACAAAATTTTCATATTCTATTTCTAATATTTTATGACTAGATAGAATTTGCATAATTTTTGAATCTTTATAGGAAAACACTGGTTCATTGTAAATTGTCTGCCAGTTTTCTGATGATAAACTTACATTTTCTTTTTTAAAAACTTTTGATTGAGCAATATACATAAAAATAAAAAATGACTTTTTCCATTGAGGGGACTGTTCCAATAGATCGTTGATGAGGGGAACACATTTGGACAATTGTCTCCCAGTTCCATTTATGTAATCCATAAAAACAAAAACAGTATTTTCCGGGGTTACATTTTCAGGATCGTTGTACCAAGGATTTTCAAAATAATCTTTTAGGAGTCTAGGTTTACTTGCAGAAGGGCAAGCAGTTTCAGAACCAGTAAGAGCATGAATTTCATAATAGTCCCAAAGTCCATGCTGGCTTTCAACACCTGTTGTTTGTGGTTGAGGAAGCCAAGCATACCGGATAACTTTATTACGTAACCACCTTTTAAATTGTATTTCAGTCTTTGCTGCTGGGTTTTCAAGAGAATGAAATACTTCCCTTAAATGTTCTTGATCGATTAGAAAATCCAGAAGTTTGTCTCGTAAATTCCTCACGGATGACTTAATATTATCTTCTGAAAAAAATTGAATTTCTTTCAAAAGCAAATAAGCTATATTCTTCTCAATCAACGTATCAAATTGATTTAACCATTCACGGAGTGTATTGGTAGATATATTTCCCGGAGCTTCTCGCAATTTTTCAGCAATAGCGTCTATGTAATAAATATCGTAGATTTCCTTTTCATCTACTTCTCTTTTCTCTGGTAAAATAGAAGAAATAGGTCTCCTGTATGGAGCCATTATTTCTAACACTTTTCTTCGCAATGACTTGATTTCATCCGTTATAATATTTCCCTTTAATTTAGGATAATTATTAGAGTCTTTTTGGGTCATATATTCAATACTATCTCTTATTAAATTCTTTCACGCGAACGGAAGATATCTTGGAAAACTAAGCTAGTGAGAGTGTACCTATATGGTTTTTGCCCAAACACTTCTAAGTACTGTGCCCCTAACTTATTTCTGAGTTCTGTACTTGCTTTTTTCAGTCTAGAATTAGCTTGTTCAACGGACAGCCCATAAAAATATGAAATTGAACAAGCATCCTTCAACTTCAAAAGTTCTGGAACTGACTGTCTTCTCCCACCGCTAAAAAAGAGAATATTCAAAAAAGCTTCAGCTTCTTCCGTAAAATTGAAACTGTCCCGTAACTCAGAGAAATACGGTGATGCGTAAACTCGATAAGTATTACTGAAAATTCTTCTAGCAGTTTCAATACTAACCGATGTGTGGTGGGGTTCTGCTTCTGCCCAAAGCAATTGGCCAATAGTTTCTACATATCTTGGAACCCCTCCAGAGACTACTGTTATAAAATCAATTACCTCCTCTTCAAAAGGATAAATTTTATCAGTCGTTCTCAAAGTAACTGCACTATTTTTTGTTTCTATGTATTCTTTAACTTCTATTAAAGGGAGAGGAGTGATAATTTTAAAATTAAACCTAGCTTCTTGTAACTGTCTAGCCTCTGAAATTATTTGACTATAGTATTCTTGAGTGACACTTATACACAATCCCCAACCAGGTCGGTTTGAAAATTTTTCCGACAACCCGTGCAAAAAAGTCATAAAATATGAAAGTTTTAGTTCTAGGTTGGAAAAGAGGAGTTCTACTTCATCAAAAGCAATTAATATATTCTGTTTCTGGGTTCGTTCCAGCATTTTAAAAAAAACGTCGAAGAGATCGATCAACTCTATCTCCTTAAATAGTCCTTCATCTTGTTTTGTCAAATATCCTTCTTGAACCAAAACGTTATACATCTTGGTTAAAATAGCTCCCAGAAGACTCTCAAAGTGCTTATCAGGGTGACTAGAAGCAGCGACTGGCGTAACTATCTCAGAGAATTTAATGGGTATGCAGATACCGGTTGTTTCACGAAATTCTTTGGCTATAAGATTTAATAAAGTTGTCTTGCCATATCCATAATCTCCAACAAAAAATAGTTTTATTGTTCTCTTTATTTTCAGTGATTGTCTAACCTCTTCTAGAAGATTGTTAATAAATTTTGTATGAACAATTGTAAAATCATAGTTCTGCTCTAATACTGACATGGCAGAGCCAGAAGCGACATAGGGATTTAGAGCAGGTTCTATGAGTTTTCCCTTAACATTTTGATAGGACATAGTTAAACAGCCATAGGTTCCAGAAGTTTGATAAATCCATACTTGACTCCTCGAATGTCAATTAACTCAATTCCCATATTACGGGCAAGCTGAGATTTAGTTGTTCTTAATTCGATACGGTGAGTGAGCTGCAACTGAATCAGATGTTTTTTGAAGTCTTCTTCTGTATAAGCTGATACGTAACTCAAAATTGTATCACGAATTTGAGAAACTGGAACTAAACCAAGACTTTTTCGGGCAATATCGCGGTAATTATTTAAAATGAAGTCTAAGAGGTTTAAGTAATTGTCAATTTGTATTTTGTCTCTATAAAACAAATCCAGATAACCCACCCCTGGATTACCAACATAGCTGTAGCCACAGTGTTGTATTAATAATTTTTGAAGTAGTGATGGTTCTGGATTTTCAGATAATTGATGTTTTTCATGAAGTTGAAACCTAGCGTTAGTGTAATCTTTAACAAGTTGCGAGTACTGAGAACAAATCTGAGTTAAATTTTCATTAAAAACTTCAATAGAGGGCAAATTATGTGATATGTCTTGTAAAGAATTAATAACTTTGATTGTTGATTGAACAGAAATCGATGCTGTGGTCTTTTTAGTGTTTGTCTCTGAGTATATATATCCATCTGCTTTATACAGATCGAGAACATAAAAACCCGCTAAATAGTTTTTTATAGTTGTAGCAGACATAGGCGTACCTGCTGGTTTTCCTTTATTTACTTTGTGAGTAACTAGCTTACCTTCTAGCCAATACAAAGCATTCTTTAAGGTCTGACCGTTATTCACTACAAGACCCTTTGCAAGTATGCTCATATCCTCTGGATACTCTTTAGGTAAATAAAAAATTGGAATTATCTTGGACATAGTACCTTTAAGTGTATAAGTAGAAAGTTTATTCTATTTTATTGCTTATCACTTAATCGGAGTGCTACGGTAGTCTGGCTATTTTTATTCAAAAATACCCTTGCTTTCAAAGTAAAAATTAATCTCGTTGGCGGAGCGTAATCTCTAAGTATCCCTTTTTGTGCAAAGTCTTTAAAAGTTTCCATACATCCTGATTATCTGGTAAACTTTGACAAACCTGGCTAATTGTAAGACCAGTTTCTACTGTGCTAATGACATTTAAAAACTGTCTTTCTTCTTCTAGAACATTTTCATCCTTTGGAAGGTGAATTTTGCTCAATTCCTCATGCAAACCCAGACATTTATCAAAAATAGATTTGATTTCGTTAACCTGGGCTTCAAGGTTTTCAAAGTCTGTGAGTGCTTCTTTACAAAAGTCTATTTTTGATAGTAACTGTGTTTTTAAATTGCTGACTTGATTCAAAAAAGCCGTCACATCTTGTTCGCGGTTTCGGGCAATAAAGTATAAATCTCTTTCTAGTTGCTCCCAGTCTAAAATCCAATTTTTGCACTGCTGGAGTAGTTTTTCCCAAAAAACTTGTCTTAGGGCTTCATAAGACCCTTCACGGTCTTCATCATCAAATTTGCATCTGTCTTTCAAATAACGTTCATTAGGAGCAATTAGACACAATAAATCTTCGTATTGAGTTAGTAGTTGGTCGAAACTATCTCGACGCGATCGCCTCTCACCTTTAATAATAACTTCAATTTCAGCCAAGGGTTTTTGCAGCAGATCGTATTCTCTAAAACTTTTTACCCCATGACGGCTAAAATGCTCTACCACTCGGTCAACAAACTCATCGTTATACCGCACTAGATGTTCTGAATCGTTACTCAAACTGTTTCGTAAATTCTCAGCACGTGTCAAAATAATTCGCCACTGTTCGAGACCAGCTACTAAATCAATAAGTTTTTTTTGAGTGCTTTCGTTAGTTTGCAAAAACTGCTTACAGTGATTGAGTTGATGATGTAATTTCAGAATGTCTGCTTCTTCTAAGGCAACCGAACTGGCTATATTATGGCAATCTTGATCTAGCTGTAAAAATTGTTTTTCTAAAGTCTTTCGATGGTCATTAAAACAATCTTCTAAACCACTCATAGTAAGAATTGCCTGACTAACTTTAGAAGCCTTCAATTCGAGCGTTAAATCTTCTAATTTTCGTGTCATTTCACCTAGTTCTTTTTGCAGAGTATAACGTTTATCCCGGCGAAATATTTCCAGGCGATCGCTTAGGTTTTGTATTGTTCTATAAACTCCATCAAGAACCACATCATCCTTGTGTTGCGCGAACTTCTGTGCAGTCTCTACGCCAGACGCTCGAATACTCGCTAACGCTGCGCTATCAAAGTCTTTAGATAAAGTTAGTTTCTCTTCAGTTGTCTTAAACCCCTGTGGTGAAGTTGCTACTGAAGAAAGAGTTGTTTCTGCTTCATTGAGGTCGCTAAGAACCTCGTCTAAAAGCTTCTCATCAAAAATTTCTAGTAATGAAGAAACATGAGTGCGAAGTTCATTTAACTGACCCTTCAAATCATTAAGGTCTAGTTCTGCCACAGAAGTGCGAATGATTCCCCTTGGTCGCTCCCATTCTATATAGCGACGACGTTGCAACCATTCCAGTGCTTCCTCAAACTCTTCTTGAAGATAGCCAAGTTTTTTGACCTCTTTCCATATCTGAGTTTCCTGACCCTGTACATTTTCAACTGCCTCTTTTGATTTGAGTTGGTTTTGAATCAAGGATTCCAGAGGATGAACAGTAAATTGAACTTGAGAATTTTCTGTTTTCTTACTAGCAATTTTGGATTCACTAATCAAACTGTGCTGTTTCAAAATTGCCAAAAGGCTAGGCAGACCAGAACCCGCAACTTCAAATAAATTTTCAAAATCTTCCTTTGAGGCTTGATAAAACTGACGACCCCGGCGAACAGACAACGAAATTTTCTCAAGCGCTACCTTATACTTGAGAAGTGCTGGACGCAGATTTGTGTAGAAAGATTGATAGTTCGGAAATAGAGTTTTACACTTTTGATAAAACACAGATTCTATCAGTTTTGTTTCCGTACCATTGACTGCCTCTAAACCGAGAATTTTCCAGGTTTCTGATGCAATTGATGGGAATAGCAGCCGCAGAGCTAAGGCGTGGCACTCCTGACGGTGATGTTCTAATCTATCTCTATCTGATGCGCTGACTTCAGGATGGCTTGAGAGCCAGTTTTGAATATAATTAGATAAATTAAGCAACGTACAAGCTGAACACTGTTCGGCAACCATGATTTTGCGGAGTAAGCCGAAAGCTGTCGGATATTCCCTTTCGCTTCGAGCAAGCTGAAGGTGGAAATCTACTTGACCTGTCCCCGCGATCGCAGTTAATCTTTGTGGAACATTAGCTGCATTCTGGTCATACCTCAAGTAAAATCGCCAGTCTAAGTGAGTTTCTTCCGGCGGAGTAAATCTCATCAAGTCAGAGTCTTCACCACCAACACTAATAACGACAGAACGGTTGGGAAACTCTAAATTATATCTCTCAGGAGAGCCGGTCAAAAAATTATAAAATCCAAATCTATCCTCTTGCCATTCACCTTTATAGCGCCAATTCCAATTGGCTTTCTGACCAGAGCGAGAAACTGGGAAAAGTAAGGGGAGAATTTCCTGGCAGAAAATCGTTGTTGCTATCTTTTCTTTTTGAGCATCATTCCACTCTCCAAACCAGCTACGACGAAATGACCCAAGAATTTTATCAATGACTGTAGGAGGAGTTGTTTGAAGAAGAGCAACTAAGGCAAAGCTACGTTCGGTTGGTTGTACAATGTACGAACCATAAAAATCGTCGTCTTCTGCCAGCTTTTTTAAACTCTTTAACAGTCTGAAGCTCTCAGCGATACTTGCGTTCACACCCGATGGAAAACTAGCAAGAAGCTTAATTACTTCTCGTCCTTTTGGATGTTTTTTAAAGGAAATCACTGACTCTACTTTGTTAATAGCATCACTAATTTTGTGCTGCTGCGTACCGTATAACTGCACTCGTCCCTCAAGATAATCCTCAATCAAATCCAGAGGAGTATACGGCTTCCCTTTTTCTTGAGCAAAAGTAACTATGCGTTTAAAGACTTCGATAACGGTGCGAGGGCCGTTTCCCAGGTCTTTGCGCTCGCACAACTGTCCCAAACTTTCAAGGGTTGCTAAATCTACTAACTCGTTTCCCTGAGACTTATCTTCTGGCAAAAACTTCTCACACAAAAAATCCCAAAGCTTACCCGGAAAATCAGATTTATAAGCGTCAGTTAATCGCAGCGATACTTTCTGCTCCTGCATCCGGTGGATAATATCACCAGCCTGTTCTTCAATCGCTGATTCAGTGGGCGTGGTAGGCATTCCGAGAATGAGTGCGACAGGTGTAGAACCTAAAGCCCGCATTCCTTTGACTAAATCGCTCAAAATCTGGATACGAACGCTAGATCCCTCTTCAGTCCGCAGGAATTCTTGACATTCGTCAGCAAATATTGCTAACCCCTTAAAACCTGCTTCCCGCAAAATAGAAACACTCTCCTGCCAAAAATTTAGAACACTATCAGTATTGGTGGTGTCAGTTTTTAATTCTTGAACAATTTTCAGAGCTTTGTCTTCAGAGACTCTGTACTTGCGGGCTATTTCTGCGGCTTGTTCTTGTTGAGACTTTAGACCGTACTGAGAATATAGTGCCTCAATTTTAGGAACAAGACTAGGGGAGGATTGTTCTAAACTTGCCTTAATCCAGGCATAAGTGGCAACCATTAAGTCGCCCAATTCTTTAAATTTGAACGGTGGCACAGCTACAATTGTATTCTGCCTGCACTCAGACCACAAATAAATCAGGGTTGCTGTTTTACCATAGCCATAGTCAGCACTTAGGTAGCCATTGACAGGCTTTCCCTTACCAATTTCATCAATTAAACGATCTCGAAGTGTTTTAACTTGTTCGAGTGGGTCGTAGCTGATAGCATATAATTCATAATTATGGGCTATACTTTCAAGTTCGCTTTCAATCTGAGATGGACTAACGGTATCTACAATTGCTTGAATTGATTCTAGTTGCTCTAATAATTTCTTCATAAATAGTCGTTTCATATATAGGTTTGAAGGGAATATAAATTTTTAAATTAATTGAGTCCACTCTGGGGATTTATTTAACATAATCCACTGTCCATAACCCCCTTCATACCCACAGTCAAAGAACTCTCCTTGGTCATAATCATAGGTGCATTTTGCATTATCTAGAGTGCCGTCTAACCCACTCGGATCTAGCAAAAGCATTTGACAGATAGCGTCTTTAATGTCTTCGCGCAAGAAAATCTTAGTTCCATAGGTTCGTTGCCGTTGTTTGTAAATCGCGTCTACCGCCATTATAAAAATAGGAGCAGCGCAGAAGTAGCGACGACTGAAGTATTCGGATTTTCCTTCTGATTTAATTACACAGGGTGATAGAGAATGTAACCAGTTCAAGACACCAGTGATACTGCTATCACTGAATGCTATTTCACTGGCAGTAAGTTCAAAGTTCACAGCAGCTTTTTCAATCACTTCTCCCACTATGGACTTTTTTTCAGCAGGTGATAAAATAACTTCTTTTCGTAACCACAGTTGTTGTACGACAGTTGCATAAGCCCAGGAGAACCTTTTATCAGGGTCGAAAAGATGTAGCTGATAAATTACTAAGTGTAAAAAATCGCCTAGTAAAGCTGGGTTTGATTGTTGAATATCAGCCGCTACTTTACCTAGTGAAGTTAAACTAGATGGATTCTTTTTGTCGAGAATAGAAAGGTTACGCAGAAAGGGAAAAACATTTTTTTGTAAAACAGTAGCTCCAAGTTTACAGAGAACCGCTAACTGGTCAATATCTGTTTGTTGAATAGAAAAATTTTCCAGAATAACCGCCACTCTTGACAAAGTGGTATTTTGCTGTAGGTGGAGAGTCAATCTTTTGTTCATAAATCACGCTCCAATGTATCCAACCAAGCGACTAGGTTGTGCATAATTCGATGATTTCGGCTAGTTCTTAATTGCTCAATACTTTCACAAAAATAACAGGAGTGGTGAGTATCTCTTTTGAGCTTTTCTACACCCGCTTTCGTGGTTTCAAAACTACGTCTCACTGTAATTTGAATTTGAGATTTATTGGGGAAAAAGATACTGCCAAAGCCTCCAGCTTTCCACCAAGTTGTGCTATCGAGAGTATCGGGAATTAAGTTATGTCTGCGGAGGCGATTATAGCTGTTTGGCCCGCCAATCCCAAAACAGTGAACAAGCATTCCATGTTCTCTAGCAATATCACAGACTTTTTTAAATAATGCCAAGCTCTCAAAAGATATCATATTGACACTTCCGTTAGGGCCTGATGTTCCCCAAGAACCAAAGCCAATTCTGCGAATACCAAGTCTCGCATAGGTTTCGATACAACGATTGATTTGCTTGATAGTACGTCCCTGTACGGGAGCGATCGCACGCTCTTGTACATAATTAGGCATTTTGCTATAAAATGCCTCACAATGGTAGAGTGTGTCACGGACTTTGTACTCTACAATCTCATCATTATCTGTGCTTAAAGGTACAATGTCAGGTAATACATACCCATCTGCCCACTGATTTTCTTTATAAAATTTATCTAAAAAGGCAAGAAGTTCATCATAAGTTCGTTTACCTTGCTGCACTTGATAAGCACCACAATCTAACCAGACACTTTTAATGTTTGCTACATCTTTTTGTTGCTGCAAAAATTTGGTAGTAGATGGTGGGCAAGTGATAGGTGAATAAATAACGTAAGCAAAGGGATTACGTTCCAAATCACCGCCTGATTTCCATAGTTCAAAAAGGCGCTGCAATTGGGAACCACCCGCACTAAAAGATGCAACAAATTGAGAACTTAATGGTGTTGCAGACACTAATTTTTTGTGCCACACAACTAAACTGCGTTTTACTCCTGGTTCAATATTGACTCGACTAAAGCCCATTCGGCAATAAAAACCATTAGCTTCCAAATCTAATGGACATTTGAGGCGTAAAGTTTTTATACCGGATGTTCTGCTATATTCTTCCCATGCTCTAATTAGTTTAAAACCTACCCCTTGTCGGCGGTGAGATGGGGAAACAGAAAGATGGTATAAAGTGGATATTCTGTCACGCCTGTGATGAAAATGCAAGAAGCCATGAGACGTACATAAAATTTCCTTATGAGCTATTGCCTCAGCCAAAGTAGCTCTATTAACAAAACCTATCTCATGGCGATGGGCATCTGCGAGAGCCTTGACAAAAGGTAAGTCTTTTTCTGTTGCAAATGTTACTGTAGTTTCTAAGGATTTAATCTGCACGTACTTCACCCAAGAACCTTTTTTAACTCCATATATCAATAAGGCTTTTATAACTTAACATCTTTACATAACCACTTTGCCAAATTAGCCTGCTTTACTATAGGACTCATGTTTGATTTTGGAAATATACGCAGGGTGTGAAAGCGTTGCGTTACGCACCGTCCGAAAGCTTTGGTGCATTACGGACTCCGACGTAACGCACCCTATTTATACTTAGCTTTTTTAAAATTCAATGGATTGCAATATTACAATATACTTTGGGTAATTTCAACCAAGTAACCAAGACTTTTGTTCAAATCATATCTCACCTAAACTACCAGCCAATTGTCGTATCAGAAAGGCTACTCGCAAGTGTTTAGTATTGAAAGCATCTACGAAAACACGATCAACTCCAACTGGATTTTCCCTGGTTCTCACAGTTGAGTTATCCTTAAGCCTAATAATCGGACTAGAACTCTTAAAATCTCGCTGATGTACGCGAGTTATTCCAAGAAGGCTTTCTAATATCGAAATTATTGCCAAGGAGAACAGTAAGGGACTCCAGAAATTAAATCTATCCTGATGCGATCGCTTTCATCTTAATCTCCTCATTGTTTGTAAACTGTAGTAGCCCAAAATTCCGGTCTTTGTTTACTGCTGTAGCTATTATATGAGTGAGAAGGGTAAAAAAGAAACTAAAATGTATATTTATGTTGCAGATGTTGTATTCGTTGCTTGGAATAACGAGAGGGGGGAGCTTCTAAAGCGATTACGCGGTAAAAAATCGCGGCAGAAACTAGCTGATGAAATTGCAGCCACAGGAGGGGAATGCTCCCATCAGAACATCAAAAAACTAGAGTACGGTGAGTCTGAAAGTGTCTCTATTAAAGTATTAGAGGCTATTTGTGCAGCATTGGGTATTTCTCTAAGCGACTTCCTTAGCACTCTTGAAGTAACTAATTAAAGTTTTAGATATTTTCTTGATTTTTAGCTACTAAAGTAACTAATGTATTGATGAAAGCAAAAAGGCGATCGCCTTTTGTTAAACCCCATCAATGAGGTTACTCAAATGATTGTACAAGATGAATTTGACAACCAAGCCCCGGATCAAGCAGAGTTTGAGGAATATGTTGACCACTTAGCTGACGCAGTAGCGCCAGAAATTGAAATTGACTCAGTGCCAGATGATTTGGGAGAACTGTATCGAGTTTGGAACGGTTCCCAACTTCTGGGAACTTTTTACCAGAATCTTGAAGGCAAATGGATAACGCAACCCTGTAATAGCGATAATAGAACAGGTAATCAGGAAGGATGTAGAAAAAAGTAATGTAGCGCCAAAACCAGAAATCAAACCCAAAGAAAAGTGTGGACGTGGGCGACCAAAAGGGAGCAAGAACAAAAATAAGGTGGAGGTTACTTTAACATCTGAATTAGTGCGAATTCAAAAAATGATTAATTCGCTGTTCAAATTACTATCTGGATTTGTTCCACTTACTTACTTAGTAATAGATGGACATTTTGGTAACAATAACGCTTTGCAGATGGCTCGACAAGTTAACTTGCATATAATTTCCAAGTTACGCTACGATTCAGCATTGTACGTACCTTATCAAAATCCTGACCCCAATAAACGCTCTCGTCGTAAATACGGTGAAAAGCTGGATTATAGTAACATACAGAACAAATATTTATGTAAAAGTAGTATAGAGGATCAAATCCAAACAGATGTTTATCACGCTACCCTACTTCATAAAGAATTTGCCCAAGCACTGAATATAGTTAAGCTAAAACACATCTAATTTGCAGATGAAAATTTTCTCAATATCTTGTGGGGTGGGCATCTTGCCATTGGTGTCAAGTTAAGCTCAAACTTACTATGTCAATAAGCATTTAGGCTGAATAATTCGGTTTTCAAGGGACAAAAAACGAACTTTTTCAGGGACTATTAATGCTTTGTTTATTAGCATCACTCCCAGCTTGTGTATAGAAGTCAGAAAAAGTTCACCTTTATACTTCGTTTCTAACAAAACCTATCGTTGACAAATGGATTTTAACCTTAAGTTGACACTAATGGCATCTTGCCCGCCCTGATTATGCAACTTGAATGCTGATTAGCTTATTATAGTCAAAACTAATCTTAAAACTAATGCTCGTAGTCATGTAATTCTATTTTCGAGTGACCTAAAGTTATCATACGAAAAAATAACCGACTACTGTAGACAAATAATTCGGTTGAACAATTTTAGCGCATCAAATGCTTGTTATTTCCTGACAAAGAAGAAATAACGGTTGAACAATTTGATTCCTGACTTTCAAAAAACTTGATTCCTAGTCTAATCAACAAATAAAACGATTAAATAATTTCTGAAAAGCTTTATATAACAATAGTTTGACGGACTATTCAAAATTTTAAACATCTTCTAATTGTATTGCTGGCATGGTAGTGTTCACAAAAATACCTCAGTGGCGATCGCACTCTATTTGACTTTACCTATAGTCAGTAGCATTGAGCGATCGCTGCTTTCGTTGAGCGCGCTTTGTGATGGCTATCCGCCCGCAAAGAGCGATCGCTGTGCCTGATAGAGACAGTGGAATTAGATGTACGGGTTGCCCAAAATTTCTTTGAGATAAGAAAAGCTTACTCGTTCATGAAATACTTTCATTGATACGAATAAGCCAACAACTTTAATCCCCCTGACAGGTGTAGGTTTTTTACACGATGGCTAAAACCCAGATTATTACGTGGTCAATATGGGTTATTGATGTGCGTCTCCATATAAATACGTACATATAATGTTACAGTCTGTTGACAAGCATCTATATGAGGATATAATCGTCTGTAAATCAATAATTAGGCTAATATACAGCAAAAAGCCATCTCATTGTACAGCAATCCCTTAAATTGCTATTTAGGGTTTGCTAAAGCATCGTTTCGTGTTTGTGTAGCGTGACGCTTGCTCTCAGCCAGGAGTTCACAAGTTCAGGTATTTGACATATCAAGATGTCAAATATGTAAACTCGCATTTGGAAGTTGTTCTTGACTACGGCTAGTACGATATAGATTCCACTGACTTCACGCTATTTTCTCCAGTTCAACTGGGGAAAAATCGCAAATATCCATTTTCGACTTTCCATGCAGGTTGTCAAATCTGCACTTTCTGATTGTGTCGAAACATTTTGATATTTCATCGTTTTGAGCAAGTTTTCGGTAACAACCCGATTCTCGTTCATGCTTTGCTTTTCCACTTTCCGGAAATTGCAAACGGATGCAACGAGCCAGAGCAAACCCATCATCTGTATACGAAACCTTTGATAGCAAGGGTTTCCGCATTTTATCGTTTAGCCTATTTTTTGTTCCAGATCCTTACCCAGTAAGGGTTTCTGAAAACCCGTGCCTTCGCCCTGTGTAACGACTGACTTTTCAGGTTATGTGGAAAAGTCCACCAAAACCTAACCCCCCTTCCCGACGCGGGAAGGCAGGGTGGATTAATTGTCGGGAGAGAAAAAGTTTTCTCACTCGACCATTGGA
>NZ_JAVRCS010000048.1:0-45635 GCF_034530635.1 Nostoc sp. EspVER01
TTAACATATTTTGGGCTGTTTTTATCGGATTTCTCTTAACATTCAACACTTTTGGGCTAACCTAGAAATACTTGTTAGTGAATTGCCAACACTAATTCAGAATTTAAAACTGACTATTGGCGATTCTAATCAAATAATGGAACAAATTATCCTAATCAATAATGCTCAAGAACGGTTACGGAATATTAAAAAAGTAATCGCTCAAGAATTGAAATTTGATCGCATCAATAATTCTGCGATCGCTACACTTCCTAGACTGAGCGTAGCTACTTTATTTATACCTAATTTGGGATTAGTCGATCCAGCGATCGCAGAAAAATTTGGTAACTCAGAAACTAAAATCTCATTAACTGATTTACAATCAAAAATTGATGTTTGGATTGAATGGGGTTATTTTTTGCAAGCAATAGCTACTGATATTCTCAGTGATATTCAATTAGTAAATCAACTTAATTCTGATATTATTAATTTAAGTATTCCCAAAGAATTTAAAATATTTAATAATATTTTTAAACTTGACTTAGGCTGGGGTAAAGCTAATATTTTAAGACATCAAATTGAAAAAATTAGCGATTGTCAAAAACAACTATTACAGTTACAGCAAAAATTAAATTATATTTTTGATACTATTAAAAATAGTCGCAGCTTATTAAATATTTTATTAGGTGTCTCAGCTTTTTATGGTAAATCTGGTTTCGCTTTAGAGTGGTTAGACGATGACCACGAATTAATTATATCGAGTGAGGGAAAATTTCAAGAATTGACAGATATTCTCAATGATTGTGATTCTTTCCAAGAACAAATTGCTGCTTTAATTATTCAGGGTGATACTTTAAGTCTACAGGCAGAACAAGCCTTGAAAAAGATTGAACAGGAAAGTAGTAAAGAAGCAATTATTAGCCAGAAAATAGGGATATTATCAAAGTTTTTAACACCAACAATATTACGTTCAGCTTTGATTATAACTTCAAGTTTATTAATCTTAACTTTTGGTAGTTTGAAAATTAGAGAACAAAGTCTAAGTTTAACTCAAGAAGGAAGTGCCATCACCAACTTTAAATCTGCTCAAAAACTTGGTATGGAGGCTGCTTCTTTGGTTCAAAAGCCACCGCATCCTCTAAAAGTCTGGCAACAAGCACAAAACAAATGGCATCAGGCAATCATCTTGTTAGATAGCATTCCTCACAAGACATCAGTTTATGACCAAGCAAAGAATAAATTGGCTTACTATCAGATTAACTATAAATCTATCAGTCAAAGAGTGTTGATTGAAAAGAAAGCTTTAGCAAACTTAGAGTCAGCCCAAAAACTAGCAATGGAAGCTAATTTATTTGTGCGAAATTCACCTCATTCACAACTAAGTCGGCAGCAAGCACAAGATAAATGGCAGCAAGCAATAAATTTATTACAAGCGATTCCAGAGAGTACTTTTGTTTCTGTACAGGCTAAAGAAATGCTTCCTATTTATAAAACTAATTATGCAGCTATCAGTCAAATATACCAGTACTAAAATCATTCGTTAAATATTAGATACCCGACTTCTTAAATAAGTCGGGTATCTGGACACCGTGAATTTTTGCAAATTAGATAGGATTAGTATATAGCAGTTCTCGAACAGATGAGGGATGTCCTTAAAAACTACAGCTATTTTACGGATAATTTATTGCATCATTGTTTTCTTGGCTATAGCAAAGTATGTATTCAGAATTAATCCACCCCTCTCTTCCTAAAATTCTGTTGTTTGGGCTATTAGTAACACGCACTTCAACCCAAGGTGTTGGGCGACCTTGGAGTGATACAATATCTGGTTTAAGTAATGTGATGTTGTTGCCATTATCTAAACCTGTTGTTGACTTTCCACCAGCTGTAGCACGTAAAGCTAATTGCCCTGATTGCAACCCAGTTACTTCGCAAAGTGCAGGCTGAACCTGAGCTACATTACCACTACATTTTAGGCTGCTACTACGCATCCAACCTTCTAAACCTTTTTCTTTAGGACTATCTGCATCGATAACGCTAACGTAAATCCAATTTTGAATACCTTTAGCTAGTACTTGTAACTTTGCGTCTTCATATAAATTAATTGCACCTCCATCTTCAAATTCTCCTTGCGGTTTTCTTAGGTATAAGAAAAGCGCTTCATCATGTCCTAATTTCTTGGCTTGGCAAATTACTTGCCTGTCAGCATTTTTGGGAGTTGCAGCGCTTGCTATTGGTAACAAATTAAGAGTCGAAATCCACAGATAAAATGCAACAAAAGAAATGTGAGGTATAGGTTCAAAAAAACTTGCCATTTTTGAGTAAATACGAGTGTTTTTCTTATCTTATCCGTAATAAATTTCATCGTCTAGGATAATTTCACTTACCTTTGCTAACCTCTACATTAAAAAAAATAAAGAGGCAAATCGCCCTTTTTTGACGCTTTACCTCTTTCAAAAACAAATAATTACAACTAACAGTTACACCTTAGAACGGTCAGTCAAAATCTCATAACCTGTCTCTGTCACCAAAACTGTATGCTCAAACTGAGCCGACAAAGAATTATCCATAGTGACTGCTGTCCAACGGTCAGATAATGTCCGCGTGTGTCTAGAACCTGCATTTAAAATTGGTTCAATTGCCAGCGTCATCCCCGCCCGGAGTTTAACATTTGGCATCTCACGAGTACGGTAGTTGAATACTGAAGGTTCTTCATGCAGGTTACGACCGACACCGTGCCCAGTAAATTCTTCGACTATACTAAAACCGTTAGATTTCACATGATCTTCAATTGCTCCAGCTAAGTCAAGTAGGTATACACCAGCCTTGACTTGCTCAATGCCTTTATATAAAGCTTCTTCTGCTACACGAATTAATTTAGCAGCTTCTTGCGTCACTTCACCGACAGCAATTGAAATGCAAGAATCACCATGAAAACCTTGGTAATAAGCGCCTGTATCTACTTTTAATACATCCCCAACGCGAATCACTTTTTTGGGGCTAGGAATGCCATGTACTGCTTCATTATTAATGCTGGAGCAAATAGAACCGGGAAAACCGTGATATCCTTTAAAACTTGGTGTTGCACCCATTTCGCGGATACGTTTTTCTGCATAAATATCCAAATCAGCCGTGGTCATTCCTGGCTTTACAAGCTCGGCAATTTCTTTTAGGACAGTTGCGACAATTGCCGATGATTGCCGCATGATTTCAATTTCACGTGGCGATTTGATCTCAATTCCTCGGCGCTGTTTTTTCGCAGGTGCAGGTTGAGTGGCTTGAGAAAGTAAGTTACTGAAAATGTTCATAGGAAATTAATAATTACTGGTGGCTCTGACGCTGAGGTATGAATGCTTTCTCTAGATTAATTGAGAAATAATATCTATAATTTAACACTATGGGAGTTAGTACAGTTTTATCTAAAATTGTGATGAATTGAGGGTTGAAATTTAAACGCATAGGCGCTTTGCCTTCCCGTAGGGTAGGGGCGCAAAGTTAAGCGCAGAGGTACGCAGAGAATTTAATCACCTTAATGAAATGTTGTATTTAGCTCAATTATTTTTAATTCTTGATGGCAATCTCTCCAGTCATACCTGCTTCTGTATGTCCCGGTATTGTACAACGTAAGCCATAAGTACCAGATTTTAGGGGGACAAATACCCATTCGGCTTCAGCATCGGGTTTGAGTTCTAGTTCGTGAATGGCTCCTTTGATTTCTACTTTCCCTGCTTCAACTTTTTGTGTCCAGATGCCATCGGCAAAATCTTTAGCAGTAAAATAGTGCTTCAGTTGGCTGGGATTATTAAGCTGTAGTTGATAGCGTTTACCAACCTCAAATTCCAAATGATTTGGCTCAAACTTGAGTTCGTTAGCCGCATTACCCAAGTTAATTGTAATTTCTGTAGCTGGTTGCTTGAGCAAATCAAAAGACTTATTCGCTGCCATTGCTGGAGTAGCAGCGATGAAATTTAGAGCTAGGAGTAACGTTAATATCACGTAGTTACGCCGTAATATTTGTACCCAAGTAGGAATTGTGAAACGAAGGGATTTAATTGCAATTTCGTAAAAACAGTTATAAATTTTCATCACTAATTCTCAAAAGGCAATGCTGATGAGCAAGAATAACTAATAGGTAGCGGGAAAACCACTTTACCTATTCTTTATATTATCCATGCCCAGTGCCTTATCTCTACCTAATACTTTTTTCTGCTAACACAGATGGCCCAGCAGTAACGACTACGATTTGATCTGGGTGGAGTAACTCACGAGCCACTTGATTAACTTCGGCAAGGGTGACTTTCTGGATTTTATCAGTGAAGGAGTGCAATTCTACTTTATCTAGTCCATACACCTCATTCATCAGAATTCTATCTGTTAATTCCTCTGGGTTTGCCAGGGAAACGTTGTAGTTGCTGATGAGGGTGCGTTTAGCTGTCTCTACTTCCAGCGCCGTGACGCCTTGTTGATGGATTTGCTGTAGCATTTGGCGGGTACTAGCGATCGCTTTACTGCTATCTTCAGGACTAGTCTGCATCTCAATCAAAAATGTCCCTACATTCTTTCCGACTTGAAAAGAGCTATAAATTCCATAGCTCAAACCTTGGCGATCGCGCACTTCTGCACCTAGTCTACTAGATAAGGTATCGCCTCCCAAAATCTGGTTCAATACTAAAGCTGCATGAAATCGAGGATCGTAACGGTTAATGCCTGTGTAACCCATATAAGTTACAGCTTGGGCTTTATCTGGTAAAACTGGGTTGACACTAACTATTTTCTGTGGCATTGCCACCGGAGGATATTTTAATGTGGGTGCTTTTCCGCTAACTTCCCAGTCTCCAAACTTATTTTTAATCAGCGATCGCACTTTGTCTAGATCAAAATCTCCCACCAGCGCTAGCACTGTTGTATCTGGACGATAATGTTTAGCTTTAAAATCAATCACATCCTGGCGCTGAATCTGCTGTAAACTCTCCTCTGTGGGAAAAGCATGTAAGGGGTGTTTTTTCGGATAAATTGACTGAACAAATACTCTTCTGGCTACTTCTGATGGCTCATCTAATTCCTGTTGCAAATCAGTTAAAGTTTGTTGGCGATGCAGTTCCAACTCTTGGCTTGGAAAGGTACTATTTTTAGCAACATCTGCCAATATCTCCAGGAGTATCGGCAAATCATCTGCTAGACTATCACCTTCGATATGTACGCCTTCGCGGTAGGTTTGAAAGTCTAGACTTGCCCCTCGTTCTCCTAAGACTTTAGCAATAGTTAAAACATCCTTGCTCTTAGTCCCATTTAGCAAATTATCTGCCACAAAAGCAGCTAATCCAGCTTTATTCTCTGGATCAAATTCCGTCCCAGCTTGAATATAACCGCTCAAGGTAACGGTGGGAGTACTGCGATCGGGTAACAGTAATATCCGCAATCCGTTAGTCAATTTAAATTCCTGGGGTAAGACTTGGGCAATCGTATCTGTAGCCAAATCCACGGGTGGTAAGTATTTTATTACCTCAGAAAAAAGCACAGGTGCGCCAGGAGAAAAATTTTCTGTAGTTTGGGCTGAGTGTGGTTTGTCAGTAACTTCTGTTAGCCGCTTCTGGGTTGGTTCAAAAAATCCTACTGTCCGCGCTTCTTTCGTCAGGTATTTGTTAATCACAGCAACAACATCCGTCGGCTCCACCAGACGAACAGCTGCCAAATAGCGGTCTGTGTAGCGATAATCACCAACGGTTGTCTCATCAGTGCCCAATCGCATTGCTTGAGAAGTGATATCACGGTTACTCAAAATTACATCTGCTATTAGTTGAGTTTTAGCTCGTTCTACTTCCTCAGATGTCACACCTTTTTCTGCTACATTGGCGATCGCACTACTCAACATTGAGTCAATTTTTTTCAAATCTTGTTTAGCTCCAGCCGTCACCAATACTTCATACCAGCCAGATTCTCGCAAACTGGTGACGGATGCTGTAACTTCACTAGCTAAACCTGATTCCACCAATGCCTGATAAAGTCTAGAATTCCGTCCCTCTGTCAAGATGTAATCCATCACATCCAGCGCCGGGACATCAGGTTGATTTGCATCCGGTAACGGATACACCGCCTGTAACAGCCTCCCTGCTCCCGGTTCTCGCAATATTATGGGAGTGCTGAGTGATAGAGATGAGGGAGAAATAACTCCTGCCCCCTGCTCCCTGCCCCCTGCTCCCTGCCCCCTGCTCCCTGCCTCCTGCCCCCTGCCCCCTGCCCCCTGCCTCCTGCTTCCTGCCTCCTGCCTGGGTAATTTACCAAACACCTCTTTAATTGTTTCCAGAGTATTTGCAGTTTGAAAATCTCCCACAATCACCAAGACAGCATTATCGGGACTGTAAAAATTGCGGTAATATTTTTCTACCTGCTCAACTTCAAATTTCTCGACATCAGCTTTGGTGCCACCTACAGGCAACCCATAAGCATGATTGGGAAACACCGCTTGCATGACAGCGCGGTTGAGGCGATATTCTGGACTATTTTCGTAACCCTGCAACTCAGAAATTACTACCCGCTTTTCACTGGCTAATTGCTCTGGCTCAATCTGGGAATTTCGCATTCTGTCTGCTTCCAGCACCAAGAGCGCTTTCAGCTTGTTTCGCTCCACAGTACCGTAATATGCAGTTTGATCGTAGCTGGTGAAAGCATTGGAATCACTACCTAAAGCACTAAACAAACGTCCAAATTGAATTGGACGGTTTTTTGTGCCTTTAAACATCATGTGTTCCAATTGGTGGGCAATGCCATTCACCCCCGGTTCTTCGTTGCGTGAGCCAACCTTGTACCACACCTGCACCGTCACCACTGGCGCAGTATGCACTTCCTTTGTCAGGACAGTTAGACCATTCTCCAGCACTGTCTTGCGGACATTTTCTGTCAGTGTTGAGGGCATTATTCTTTTTGCTAGCAAGGTTGACTGATATTTTTCTTTGTTAGTAGATATAACAGGATGTTGACTATGAGCGGGTCGATCGCTCAACAAAAAAACAGCTACTAGCCATAAACTTAAAAGTAATAACGGCAAGGGATATTTATAAAATTTAGAATAAAATTTGGAAAATCCATACATGTATTTAGCAGATTTATCTGTAAATTAAGTTACATAGTTATTTTGGAGAGTGACTACACTTTAATCTGGCAAAAAAATCTGTTACTTCAGTAACAATACAGAAAAACAATATATTAGCAACAAAGGTCATAAAAAAGCTAAATTACGGGAGTTTTGCTAAAACCCGAATGAATTCCAGAGGTAAACCATCGGTATCGGCGATGAAAGCTACTTCGTAAATGCGATCGCCTATTTGCTGTTGTGTCGGTTCTAAAAGCACCTTCAACGGTTCTAATCCTTCGGTTTGACTCTCAGTAGCTACCAATACACGTTCTTGCAAATTTGTCAACCAGCTAGGTAAATCTGGTGTCATCTCAGTTAGATCGAACGAGAGATGATAATATCCCACATAATGTTCGTCAGCAAAGGCATCTGGGGCTGGTTTTGGTTCGGGAATTTGGATCAGTTCAATTCTGCCGCCCAATCCTTCCATCCAGCAAGCTAGGGTGTAGCCTGTGGTAAAGCGTTCTGAGATTGTAAACCCTAAAAGTTCGTAGAAAGCGATCGCTCGATGAATATTCGCAGTCCGAATAGAAGCGTGGTGCATAACAAAAGTTAGGAGTTGTAAGTTATGAGTTCTAAATTGAATTTAACTCCTAACTCCTCACTCCTAACTCCTAACTTTACTCAAACAACCTGAAATAAGGGTAGCGTACAGGGACACCAGGCTCTTTTTCCAAGTCAAAATTAATCACTTCCCAACAGTCATCTTCTGAAGTATCGGGGCTAAACTCCACGGGTAAACCGTACAAACGCGCAGCAGTAGCTTCTGGTTGTCCAGAACGCCAAGGCGTGCTGCGTTCTAAGTAGCCACTCATCAATTCCTGATAGCGTCGAGCAATAATTACTCGTGTTGCTCGAAAGCCTTGGGTATAGAGCTTATCTAATGCTTCGTGAATTTCAAAGCGAATACCATCAGGATGAGTATGTTGTCTATACCATTCATTATTCCACCTCCGCCAATGACGCCCCGATTGCAAATGGATTAACTCTCCATTTTTAGGATTAGCTTCAAACGCGCCATGACGAGGGCACAAATAGGTATCTGTTAGTGTCAGCGCCGGAATAGTCTGGCGACAATGGGGACACTGTATTTCCGGCCCAAACATCGGGTACTGCAAACCTGGATTCATCATGAAGTGCGTACAAACATAATTTTGTCTTCACCAGCACTAGTGGGTCGGATTATACACTTCGGCTCAACCACTTTGGGTTACTTGCTCACTGCTGCACAAACACGGTGTTGCGGCAGGAACATTGTTCACTAGTGTTTTCCTCAGCGTAGAGGCTTGACGCTGTGATATCCTGGTTGTGCAACCAGCCTCAAAGGTTGGAGTTTCTCCAGTGTTCCTGGGTACCATATTCATATTCTATCGTGTCTACCGCTTCTTACTGGACATCTCCTGATTTTTCTCAAGCTGCCTTCATTGCGAGCAATGCTGTTGTTATGGGTTCGGTAAATATAGCAACAGGAGTGAGCATTTGGTATGGAGCAGTGGTGAGGGGAGATGTAGAACGGATTGAAATTGGCGAATGCACAAATATTCAGGATGGTGCAATTTTACATGGTGATGCTGGTTTTCCAACAATTTTAGAAGATCATGTTACCGTAGGGCATCGTGCTGTAGTACATTCTGCTTACATTGAGCGTGGAAGTTTGATTGGCATTGGCGCAGTGATTTTAGACGGGGTACGAGTGGGCGCTGGTAGCATTATTGGTGCTGGCGCAGTGGTAACTAAAAATGTACCGCCTTTGTCCCTAGTTGTCGGTATTCCAGGTAAAGTGTTACGGCAAGTAACAGATGTTGAAGCCGCAGAACTGATTGAACACGCTAAACGTTACCAAAAGTTAGCTTTAGTTCATGCCGGTAAGGGTACTGATATTGGTTTTAGCAAGGCTTAATAGTAGGGAGTGGGGAGGCAGGGGAGCAGCACTTCGGCTACGCTCAGTGACCAAGGAGCAGAGGGGCAGGCGGGCAGGCGGGCAGGGGAAAAGGTTAAAGGTTAAAGGGAAAAGGAATGAATTTAATCTTTCCCCTTTCCCCTTACCCTTTTCCCTTTTCCCTTTCCCCAATTCCCAATCCCCAATACCCCATAAATTAAACATTCTTTACATTTGTATTTGGAAAAATTGCCCACTTCAGCTAAAAATAAAAATGAGAGCTGTTGACAAAACTTTAATTTCTACTTAAGAGAGGGGTTCTAGATATGGATATCGATTTTCGTATAGCGATCGTTTTAGCACCAGTTGTTATTGCCGCTAGCTGGGCAGTGTTTAATATTGGCGCTGCGGCTTTAAGACAAATTCAAGGCTTTTTGGATAGAGAAGCTTAAATTAGGCTCAATATCATCATTTTTAACCGACTGTTTATCTTCACAGAGGCAGTCGGTTTTGTTCATATCGATTAATGGGACATGGGGTACAAGAGGCAGAGGAGAAAAACTGACTGCAACTTCTCCCTTGCTCCTCTGCTCCTTGGTCACTGAGCGTAGCCGAAGTGCTGCTCCCCTGCTCCCTCATCCCCCATTTCTCTACCTTGGATATCGATTCTGTAATACAACCCCTGCAACGCTTTGGTGTCCATTTAGGACTCGATCACATTGTCAATCTATTGGCAAATCTCGGCAATCCCCATCACCAAGTCCCGGTAATTCATGTTGCTGGCACTAATGGCAAAGGTTCAGTGTGTGCCTATCTTTCCTCGGTACTCACTGAGGCTGGTTATCGTACAGGACGCTACACTTCCCCCCATTTAGTTGATTGGACAGAACGTATTTGTCTGAATGAACAGCCAATTTCCTCTGAGGAATTAAGCCAATTATTAAAAAAAGTCCAAGCGGTTATTCGCCCTGATGACGAATCACCAACTCAGTTTGAAGTAATTACGGCGGCCGCTTGGTTATATTTTGCCCAGCAACAAGTTGATGTAGCTGTGGTAGAAGTCGGGCTAGGAGGGCGCTTAGATGCCACCAATGTATGCTTGGAACCTCTGGTTACGCTCATCACTTCCATTAGCCGGGAACACTGGCAACAACTTGGCCCTACCCTTGCTGATATTGCTAGAGAAAAAGCTGGTATTCTCAAACCTGGATGCCCTGTTGTGGTTGGGCCATTACCATCAGAGGCAGAGAAAGTGGTGCGATCGCGTGCTTTAGAATTACAATGTCCAATTTTTACCCCTCAACCCGCCCGTGAAATCGCTACAGGATGGGCAGAGTATATATGTGAAGCAGAGGAGCAGAGGGGCACTTCGACTACGCTCAGTGACCGAGGGGCAGAGGGGGAAATCAAAGAATCAGCCCATCACTCTATTAAATACCCTTTGCCGTTAGCGGGACAAATTCAGTTAACTAATTCAGCTTTGGCAATAGCTGCTTTAGAAATTCTCCAACAACAGGGTTGGCAGATTTCCGAAGAAGCCATAATTAACGGCATGGCCAAAACTAAATGGCCGGGGCGGATGCAATGGACTACTTGGAAAAACCATAAATTATTACTTGATGGCGCTCATAATACCGCCGCCGCCCAAGTTCTCCGCCAATATGTTGATAGCTTAGACGCAATTAACCCCAAACCCATAAATTGGGTGATGGGAATGTTTGCCGATAAGGATCATACTGATATTTTTACCGCATTACTGCGACCAGGCGATCGCCTTTATTTAGTGCCAATACCAGTAGAACCTTGGGCCGGCAGAACTTCCGCTGATCTAGACTACTTATCAAACCTAGCTTACAGCCTCTGTCCCGAATTAAGCGATCGCCAAATCCATCCAGATTTATTCACAGCACTAGAAGCCGCTACCACAGACGATTTAATCGTTTTGTGTGGTTCCCTTTATTTAGTAGGCGATTTTTTATCAACCACCAATATAATTCGTAAATCATAATTACGAATTAGGTTGCCGAGCGTTCGCGTAGCGTCTCGTAGAGAAGTCGAGGTACGAATTACGAATTTATCTGTTGTTCCACTCTTGCGCCGCATCCTCTACAGCTTTATCTACTGTCTTCTGATCTAACATTGCTGCTTGCAAGTTCTCATAAACTGCCTTTTGCAGTTTATTAAAATCCTTCAAAGTAGGGGTTAATATTTCTGCTTGTTGTAATTGTTTAGCAGTGATAACTCGCGCTTTTTCTACTGTTGAAGCATTAGCTGGAACATCTTTAAAGTAAGTATCAGACAATGCTTTGATTGTAGAAGGTAGGACATTTGCAGCTTTAGCAAAGGCTAACTGATTTTCGTCATTGGTGACAAATAAAGCAAACTTCACTGCGCCATCTGGTTGTTTACTATCGCGGGGAATAACTATGTTCATTACTGCGACATTTTTCTTACCTGTGTCACCAGTGAGTTGAGGTGCTATTTCTGAAGCTTGAGCAATTTTTGGGGCATTATTAGCGATCGTTTTCAGGAACTCTGGCCCAGAAGCTAAAAATGCAGTCTCTCCAGATTGGTATAAATCGATCGCATGGCGATGTCCTTGGGTTAAAGCCTCTTTAGGAAGCAAACCTTTTTTATACAAGTCTACCCAATACTGAAACGCGGCTTTTCCTTGTGCCGAATTAAACGCCGCTTTACCCTCAGCATCTATTAAGGTCACTCCCATTTGCACGAAAGATTCCAGCACTTCACCGGAATCTTGCGGTACGAAAGTCACAAAAAAGGCATACTTACCCGTCTTGTCTTTAATTTGTTGCGCGGCTTGTGCCAATTCTGCGTAGGTTGCGGGGACTTTATTGATACCTGCCTGTTTTAATAAATCAGTGTTATAAATGGTTAACCGTGTGGTGAGATACCAGGGAATCCCAAAACTCTTGCCATTAAGCGTACTTGCTTTCCAGATATTCGGCAGATAGGAGGAACGTACATCATTTGGGACTTTCACATCTAAATCTAACCAGGCATTTCGTCCGGCAAGTTGGGAAGCAAAACCCGGATTTAAGTTGACTACATCAGGTGGCGTTTTTGCGGAGACAGCTGTTAATATTTTGTTCTCCATTGCTGCCCAAGGTACATCAACCCAGTTAATCTTTATACCTGGATTTTGCGATTCAAAATTCGCAATTAGGCTTTTGAAGTAGTCGGTAAATTGAGGTTGGAGTTGCATTGTCCAAAACTCAACAGTTCCCGCTCCTGAAGTAGCTTGTTTTGTACTTGTATTAACATTACCTGTGCTGCAACTTACAACCCAACTGGTTAATAAGCCAAGCAGTACAAAAGCAACAAGTTGTTTAAATTTTCGCAATTGAATCATTTTCCCAGTATTTTTACGCTTGATCGGTGTGAAAAGCTTAGACAGAATTGTTGAGATTATAGGCTAAATAAATTACCCGTAAAGACGTAATATATAACGCCTTTACTGCAACAAATTTAAATTTTCAATTTAGCAGTCCAGCGGGCACAACTGTGGTAAAAAGCTTCAATAGTCTGTTTGGCAAATCGAAAAAAGGGGTAGGCATTGAACTTGCTCCCGAACGGGTAAATGTTGTTCAGCTACGCAAGCAGGGTCAAGGCTTGAAACTAGAAATCTATACATCGGTAGCAGTTCCAGAAGGGATAGTTATCGATGGTCAAATCAGCGACCCTCCAGCAATGGCGCAATTAATCCAGCAAGCGCTAGCTGAGAGCAAAATCAAAACTTCTCACGTTGCTACCGGTGTACCAGGACGAGATTCTATCGTTCGGATTATACCAGTGCCAGCAGAGTTAGACGACAAAGAACTGCGAGAAATGGTGCTGAACCATGAAGCAGGTTTGTATTTACCCTATCCTCGTGAAGAGGCTGATGTAGATTATCAGAAACTTGGGTATTTTGTAGATGAAGATGGCATTGAAAAAGTACACGTACTCTTAGTGGCGACCCGCAAGGAGATCACGGATACCTATATAAGTACCTTCGAGCAGGCAGGATTACAAATTGATGTTTTAGAAATTAACAGTTTTGCTCTGATTCGGACTATTCGCGAACAACTGCGACAATTTGGCCCGCAAGAAGCAGCAGTACTAGTTGATATCGAGTTCGACAGTACAGAAATCGCCATCATCGTTAACGGAGTGCCGCAATTTTCACGCACAGTCCCCATCGGGACTTATCAAATGCAAACTGCCTTAGCAAGGGCAATGAGCTTACCTACATCACGAGATATGGAATTGTTACACGGAATGGTTATTCCTGCAACTCCCATAGACGGCGGTAAAACTGGCGTTACCGAACTCGATCCTGGCATGGCTGCCATATTGAGAGTCTTGGGAGAACTAACGGATGAACTGCGCCGTTCCATCGATTTTTACCTGAACCAAAGTGAAAATTTGGAGGTAGCGCAGATTTTATTAGCTGGGCCAGGAGGTGGACTTCAACAGCTAGATGAATTTTTTACTCAACGATTGAGTTTGCCAACTACCCAAATAGATCCAATCGGGTCTTTATCTTTGGAAGTTGACACTGATAAATATCCACAGGTACAACGCTCTGGCTTGGCGATTGTACTCGGTCTAGGAATGCGGGAGGTGTAACAAAATGTACAGCCTAGATGTTAACTTTCTTAAAGACCGCCCAGCATTCCAGAAAAAGCCAGAGAGAAAGGGAGGAATAGCTCTAAAATTTCCTACAGGGGATTTGACACTACTGTATGTGGGAGTTGCAGTAGGTATAGGTCTTCCGGCTTTATTAGGAGTTAGTTGGTGGTTGCTGCAAGGGAAGATTGTTGAATTAGATGGTCAGATTGCACAACTAGACCAAGAAAGCAAGAGGTTAGATACAGAGATAGGAAATCTGAACAAAATCAAAGCCGAGACAAATGCAATTAAAGGTGAAACCCAAGCTTTAGTAACTGTATTTGACCAGATTCGTCCTTGGTCAGCCATGCTGCAAGATTTGCGCGATCGCATCCCAAGCGCAGTGCAAATCGAGAATATCAAGCAAATCCCACCCATTGCAGCAGCAGCAGGTCAGCCACCAAATAATCCCGCAGGGGGATTAGAAATTAACGGATTGGCTCGTTCTTTTAATGATGTCAATGATTTTTTATTAAGTTTACAACAGTCTCAGTTTTTGAAGTCCACAGAAACCAGAATTCTGACAGCAACCTTAGTAGAGGCTCCCTTAACAGCAAGTGCGAGTCAATCTTCTACTGATGTAATTATTAAGCCACCTCAAGTAGTTAAATACACTATTCAATCGAGCATGAACGACGTTCCAGCGTCGGAATTAATTCGAGAGTTAGAAAAAAAAGGCACAGTGGGGTTAGTAACTCGAATTCGTAATATGCAACAAACAGGAGTCATTTCAAAATGACGCTGAGTGATGATTTAAATTTTGCCGAACAAGGTGGGGAATTCGATCAGGCAGCGCCAGCCTCACCTGTAGTATTTGGTATTGCTTTCACACCAAAAATTATTGGAATCTTGGTGGGGGTAGCTGGTTTAGCGGGAGCAGGTTATATAGTGTTAAACCTGCTGATGCCAGCTTGGGAAAGCTATCAGCAGCAGCAAGCCAAAAGCACTGAACTGCAAGGGCAAATTGAGCAAAAAAAAGCCAATATCAAACAGATTGACAAAGTTAAAGACGAACTAGCACAAGCAAAGCAGCAAAAAGTTCAGGTTTTAAGTTTATTTGCTAACGAAAAAACCTTAGATACATTGCTATTGGATTTGAACCGCTTAGTTGAGTCTGGCAATACTCCAACTTCTATGAATGCAGTAAGAGCCAAACTGAAGAAATTTGTGCCAATTTCCCAAAAACCAGAACCGATTACCGATGGAAGTCTAGGACTACTGGTTGACGGCAAGCTGCAACGCAGTAGTATTAATGCCGAGATTACAGCAACTTATGAACAAACACAATCGATAATTCGTAACATTGAGCGGTTACAGCCTTTGTTAATAGTTAAAGATTATCAAGCAACTTTGGCTCCAGTAGAGTCAAGATCCCCATTAGACAAAACGCCGATGCAGGTTGGTCCAGCAGCGATTAATACATCATTCCAGTTACAGGTATTGATGCCACTTAGTCCAGAAGCAATAGCCGCAGCAGCTAAAGCTGCTCCGAAAAAGTAGTCAAATTAGAGCTAGGACGAATATAGAATTCGCGGCTACACAAGCGTAGACAAACCCTTTCCGCAGACTAAGGAAAAATTGAGGGTTTTGAAACTCACGTTCGCCGTTGACGTTCCCGCAGGGTAGGTGGGTAAAGTCTCGTGTAGTCAAAGCGTGGTCTTCTCCCGCAGGAAGAGGCTAGCACCAATGGGGTTTCCCCATAAGCAATTGGCGTGCGGTTTCTAACTGCCTACTCAAAATTGTATGTAAACAGGGTTTTATAAGGTGAGGAATGAACTGTGAAACAGCTTCACGGTAATAGTTTTATTTTAGGTACTGCCGCTTTTGTATTTTTGGCGGCTCAACCAGTTTGGGCACAAATTAGTCAAGTTACTAATGTCCAGTTAACTCCAGTTAATGGTGGAATTAGCGTTGCTTTGAAAACTTCTTCTGGGTCGCGCCCCCAAGTTTTCACTACAAAAAGAGGCAAGGCTTTAGTCGCGGATGTTATCAACACTCAATTACGATTACCACAAGGTAATAGTTTTCGTCAAGATAACCCAGCACCAGGAATTGCCTCTGTTGAGGTTAGTCAGCTTGATGCTAATAGTATTCGGGTGACGGTAACTGGCAGCAACGATGCACCTGGCAGTCAACCTGTGATGCGATCGCAAAATGGGATTACACTCAGCTTTAGCCCTTCAACAGGCACTACAGCATCAGCGCCAACGCCAACAGCCCCAACATCCACAGCACCACCTGTTACGACTCCAGCCCAACCTGGTCAAAATCCAGGTGTTCTCGTTCCTAACCCGCAAGTCACCATTGACGGACAACCTGCACAAGCTGCTGGGCCAGGTCAACCTCTGAGTCAGGCTCCACCTTTCTTACCTAGAGCCGTCGCCCCACCAGTGGGAGATATTGCTATTTCCGCTACCGATGCTTCTCCTAGCACTGTTGACTTAGCAACTCAGGAACGTGTACCTCGGCTAGTACTGCGAGATGCCCCAGTACGTGAGGTTTTATCATTGCTTGCCCGTGCTGCTGGTTTGAACTTAGCTTACGTGGGAGGAGAGCAAGCTGGTGGAGGTCAGCCAGGTGGCGGTGCTAATGCACCAGCAGTTTCTCAAACTATTTCTTTAGATATAGAAAATGAGCCAGTGCAAGATGTATTTAACTACGTTTTGCGCCTCAGCGGTTTAGAAGCTAACCGTAGTGGTCGTACAGTTTTTGTTGGGGCTAAACTACCTAATGCAACACGTGACATGGTTATGCGTAACCTGCGACTCAATCAGGTGACAGTGGGAACCGCACTAAATTTTTTGGTTGGCTTAGGAGCAGAAAGTGCCGTCAGCCGCGAACGACTAGTTACCAGTGTTAGTGCCGTAGCCGTGGGTACTGCCGCTGCTCCCATCACCCAAACTCAGACGACCACAGAAACCAAACTGGAAACCCAACGTGCTAGTTTTCAAGACTCTAGTCCATTATTAAGAGGTTTACAGGCATTAGGAGACGAGCGCACCAATTCCCTGACCTTAATTGGCCCTCCTAGACTGATTGAGATTGCGATGGCTCAACTAACTCAGCTTGATATCCGCCGTCGTCAAGTGGTAGTCAACGTCAAGATTATTGATGTCAACCTCTCGAATATTCAGGACTACAACACTAGCTTTTCTTTTGGGGTTGGTAACAACTACTTTAGCAATGATGGTGGTGTCGCCTCTCTGAATTTTGGGGGTGCCAGACCAGCTACCAGTGATGAAGCGAGAAATAGCTTGAGTAGTACACCGATCATCAATAATGTCACTAGCACTATTACATCACCATATCGGTTTACCAAAAGTCTTCTCGCTAGTTTGAAGGCTCAGGTTACAAATGGCAATGCTAAGATTTTGACCGATCCAACCTTAATTGTCCAAGAAGGTCAGCAGGCTCTGGTCAATCTGACTCAAGAAGTAGTGGGAAATATAACCCTCGAAACAACGGATACTTCCGGTGGTTCTAGGACAGAAAGAACAATTGAGAAACAAAAAGTTGGCTTAACCTTGAGTGTAAAAATTGAGCGGATTGATGATAATGGGTTCGTTTCTTTATCGGTTGCCCCTACTGTCAGCGCTCCTTCAGGCTCAGAAAATACAGGAAATGGACAAATTATTTTAGTGTCTGAGCGCTCTCTTACTTCTGGCTTAATTCGCTTACGAGATGGTCAAACACTAATCCTGAGTGGTATAATTCAAGACCAAGACCGAACAGCTGTCTCCAAAATTCCTATCTTAGGTGATCTTCCACTGATTGGTTCGCTATTTAGAAGTACAAACCGACAGAACCAGCGTCAAGAGGTAATTGTGTTGCTTACACCTCAGATTATGGATGACTCAGAGAACTCCTCTTACGGCTATAACTACGCCCCTAGCCCTGAAGTGCGGCAAATCCTTGAGCGTCGTGGGTTGAAGAGTCCTGGCAGGTAATTAAAGATAATTAGTAGGTGAATCACCTCTGCTAAAGGCTCAGATCCCCAACTTCTTAAAGAAGTTGGGGATCTTCTTTTTTACGAGTAGGTTTAAGTTTAAATGTCATTCTACAATAAAAATACCCAATCACAATAGAAGTAGCAGTAGTGAGTAAATACTAATGATTTCAGAACAAGAGCTATTAACAAAGTGGCGTTCTCTTCCACAAGAAAAACAAGAGGAAGTTTTAGATTTTGTTGAATTTCTTGGTTTGAAAAACTCTACAAATAAAGTCCCATTGGCCAAACGTTTGCACCAAATTTACACTAGGATTGTTGCTTATGGTAAACATTTATTGGATGAAGATGAAATCGAAAAAAACTCGCCAGTCGTAGAGGTGGGCTACAGGGTAGAGAAGAATGAAAATGACTTATATTATGCCATGTGCAACTATACTCTCAAACCTAACCTACAACCCCTTCCCTACCAGGGAAGGGGAGCAAGAATCAAAGCCTATCGACCTTTCGGGAAGAGGAATGGAAGTGGGGTTTTAAGAATAAGTTGCACATCGCATTATATTAATTCTGGGGTGTTACTCAGCGCAACAGATGGTGTTAGTATAATTGCCGAGAAAGCCCTTGAAATATATGGATATAGATTTGTAGCACACTCATCTAATAAAAAGGGAAATACTCTTATGACAGCACTTACATTAAACCTCAATTCTGTAATTAAACTGACAATAGAGCAGTTTTATCAATTGTGTGAAGAAAACCCCGATTTAAAATTAGAACGCAATGCCCAAGGAGAGTTGATTATAATGCCACCTACGGGAGGAGAAACAGGAAAAACTAATTCTACTATTAACGCTCAAATATGGTTGTGGAACGACCAAAATCAATTGGGCGAAGTTTTTGATTCATCAACTGGATTTACTTTACCATCCGGGGCTGACCGTTCTCCAGATGTTTCGTGGGTAGAAAAATCTCGTTGGGATGCTTTAAATAAAGAACAAAAAGAAAAATTTATTCCTCTATGTCCTGATTTTGTCATCGAGATCCTTTCACCTAATGACAGCTTGAAAAAAACTCAGAATAAGATGCAAGAGTATATCGAAAATGGTTGTCGTCTAGGTTGGTTGATCAACCGAAAAAAACAGGAAGTAGAAATTTATCGTCCAGGACAAGATGTGGAAGTTTTAAAATGTCCTCAAACTATTTCCGGCGAAAATGTTTTACCTGATTTTGTACTCAATATACAACGAATTTGGTAAAAGGTTCGGTGTAGGGATACAGTACTGGAAAAAGGTTTGTTGCAAAGAACTAAACTATGGTGGCAATAACAACACCCGCAGAAAATCGGGTTTTACTCCAAAACATTAGCTGGCAAACATTTAAAACCATGTTGGCTGAAATGGGTTCAAATCGTAACTCCCGACTGGCTTATGACAATGGAACCTTAGAAATTATGACCCCACAAATGCCGCACGAGAACTCAAACCGTGTAATTGAAGGTTTTGTTGTTGTCCTGTGTGAAGAGTTGGGCTGGGAAATTAGACGCGCTGGTTCATTAACTTTAATGCGGGATGATTTGCAGCGGGGAGCCGAGCCAGATAGTAGCTACTACATTCAAAATGAAGCCCTAGTTCGAGATAAAGAAAATATTGATATAGCTATCGACCCGCCCCCTGACCTGGTGCTGGAAGTGGAATATTCCAGGTCTGCAATAGACAAGCTGAGGCTTTATGCTGCAATGGGAGTTACCGAATTTTGGCGTTATAACGACAGTGTGTTGCGAGTTTACACGCTTGCAGGTGGACAATATTCAGAAGTTCAAACCAGCCCTACTTTTGCATCTGTGTCGGTGAAGGAGATTCCTCGGTTTATTCAAGAAGCTAAAAAGAATGGGGAAATTGCTACTACCCGTGCTTTTCGGGCTTGGGTGCAACACAAAATTTCTGCTGGGGATTGACTCACTCGCCATGAATGTGCGGATATTCAACAGCCACATACTCAGGGGCTTTCAGCATTTATTCTTACAAGGGTTTGTTGAGTGCCTGCGTTCGTCATAAATACTAGGTCGAAGCAAGCTACGCGTAACGTCTTGCAGAGGAGAAGTTATCGCAGCGTAGTTTACCGCCGTAGGCATCGCTACACAAATGTTAAGAAAGATGTGACTAATGGATAGCTTTCTAGGGAAAAAGCTTTAATTTTTACCCCTTCTTGACTAAAGAAGCTTGTTAGGAGGTTAAATTTTGCGTTGGATTTTTCAGAAGACATGAAAAGTCAGCAAAATCCCCGACTTTTTAGATAAATCGGGAACCTGAGCCTTCGATTTTCATAAAAATTGCTTAATCTCAGCAATAACTCTTCAACATCGGTAATGAATGCCAACAAACATTGACCATCTCCCACCTCCCCACTCCCCTGTTTTCTTTGCAATTGCGGGATTTACTAGGTATTTTTTCCTACTTTTGGGGTGGTTTTTAGTGAAACAAGTACCCTAAAATTACAAAAAATCCTGAAATCTATATAAATTAATGGTTTCATCTATCCACATCAGGCTACAACACCTTAGAATGATTCATTGAAAAGTCGAGCCGATGGGATGTACAGCCGTTTTGAGAAAAAATACTCCCAAAGGATGATTTTTGTATTTCCGCAAACAAAGATTTCAGTACGGATGTATTAATGTGCATCCGTACTGAAATCTCAAGTAAACCTTCAGGAGTTTGACATGAACAAAGGTGAATTAGTTGATGCCGTAGCTGAAAAGGCTAGTGTTACCAAGAAACAAGCGGATGCAGTCTTAACTGCCGCTTTGGAAACGATTATTGAAGCGGTTTCCTCTGGTGATAAGGTGACATTGGTGGGATTTGGCTCATTTGAATCACGGGAACGTAAAGCCCGTGAAGGTCGCAACCCGAAAACAAATGAAAAAATGGAAATTCCAGCGACGAGGGTTCCTGCCTTCTCCGCAGGAAAACTGTTTAGAGAAAAGGTAGCACCCCCAAAAGCATAGGTTCTGTCTTCGGGAACCCTTTTTTAATGCGGCAACCTGCACACGGGGGAAATTTAGCCTGGGCAGCAGCACTGGCTGGCTGTCCCCCTGATGCTATTCTGGATTTTTCTGCTAGCATCAGCCCATTGGGGCCTCCAAATAGCGCGATCGCTGCTATTAAGTCCCACATTGGTAATCTTAAGCACTATCCAGACCCAAACTATAGTGAACTGAGACTAGCTCTCAGTCACTTCCATCAAGTGCCGTCTGAGTGGATTCTGCCGGGTAACGGCTCCGCAGAATTACTCACTTTAATCGGTAGGGAATTAGCTCAATTAGCCGCGACAATTTTAATCACTCCAGCCTTTGGCGATTACTACCGAACCTTGGCAGGGTACAACGCTAATGTGCTGGAGTGTCCTTTGTCACTTGTACTGAGCGAAGTCGTTGGCGCAGCCTCTCGTAGAGAAGTATTAGTCACTGGTCATTGGTCATTATTCCTTGACAAAGGACAGGGGACAAAGGACAAAGGACTATTGCTAAATAACCCCCACAACCCAACTGGAAAACTATTTTCACGGGAGTCTATTTTGCCCTATCTGGAGCAATTTGCTTTGGTTGTGGTGGATGAAGCATTTATGGATTTTGTGCCGCCCAATGAGGAACAAAGCCTGATTCCGGTGGTGCAAGAATATCCGAATTTAGTAGTATTGCGATCGCTGACCAAATTTTACAGTCTCCCAGGATTACGATTAGGATATGCGATCGCACATCCTGACTGCCTAGCTAAATGGCAGCTATGGCGAGATCCTTGGCCTGTAAACACACTAGCGGCGGCGGCGGCAATTGCAGCACTCCAAGATACGGAGTTTCAGCAGCAAACCTGGGCATGGCTATCACCTGCACGAAACCAACTGTTTCAGGGTTTAGCTGAAATCCCAGGATTGCAACCCCAAGCAAGTGCTGCGAACTTTTTACTGGTTGAGTCCCAAGAATCTACTTCCCAGTTACAGCAACAATTACTCAAGTATCACCAGATTTTAATCCGCGATTGCCTTAGTTTTAAAGAACTAGGCGATCGCTTTTTCCGGGTTGCTGTACGTGAAGAGTCCGATAACCAACGCTTACTAACAGCGCTAAAAGAGAGTTAGGAGTTATAAGTTAGGAGTTAGGAGTTATAAGTTAAAAAAGGGTTTTAATTCTTAACTGCTAATTCCTAACTCTTAATTCTTAATTCCTAACTCCTAACTGCAATTCCTAACTCCTAACTGCAATTCCTAACTCTTAACTCCTAACTCTAATCTAAATTCACGTGACCGTTGACTACGATGTTGTAATTATTGGCGGCAGTCTTGCTGGATACTATGCTGCACTTGCTGCAACCCAACTGCGTGCTACAGTTGCCCTGGTACAACCCAAAGTAGACTACGGGTTTACTCATCACCATGCTCTTACCGAAATTGGTAAACTAGCGCAGAAGTTGAAGGATGCGGCTGGTTTTGGTATTTATGCCACACACACTGATACCTCAGAAGAATGCCATATATCTATGGCATGGCAAGAAGCGATGCTGTATGCTCAATGCGTCGCCTCAAATCTCCAAGAACAGCATTCCCTAGCCATCCTAGCGGCGCAGGGGGTCGATATCATCGTTGGCAGTGGTCAATTTCAATCTTCACCCCAACTGGCTTTTGCCGTTAACAATCGCCTACTACGCGCCCGTACTTATTTGCTGGCTAGTGGTTCGCGTCCAGAAATTCCTGAGATTGAAGGATTACAAGCCACTGGCTATCTAACCCTTTCTAATATTTGGCAATCTTTCCAGGGAACGACATTACCCAAAAATTGGGTAATTATCGGTGGAATTCCCCAAAGCATTGAAATTGCTCAAACTTTAGCAAGGTTTGGTTGCAGTGTGACGCTAGTAGTCAAGCATCCTTATGTTCTTCCCTATCTAGACCCTGAGATAGCCATATTGCTTCAGGCGCAGTTGGAAGTAGAAGGTGTGCGTGTCCTCACCGAAAAACCAGTAACTCAGGTGAGGCTAATTGAAAATAAAAAGTGGATTCAAGCAGGAGATAAGGCCATTGAAACTGATGAAATTTTAGTGGCGACTGGACAACAACCGAATCTTGAACCTCTAAATCTGGCAGCAGTAGGTGTGAAATGGCATCGTCGTAGCTTAGTGGTAAATGATAAACTGCAAACCACTAACCACCGTATTTATGCTTGTGGTGATGTAATTGGTGGTTACGACTTTGCCAATATCGCTAATTATGAAGCAAAAATTGCCCTGAACAATGCATTATTTTTTCCCAGGTTACGAGTAAATTATCCCTCAATTCCTTGGGCGATATTTTCTGTGCCGATGCTGGCACAAGTTGGTTTGACAGAGGCACAGGCAAAACGCCAATTTCGTCGAAATGAAGTTTTAGTTTTGCGACAATATTTTAAAACAGTGGCAGCAGCCCAACTTCGGGATGAAACCACTGGTATGTGTAAATTAATTGTGCTACGCAATGGGGAAATTTTGGGAGCTTCGATATTGGGGGCAGAAGCTGGCGAATTAATTAATTTGATTGCCTTGGCAATATCACAAAAAATTAAAGTCAAACATCTAGCAAATTTATCTCCTGCCTATCCCAGTTTCTCAGAAATTCTGGAACGAACTGCAAGAGAGTGGAGTAAGCAAAAGTTAAATACCAACATTCCTTTGCAAGAGTTTTTAGAAGGCTTCTTCCATTTCCGCCGCAATTGGAATTAGCACTTACGCACGGAGTCGTCACTATAATAATAACTTAAACAAGGTACTGATATAGGACTCCGATTTGATTTCTGAAAACATCTTGAGACTGAAAAGCCCCTTTTATCAGGGTTTTATCTAAAATGTAGTTCAAAAATCAGATATGAGTCCTATATCATTACTGACTTCCACAAGGATACTGACTTTGCGGTTCTCGCTGCCTTTGCCAATATTGACAGCACCTTGATTGCAAACGCAACGTCATCAGAATTGGGGAGCATCCCTCAAAATTGAGCTTATTATTTTTGTTGAACTGCAAACTTGAAATCTGTCAATACTAATTCTCCTCCGGTTGTTGTTAATACTAAATTAACGCCTAAAACACTTTTTCCTTTAGTTGTATAGTTGGTTGGAAGTATTTGCTTGGTCAAATCAAAATTCCTAGCATTTCCATATGTTATTTCATATGGTGTTGCTTTATCACCAAGTAAAAATGATGTGATAGCTACTCGTGCTGATGCTTTCTTTACTACACCTTTGACAGCTAAAGGCACGAGCCTAAATTGCTTTTGAGTATTAGAGGTATCAATTCTAATGATACATCTAGCTCTTGGTGATTGTGCCTTTACAGTTATAGGAGAGCGAAGTGTAAACTGATTTATTTGCGGATTGAAAGTTATATTACATCCCCTATTAACCGAAAATCGTGGCTGGTTGTTTACTGGAGCAGCAGCGCTAGATGACTTGGCGTCATAACAAGAGAAAAAAAACAAGCACATTAATATGAAAAAATTACGTGCATCACTTAATTTCAACATCATCTTATTCTCCATCAATAGAATATTTGTAATCTTAAAGAAGAATACCTTCAGTAGATTCAATGAGTGGTGTGTCTAAATCCCCCACTCATTGAAGACCACTAAATTGGGAATTTGGTTTGGTGTATCACCATCTATCCCCAGAATCGCTAAAAGCAACTAGTCGCAACGCTTTAGGTCAAAAAACAGTCTCACATCCCCAGCATTGATATCGGCTGTATCAACGAAAATAGAACTTCCTGCTGAGGATTGTGCAATCAGATTAATACCTAATAGTCCTTGCCCACCACCACTACATAAACCTGAAGCAGCTAGAACAGTAATCTCATCTTGCTCCGCAAATGCCTTACTAGATGTAAACTTGGTAGTCTTAGGGGGAGCTACAGCTTGACCAAAAGCACCACCACTAAAGCTATAAGTTCTGTTTAAACTGGTACCTCTACTCTTGCTATCAATATCAGTAGTGCCTTGGTACAGTACTTGTACATCTTGGATGATGAAACCACTTGGAATAAAAGTTTGAACGCGTAAAATACACCTTTGACGCTGACCATTGAATGCACTAAAGTTATCCAAGACGATCGATAAGGTTCTACCATCCTCTCCAGCAAGCTGATCGTCAACAATACATCCACCAGACCCGATTGCATCTCCAAAAGTAATACTAGGCGACTCTTGAGCCAAAACCTTGGTCCCAATCACGTTGAGTCCAAGAATTGTAGATATAGAGAGTAATACACCAAATTGTTTAAAGTTCATATTGATTGTACCTATGTTGCTAGAGTTGTTTTTTGATGAAAAATGTATTCAGAAGGCAGAAGGTACGAGATATGAAGGCATCTTTGCTTTAATCCCACGCTTAAAAGCATGAGATTGAAGCAAGGATGCTTTGTGTCTGGTGTTACATATCTCGACACAATTTTGTTCTAGTAGTGGGCAATCACCCGCAACTAGAGTTTTGATTGTTACTTACAGGCTTCTGCCTTCTTCAATTGTGGGAAATCCTTTCAAGTATGCTTTGACAATTTCTGCTCAATCAGAAAATGAAGCATAACTGTGTATCACTGGAGTTAACAGAAAGAAGATGGACATCATGTTGCAAAATGTATTCTTGCTGTATGTCCATGTGGGGAAGATCATATAGTTGTCTCAATTAAAAAATATGTGTTCTTGATCACACACATATTGTGTTTCCGAACACTGCCAATTTAAAAATAGTAGTATTGTAGTGTGAAGTAGCAGTACTCCAAAATTAGGTGCTAAAAATTAGGGGTATAAATCGCCGAATTAATAGTGCGATACGGATAGCGCAGCGTAAAGCCTTCTCTTTCAGAGACGCTAACGCGAACGGCATGGCTTCTCTACGAGAGGCTGCGCCAACGCTTAGAGTGAGCCGTCGAGCGTAACCGACTGCCGCAGACATCGCAGTTAAATAGCTGTTTTTATTAAGAATCTATATTATGAGTAGCTGAAATTCTAGTCTTAGGGACTTCCAGAAAATAAATTATCCAATTTACTCAGATAATATTTTTCTTTCTCCCCCTGCCCCCTGCTCCCCTGCCTAGACAGCGATGGGATATTTTTTTAGTTGGAAGTCCCTTAGACTGGGAACGAGGTAATTGGGAGTGCCCTACAAACTCTGCATGAAAATCCAAACTCCTCCCGCCGCTGTTAGAGGTACGCTGAGGTTATCTGTGCCGTGGGGTGAGACTGCCTCTGCTAGAGTTGCGAAAGTAGCAGTTACTACTGCCGTCAAAAAGGCCCATCCTAAACTTAAAGGCGTTGCAAAAGGACTCAGCGACGAACCAGGTAGCAGTAACAGCACCAAGAAAATTACTACTGTACTCGCTATAAACATTGCTGCTGAACCTTCCCAGGAACGTATAGAACTTCCCACTTGGTATTTATGTTGCCCAAAACGTTTACCGATTAATGCTGCTAGTGCGTCACCCCAGGTCATTGCCATGATCCCAGCTACAGCAATTGGGGCGCTATCTACTGGCCCATCTGGTCGCCACAATAGCCCGAACAGCAATGTCACTGAGATAGCGAAATAAACTGTGCCGGGTGAGCTATCTTGGGTATCCATTGAGCCGATGATTCGGTAGCGGTAAAACAAGTAGTTTAGTCCGATAAAGGTAGCAAAAGGTATAATCCCGATTTCCCAGTGGCTAAATAGTAGCAGGACTCCGAAAGCCCACATCCCTGCACCAATATGGATTACCTTGCGGGTCAAATCCGGCTTTACACCAAATAGCCTACGTAGTCCCTCGCCAATCACAAGCAGACTGATAGCGTAAACATAAGAAATTGCTAGCCCGATAAAATCATTTGTCATTTGTCATTTGTCATTGGAAAAAGAACTACAGAAAGCTGCCCCTCTGTGTTGCTGGTTCACTTAGGTCGATCGCTATTTCGTCTCAAGTTCTTTTCTACTGACGAAACGCTACCAATACCTTGAAGAATACCACGACCGATTAAACCTAAACCTCGACCAACTATTTGGGTAAGGATAAAAACTATACCGCTACCGAAAACAGCTACTAGTGATTTTAAACGCGGTGCGATCGCATCACTAAATTCTAGGAGCAATGTCACTACTAAGGGAATATTAGAAAGTTTTACTAATTCCTGATTCCGAGGAGCATAAACTGAAATATTGGCAATGCCACGAGGTGCAATCACAAATAGCTCATAGCGACTTTCAAAAACGGCTTTTGGCTCATCTATATAATTTTTTAATCTATATTTCCAAGACAACTCATTTCTAAACCGCTCAATTTCTCTTGTAGAAATCAATTGCCGTCCATAAAAGTTTTGCTTAATCTCTTCTACATCTGCTAAATAATTTAATAGTGGTTGCACTACTCCATTCGCTACCTGAATCAATAAGTTCTCTAAAATCATTAATGCTTGAGATTTAGCTTCAGCACTCACTACTGGATAGGAGGTATTATCAATGTTCAACTCTGTTTGAAATAAGAGATAAGAATACAAATCACCAATTAGCGGGATCTTATTGAGAATATCTCTTTGTACAACCTCTGTATTTTGCAGCAATAAATTAACTATCTCTATGTTTTGATTAACTATTTTGATCTGAGAAAACTTCCCAAAAAAATCTATAATTGCTGCTTGCCATAAATCACGTATTAAAGTATTTTTTAGTTCATTTAATTGATTTATCTCTATTTGAGAAGTACGCAATTCATCCAACTGTTCACTCAACTTTTGTAGGATCAGATAAAGTAATTCCCGTTTTTTATCTTCACGAAAGATATCAATTTCTAAAGGAATATCTGTGACATTTCGTAAAGGCAATTGAAGTTTAGTCACACAAGATATAAACAAGGCAGATTGTAGGGTTCCCGGACTCAGTAAAGGTGATACAGTTTGCCTTTGCTGAATGGCACTACTGAATAAAGGAGTCAAAAGTGGCTCATCAGCAGCCGGAATCTGTTCTTTTTGCCTTTCTTGTGGTGAAAGCAACAACCGATTTAACAACCAACGAGCCGCTAGCAGTTCTCGCCGCTGTCCAGCTAGAATGGCTCGATCTAGTACTGGTAGACCAGGAATTTGTAATTGTGCTGTTACTGCGGCTAGGGTAGCATCAATGTTAGTGATTCCTGACAAATGTAAATTATTTCGCAGTTTAGAGAAGGGGAGTGGGGAGTGAGGAGTTAGGAGTGAGGAGTTAGGAGTTATTATTGCTTCTGTGTCCTGGAACCAATAGGAACCACCATTTGCAACTTCTTGCATGGCGGCGACTAACTCAGGAAGTGGCGTACCCTTGGGGCAGTAGCCATTTACACCAACAGATTTTGCAGCTAATAGCAGTCCTTGTTCTTGAATAGAACTGAGGAGCAGGATTGGTAGGTTGGGATATAAGGCTCTGAGTTGCCGACAGAATTGTAAACCTAGCTGTTGACTGGTTGTGGAGCGACCATTACCGAATTCTAAAACTACTAAATTTACCTGGTTAGGGTCTTTTTCGGCAATTTCTGCTAAAATCTGCAAGGCAACAGTGTCAGTTTCTACAACTGCGATCGCTTCGAGATTAGGAATCGCTTCTAAAGCTATCCGTAATCCCAGACGAAAAATCGGGTCTTGGTCGATTAACAATAATTTTAAAGGGCGATCGCTCATAGTCCACTCAATTAGATCAGCACTGTTTTTTACCAATCAGAAAACAACTTTGATACAAAACTTTGTCTTCCCCATTGTCACCTGTTTTCGTCAACTGATAAATCGATCATAATTGCCTTATGCAGCCTTCACTGTGTGATTAAATGAACTTGAGTATTCGGCACTGGTTGGCAGAACGCCATATCGCAATCAATCAAATCAGAGGGTTTTCTGGGGGGCAATTGGCAGGTATTGCCTACCGCATTGTTCAGGATATGGAACTCAAAAGCCTCATGCCTTTTGATATCTGTACCTTGGCAGAGGTTTTAGAACTGCCCTTAAGTATTGTTTGGGAAGAAATCAGTGTCATTTCCCTGTTGACAGAAAAACTGTTGCGTAGCCTCAGCCAAAAAAAACCGTTAAAACGTAACGAAGGCACATGGCTAGCGTTTCAAATTGCCTATCTCCAAGCTTTGCAAGCAATTCTAGAGCAGGAAGCAAGCTTACAAAAACCGTGGTTAGACCGGGCAATTATACCGATACAAGCACACATACTTAAAGAGGACGTGGGTAAACTCATCCTCCAAGATCCGCAACTACAAGGATTGCTGAAAACTCTCAGCCCAGGTAAATTGACTGATACTCAAGCTGAACAAGCGCTGTCTTCGGTTGCAGATTCATTACTGGTGCAACAAATAAATAACGCTGCTATCGCTTGGTTAGTTGCCAATGGTGCAGAGGAACTGGAAGGGAAACTTCTAACACAGCGTTTAGTTAACTCACTTCCTGGTGAGATATTGGTAGTCGTCACCGAGAATGCTGCACCTTTAGCCCAACTGCAAAAATTTTTCCGTTTGGGGATTTCATTATCTCCCAGTTTCATCACCCCAGAAGTTGGTTCTACAGTCAGTGAAAAAATTGATTTGCACCGAGAACATTACCGTGCAAGTTTGATTAAAAACCTCAGTATCCCTTTGCTGATGGAATCCTTTGCTCTTAAGGATATCTATGTGCCACAAAAAGGCTTACCAATAGAAGAAAATATTTCTGAGCAGGATAAAAAAGCTCTTAAACCAGTTGATTTAAAAACATGGGCACAGCAACAGTTAACTGATTTAGAAACGATCGCTGTAATTGAGTCAGAACCGGGTTATGGAAAAACTAGTTTTTGCCAACTTTGGGCAACGGAGATAGCACAAGAATTGTACCCTACTTGGATGCCGATAGTAATTAGGTTGCGAGATGTAAAATACGGTAAAACTTTAATCGAAACTCTAAATTCTGCCTTTGGTGTTAATCTTTCAACTTGGTTAGAGCAAGAAAATCTCCCTTGTCTGTTGCTGCTGGATGGTTTGGATGAATTGCCCCATTCTGCTGTGGGTATCAGGGCACAAGCAATTTTTATTCAGCAATTACTGAACTTTCAATCTCAGCACCGCCACAAAATTGTGTTGACAAGTCGTTCAACGACTTTACCAGAAATCGTCTCGGAACTACCGCTATTATTGAGACGAATCATTATTCAGCCATTGGATGTGGACGAATTCAAGCAATGGTTTCAACAGTGGGCAAAAGTGCAATCATTACCCATTGCTCAAAATTTCTTTACATTATTAAAACAGGCAGGGTTATTTGCCAGCCAATCAAAGTTAAGAGAATTATCTCCCCTTATCCGTCAACCCCTAATGCTGCATTTGTTGGGCATTTTGCACCGCGAGGGATTGCTAGATGATGAACTATTGCAGTTAGCTGCTAATACCCAAAAGTCTTTTCTCTTATGGGAAATTCATCATCGCCTGAGTCGATGGTTGTTGGGTTATCCGCTAATTGGTGGGATCAAGACGATGCTACTGCGTTCAGGATCGGCTCATATTCACCGGACTCCAGAAGCGATCGCTAATTTACTCGCTAATCGTCATCCCCAAGATTTACTTGAGCAGATGCAAGCGATCGCTCTCAAAATTTTACACTCGCAACGTCATCAAATTAATCTAGCTGGTGAATTTAATACTTTACCAGCGTTTTATTTTAAAATTTGGGATGTAAAAAGCTCAAGCGAAAGCACAGCAAAAAGTAGTTTCATTGAATTTTCGCATCTCAAGTTAGGAGAATCTCTTTGTGCAGATGCGATTGTTGCCCAACTTAAACTTCTGACTCAGTACGAAGAAAAGGCTTATGGCACGCCTACTTTTGTACTCGAACTCAGTAGTGCAGCCCAGAATATTTATAATTTACTAGGTTACGGGATACTTAGCCAAGAAATTGAAGAACTAGCGATCGCCGGATTGCGTCGCCAGCAAAAACACAAATTTTCGTTTGAAGTTTTATTTCAACGTCTTTTATCTTTCTGGCGTGCTTACTGTCAAGGACGTTGGTTAGATGAGGGGATAGCCCACAACGCTTTGACTAATTTTCACGAACTGGAAAACCCTGTGAATGTTGAACAGGTGAATGCTGCTGTGGGACTAAATGTGTTTTTATTGCTTTGCGCTTGCTACCGAGAAACAAAAGTTCCTTTTTGGCCTTGTGGGAATCCAGTCAATTTAACAGAATTCAACCCAGAGGTGCTGAGTGTGCTAATTGCTCGGACAACGGTTTTGCATAAAAGTGCCTTCGTAACCCGAATCAAGTCTCTGTCTGGACTCAATTTATCGGGAGCCTCTTTATCGCAAGTGATGTTAACTGGGGTGAGTCTTGAGCAAACAAACTTATCTAATGCGGAGTTAATGGGGGCGAATTTGGCTGGAGCCAATTTGCAACAGGCTAACCTCGCAGGTGCGAACTTACAAAACGCCAACCTCACAGGCGCAAACCTACAACAGGCAAACCTCACAGGCGCAAACCTGCAACAGGCAAACCTGATGGGGACAAATCTTAATTCTGCCGATCTCACCAACGCCTGCTTATGTGATGCCGTACTTGCTACGACTGACAAAAAATTGGCCGCTAATAATGGTGCCTTGTTCTCCAAAGAGTCGTTTCAAAAACTAAAACATTTGCGATCGCAGCAACCCTTCTTAAACACCGTGAAAATCACGCCAAACACAAACGTTAATTGGAAAAATACCCCTGCGATCGGACTAATTGAGAGCTGTGAAGGTGCAATTTTGTCAGCAGATTTAGATGATGATGTCGATGATGAGACAGTTTTTGGAAATTAATTCGATTGGGGCATGGGGCAAAACAGTTCTGAGTGCTGAGTGAGGAGTGAGGAGTGAGGAGTGAGGAGTGAGGAATTATTTTCCTTGTCCCCTTGTCCCCCTTGTCCCCCTTGTCCCCTTCTCCCCTGCTCCCCTGCCCCTCTGCTCCCCAACCCCCTATCCCTCTTGCGGATTGCGGTAGCCAAAAAAGTTAATACTGTAGTCAGTAATCTGCACTCCTGTTTCTTCTTCAATTTTGCGGATCAAATCTTCTGGTAGTTCCACATGAACATCAAGAATTTGATTTGTATCCACACAGTTTATATGACTGTGAGAGTCACTGATATTGCCGTACAAACGCCCATCACAGCGTTCAATACACTCAATGATGCCTTGACTGGATAATGCTTCTAAATTTTGATAAACAGAGGTATGACCGATCTCTTTGCCTTGTTGGTTCAAGCGATCGTAAATCTCTCTGGCAGCAAGATGTTCATTTGCTTGCCAAAGTAATTCCAGAATAAAGCGACGCTGACGACTGACGCGCATACCCAGGATTTGACAGCGCTCAAGTGCATCTTCTAAGGAACGAATTGGTCTTGTAGTAATTGTTTGTTTTTGCATATTACAGCTTGTTAACTGTTGAGGGAATTTTCCCATCTAAATGTTTATTGGTTATTTAATATATGCAATGATATTGCACGCTGCTGTTTTACCTGTACTTATGTTTTGGCTTTTGATCCTGTGGAAGTGACAGGTGGCGATAATGATTTTTTTTGCTTGTTGACGGCTACTTTGTCAGACCTTAATCTAAAACAAACTCATTACAACTTTAACTTAAAATCGCTGTAAATGTCCACCTTGGGGCAGGTATTGCCTTACCCAAATAGGCTAATTCTAATGGCATACGATATTAATCGTGTAGTAATTATTTAGTTAAAGGCGAGTAATTATAGCAACGATCAAAGTAACATTTAACTTGAGTAAAAATCGGTGAAGTGAGTGGCGATAGCCAGCGGCTCATATCAGGGGTAGTAACTGGATGTATATTTGTTAAAACTAGCGAAAATTAAGTAAAAGTATCAAATAAATTTAAGCAGTTCAGACTTGTGTCTAAACCTTGTATAGGTTGACGAAATTATCAGCAAAAAAGTATCAGTAAATACTAATTGATTTGTGAACAAGACTTTGTGCTACTAAAGGTCAATCTAGCGTCAATCCCTGAAAGCTGCTACTGTATATTGTCGATCCTACAGTTGAGCAAAAAAAAGTGGCTGCTGAGTCAAAGACAATTGCGATCGCACTCAATAATGACCTGATTAACAATCTGGATATATCTCCTGCGTCAACGGTGATTGAACAACTGCTGCAAGATGGGGCCGCATCCCATGAACAGCAGCTACGCTTTGATATCAATTACGATCTCGAACCTGACGATCCACGGGAACTCTCAGAAATTCCAGAGGTGCGGCTGTGGTTTGTGCGCCTAGATGCCAAATATCCCTGGTTAGCATTTTTCCTAGATTGGAAAGCTGGAGAATTTGCTCGTTATGCTGCCATGCTCGTACCACACCAATTCAGTTCCAAAGAAGGCATTCAGTACAATCCTGAAGCCTTAGAAATATTTTTGATGCACAAAATCTTTGTCTTAGGTGATTGGCTCAAACAGCAAGATATCCCCAGCCTCTCGCGGCTGAAATCTATGGCCCAAATGCTGGGTTATGAATTAGATGATGCTTTTTTTGAGATATTTTAGCTGCGTGAAAATTAAGTTGGCACAATGAAGAAGAATTCAGAAGTCAGAATTCAGGAGCGGAGCCGGAGACGCTCCGCCTCCGGTCAGAATGAGCAGTGGGGGATTCAGACCCACCACTGTCTTGTTGACCACTAAACCAAAGATTTAGTGGGGTCTTAAACCCCTGGATTCATTCACCAGTCGCACAAAAAACATTGCTGAATTCTGGCTCCTGACTTCTGAATTCTGTTTCGATAAAATCAAACTAGGCTAAAACCCAATTCCCCATTCCCAACTAGCTGCAATTGAACAATGCGGATTTTGCTAGTAGAAGACGATCTAGAGCAAATAGAACCGCTCCATGACGCCTTGGCTCGTTCAGGGCATATTGTGGATGCCGTCGAAGATGGGGCAACAGCCCAATGGTTGATGGGTGAAAAAGATTACGATCTGCTGATTTTTGACTGGATGTTGCCTGATGAAGATGGTATCTTCCTATGCAAACAGTATCGTCAAGCAGGAAAAGCGGCTCCTATCTTGATGTTGACGGCAAAAGATACCACTGTCGATAAAGTGATGGGGCTAGATGCCGGAGCCGATGATTACCTTGTCAAACCTGTAGATATTGAAGAATTACTGGCACGGGTGCGGGCATTGCGGCGGCGATCGCCCCTGTGGTGTGGTGATGCTTTGCAAGTCAACGGGCTATCCCTCCATCTCGACACCATGCGCCTGGAATGGGGAAGCAGTAGCTTGAAATTGAAAAGCCGCGATTTTCAATTACTAGAGTACATGATGCGCCATCCTCGCCAAATTCTCACCCACGATCAAATCGAACAGGCACTCTGGGAATGGGGACAAGAACCTGAGAGTAATGCCGTAGTTGCTCGTATTAAACGCTTGCGTCAACGACTGCGCGAGATTGGTGTAGAAACTTGGATTGAAACCGTTTATGGCACTGGCTATCGTTTAGAACCTCCTGCGGGGTAGTAATCTATGGCTTATCGGGTTCAACGGCTCTATCAAAGCTGGCAAACTTTGCCAATTCGAGTACGGGGAACAGCGATCGTTGCCATTCCCATAACCTGCTTGTTTATGGCTCTATCAGCCTTTGCTTGGCTAAAAGCCAGTCTGGTAGAAGATGAAACCTGGGTGCAGCATACTCAAACGGTACGCCTAGAAACAAAACAGCTTCTCAACGCCTTGATTGATGCTGAAACTGGAGTTCGAGGTTATGGGCTAACTCAACGGGAGGAATTTTTGGCTCCTTATAAGCAAGCCCAGACAATTATTCCTCCATCCTTGAATCGATTAGAAAAATTGGTACAAGACAATGCCCAACAAACCCAGCAAATTCAAAAAATTCGCACACTGGTTGATGATAATTTAGAAATCTTTCAGCAGAAATTAACCTTACAGCGAGAACTGAAACGAATTCGTGGACAAACTGATACCTTGGTTCCCGTAGCGTCCCTTTATGAGTGGTTGGAGGAAGGGAAATTAACGATGGATCAGGCGCGTCAACAAATAGATCGCTTCGCTCAAACCGAGGAAGAATTATTAGTACAACGCATACAACATCAAGATTTTTATCGGCAAATTACCTGGATTGTGTTGTGTATTTCTGTTGTATTCGGGACGATCGCAGCTTTGTTTGCAGTTCATCTTTTCTATCAACTGGAGCGAGAGTTAGCGAACCGAGAAATCAATCTGCGAGAAACCAATCAGCGCTTAGAAATAGTCTGCGATCAACTCCAGCGATTTACTGCCAATGCTTCTCATGAACTCCGGGCCCCCTTAGCAGCAATCATGAGCAATGCCCAAGTTGGGCTAATGGATTTAGATGAGTTAGATGACTCACCAATGAAACTGCGAAAGCGCATTGAGAAGATTATCAGCCTTACCAAACAGATGAGTACGTTGGTGGGTGATTTGTTATTCCTGGCGCGACACGAAGGATTATTGGCTCCTGACTCGATGGAATCGGTGAATCTAACAGAGCTTTTAGGGAGTATGTCTACTGAATGGTTGTCACAGGCAAAAATTCATTCTTTAGAACTTACCAGTCAGTTACCCGATACGGCTGTTGTAGTTCAGGGTGATGCAAACTTGTTACAACAAGCGATCGCTAATCTCATCAGCAATGCTTGTCGCTATACAACCCCTGGCGGAACCATTGAACTGCACCTGATTAGACAGCCAGAACAAGCCTTAATTCAGGTTAAAGATACTGGGATTGGCATTCCCAGCCATGCGTTACCTCATGTATTTGAAAGATTCTACCGAGCCGATCCCAAACGTTCTAGAGCATCTGGTGGATTTGGACTAGGATTAGCGATCGCCCAGCAAATTGTTCAGGTTCACGGGGGACAAATCAGCGTCACCAGTACTCTTGATCAAGGCTCAACCTTTCAAATTACCCTGCCACTTTTGACGCACAAATCCAATTGAAGAAGAATTCAGGAGTCAGAATCAAAACGTTCTCTACGTTCGCGCAGCGTGTCGAAGACAGACGCTAAAAGCGTAGCCTTGCTTCTCAGTAAAAGTACGCAGACTCGCTTGCCGCCGTCGCTATCTACTAGTCGCACAGAATTAATTCTGTTAGCGGTAGCGGGGCGTTTAGCCCATTCTGGCTCCTGACTCCTGAATTCTGTTTCGATAAATTCTGGTCATTTTGTGGTCATACTTCCTGTTTACAGTTTATGCAGTGAAGTTCAAACCAATAAATTCTTATGAAATCCACTGTTGCTATGACCTTTACATCTGCACTGTTAGCGGTAGTTATTCCCACCGCTCAAGCACAGATCCCAATCCGTGATTTGCAGCGCGATCCAGGAGTCAGCGTTTCTGGTGAAATTCGCAGTGTTGTTGGCAATGAATTTATCTTAGAGGATGGCACTGGACAGATTATTGTCGATGCCGGGCCACGTTGGCATCATCAGCTAAATTTGCGCCAGGGTGAAAAAGTGACTGTCGTAGGAGAATACGACGACTATGATTTTGATGCCTTTAGCATCACTCGCAGTAACGGAGAAGTGATTCGCATTCGCAATGCGGGAGGCCCACCTCCTTGGGCAGGTGGACGGGGAAGGCGCGATCGCAAGTAAGCACAAAGCGTTGCTAGAGAAAAATCTGTTTTTTGTAGAGACGCGATAAATCGCGTCTTCAAATACCAATTATCTACACCAATAACCCTTAACCCAACGTATTGGTTTTTAGCCTGGTTTTTAATACTGAAATAACCGCAAAATCTAGCTGTCACAACCAGGTTTTGCGGTCATTCAAAAAACGCATAACTACATTTGGATATCCAATAGACTTATTGCAGAAATCGGGACAAACTGCCCTTTAGCCACCCCAAATCTTTTCCAAAACGGCGTTTGGTGAAACATCCGCCGTTTTTCCCGTGGGGGATGCAATGGCCAGGAATTTATCGTTTTTCGGCAACAATTTAGCTGGATCGGTGGGCCCAAATAAGGCGATGGTATAGGTTTGGACTGCAACACTCAGTTGTAGTGCCGCATTATCAGTAGACAACATCAAATTTGCCCCGGCGATTATAGCAGTTAACTTGCCAATATCATCTGGGGCAGTTACTTTGATATCTGGGGAAGACCCCAGAAGCGATCGCACAAACTGCTCATCATCAACTCCCTTAATTACCACCACAGGCAGATCCGGCTGCTTGTCTTGGAAGCCTTGAATAATTTGATGCCAACTTTCGACAGGGTAGATTTTATCCGGTTCTTTAGCCTGGGATAACTGGCCAGAACCGCCATGAATCAAGATATAGCCTGTTTCATGAACCCCTAAACGTTTTTGTTCCTTTTGTGCCCATTCAATATCTGGTTTTGGCACATTTACTGCTAACTCTGGGACAGGGCTATTTATTTCCAACGGTTGCAGCAAGTCATGATACACTGCTGCCGTATACTGGGATACTTTGAACGGCACAGCATGGGTAAGAAAACCCGATCCTTTGCCTTGGTAGCCAATACGTATAGGAATTCCCGTCAACCAGAGTAAAAGACCAAGCAACCAATTTTGCTTAACAGTAATGACAACATCGTATTCGCGATCGCGAATTGTCCCTACTAAATTACCCCAATCTGCCAGACTGTTACGGTCATTAAAATCAAAGTTCAGTACCTCGTGAACCGACTTGCTCACTCGGTAGGCAGCCTTTGACCGGGGTTCAACAACGACATCTATCTGAGCGTTAGGGTAATGGCGCTTCAGGTCATCTAGAGTCGGAAAGAAGAGAATTTGGTCGCCAATTCCGCCAGGTACAAGGGCTACTACTCGCATAATATTTATTGACGCTTACTCGCTCCCTATTTTAGGGGAAAATATATAGCTTAAAGATTGAGGAATTCTGTGTATTTACTAATTCCAGCTGCGGGAATCGGAAAAAGAATGGGGAGTAACCGCAATAAACTCCTACTAAGAGTGCGATCGCAACCAATTATTGCTTGGACTTTATTAGCCGCAGAAGCCGCCAGTACAATCAGTTGGATCGGGATTATTTCTCAGTCTAGCGATTGGCCAGAGTTCAATGCAATCATCGCCGATCTGAAGCTGACTAAAGCAGTGGAATTGATTCAAGGTGGCTCCACCCGCCAAGAATCTGTTTACAATGGCTTGCAATCTCTGCCAATAGCCGCAAAACAAGTGTTGATTCACGATGGTGCTAGATGCCTGGTCACACCAGATTTATTTAACTCTTGTGCCGAGGCCATTCGCCACTGTCCCGGTTTAATTGCTGGTGTACCCGTCAAAGACACCATCAAAGTTGTCAACGAACAAGGCATAATTCAAGATACACCCGACAGACGACAACTATGGGCAGCACAAACTCCCCAAGGATTTGATGTCAAGTTGTTGAAACAGTGCCATGCTGAAGGAGTCCGTCAAGGTTGGGAAGTAACTGACGACGCCGCCTTATTTGAAAAGTGCGGCATCGAAGTCCGAATTGTCGAGGGAGAAGAGACAAATTTAAAAGTGACCACTCCACAAGATTTAGCGATCGCAGAATTTATTCTCACAAGTCGAGGCTTATGAAGAGGCAGAGGGGCAGGGGAGCAGCACTTCTCTGCGAGACGCTGCGCGAACGGCTCCTTTCGACTTCGCTACCTCGGCTTCGCTCGGCAAAGTCAAGGCAAGTCGCTCAGTGACCAAGGAGCAGGGGGGCAGGGGAGATGAGAGGGATCAGGAGACAAGGAAAATAATTCCTTACTCAGCACGGGCTAAACCTTAGTTATCCGCTAACAGCACTCAGCACTGTTTTGCCCAATGCCAAATTTGAAAGTTTTAAAAAAATATTTTGACAATTTAGGATATAATGCCACACACTTATTGATTGTTAGTTGTCATGTACTAATGACCAATACTTCTCTACGAGAGGCTACGCCAACGACTACGCTCAGTACAAATGACTAATAACCAATACTTCTCTACGAGAGGCTGTGCCAACGGCTTCGCTCAGTACAAGTGACTAACGACTAATGACTAAATGATTACAGCCACAGCGACGAAGATAGAAGCAATTCTCTATTTAAAGGGTAAACCCTTGTCGCTCGGCGAAATCGCCGAGTATGCCGCGTGCGATCGCGGCACTGTCAAAGAAGGCATAATTGAACTCATGGACAATTATGCCCACCGAGATAGCGCCCTAGAGGTAATAGAAACCCCAGATGGTTATAGTTTGCAACTCCGGTCTGACTTTCACGATTTAGTGCAAACGATGATACCAGTGGAATTGGGTGTAGGTGCATTACGAACTTTAGCCGCGATCGCTCTTAATAGTCCCATACTTCAGAGTGACCTGATTAACCTGCGCGGTTCGGGAGTATATCAACACGTTCCAGAACTCGTCGAACTTGGTTTCATCCGCAAGCGCCGAGACAGCGATTCTCGCTCCTACTCACTCCAAGTAACCTCAAAATTCCATCAGTATTTCCAAATTGAACAACTCCCGCAAATACTTTCCACTAGCCAGAAGGAAGAACAACTAGAACTAGAACTAGAACTAAAGGCAGTGGCGAGTGGAGAGTAAAGAAGAGAATAGAGTACAGGTTACAGCGTGCAGATTATTCCCTATAACCTGTCATCTGTCATCTCTCCCCTAATCACACTCCCTTCCTCTAGACTTATACCCGTGGTGAATGCGCTAGCCTTGTACTATGGTTTAGAGTAGAGTTAGCAATTAAGCTAAATAAAACTGCCAATGGTGTTTAATCCTGACTTTTTGAACGACAACTCCGAGGAACACCCTAATCAACTTCTTTCCGACCACTCTGAGGAATACCCTAATCAGTTACTCAAATATCTACAGCATCAGTCTCCTGATGTTTTAGCTAGGGTTGCTCAGTCCGCCAGTCCCGAAATTAAACAAATCATCTCGCAAAATGTCCAAGGGCTAGTGGGAATGCTCCCTGCGGAAAATTTCAACGTGCAAATCACAACAGATAGGGAAAACTTGGCCGGGCTTCTAGCATCAGCCATGATGACAGGGTATTTTCTGCGCCAGATGGAACAAAGAATGCAGTTAGAGCATTTGTCTAATGGCCAATAATTAATAGTCAGTAGTCAAACATTCTGGAACTATTGACCAAATAATTGATTACTAATTCGTAATTCGGAAGGACGCTCTCTAGGAATTACGAATTATTTTGACTACTTCTTTTCAGGATAAGCTCCTGATTGTACTTTGAAGGTTTGAACTTTACCGCCGCGGTTGACTTCGATCGCTATTATGTCTCCAACTTTGCTAGACTCTACCAGCCTCTGAACTTGGGCTGAAGTTTTGACTGGTTTCCCATTAACTTTTTGAATCACGTCTCCAGGAAGCAGTCCTCCACGCTTGGCTGGGGAATCATCCGTGACTCCTTTAATCACAATTCCAGCATCCTGCTGAATATTTAGTTGATTTTCTTGATTAATCTGCTGTTTTCTGCTGGGAGAAAGGTCTGCCATTTCAACACCCAAGAAGGGATGTTCTACACGCCCTTTAGTAAAAAGTTCATTAGCGATGCGGGCGGCGGTTTCAATGGGGATGGCGAAACCAAGTCCTTGAGCATCAGCGCGGATGGCAGTGTTAATACCAATGACTTCGCCTTGGGCGTTTAATAAGGGCCCACCAGAATTACCAGGATTAATTGCGGCATCAGTTTGGATAAAGCTGACTCGTTTATCTGGGACACCAACTTGAGTGCTAGTGCGATCGGTAGCACTAATGATACCGATAGTGACAGTATTATCTAAACCCAGAGGATTGCCAATAGCGATCGCCCATTGTCCTGGGATCAGGTTTTGCGAATTGCCCAGTTTTACTGTCGGCAAATCATTCGCTTTTATTTTTACCACCGCCACATCTGTCACAGGATCAACTCCTACCACCTTCCCCTCTAGACTCCGACCATCCTTGAGAGTAACTTGTACTGTATCTGTATCTGCCACTACATGAGCGTTGGTGAGTAATTCCCCATCTTCGCTCAAAATAAATCCCGATCCTGTACCGCGCTCAATGCGTTCTTGAGGAATTGGTTGGTCATCCTCTCCAAAAAATCGCCGCAAGATGGGATTTTTCAAAGCGTCAGAGATAGGATTGGCTACTTTGCGAGTCGCATTAATTCGCACTACAGCCGGGCCAACTTTTTGCACTGCCGTCGCAATAAAATTCACGTTGTCGCCACCAGTAGCCCCAATAGATCCGTTAGGAGAATTCGGAACTATAGATTCTGGAGGCGAAGCCATTGTTACATTTTTTAGCTGTTGGAATGAGCGATTTTGTGGCAGGAGATAGCGACTGCCAAACAAACCTGCACCACCGCCAATTACCAGTAAAAACACATAAACCGCCAGTTGCTTTAAGGATAACTTCATAATTGTTTTGCTCAATAACAGCAATGCAGTTGCTAATTTCTAAGTGTAGTCAAGCGAACGGCAAGTGGACAGATCAATTTACGAGAAATTAGGGATTGGCATTTGTCATTGGGCATGGGGCATTGGGCATTGGGGATTGGGCATGGCGAAAGGGGAAAGATTAAATTCATTCCTTTTCCCTTTAACCTTTAACCTTTTCCCCTGCTCCCCAGTCCCCAATCCCCATTCTTCCCATCTAAAATCTAAAGTTAATGCGCTCTTGACCTGTGTACATGACTTTACCCTTTCGTCAACTGTTTCTCTGTAGCTTAGTTAGCGCCTTGGGCCTAGTAAGCATACTGCCATACTCAAACTCAAACAGTGCTAACGCTGCTGTGGGTGGTTGCTCAACTCCAGCCTTATCTCGCTTCCAACGTCATAAAGTTGTTCGTGGCGAAACTTTGGAGAGTATAGCGCAGCGCTACAATCTCATTCCGACAACTATTATTGGCATGAATCCAGCTTTGCAGAACGGTGCAACTGCCGCTGTTGGTAGTGTGCTTCAGATTCCTCCCTACAATGGGATTGTAGTCGAAGTGCCTCGCGGTCAAACTTGGCGACAAGTGGCGGCACAATACAAAGTTCGTGCTGATAGCCTGTTTGAGGTGAATGGCTGCCAACAAAACCCCAGAATCGTGTTTGTTCCAGGGGTAAATTGGTCGCCTAATGGCGTTGTAACTAAGTCCCCTTTACCTACTGATGCAGGTACACCAAACCGTGCATCTTTGTCTGGATATCCCTTAGCACAAGTGGCAACTGTAGGATTAGCTTACGGTTGGCAAATAAATCCTGCGACAAGTGAAGTTTTCTTCCATAGTGGTGTTGACTTATTAGCACCAGTTGGTAGTAATGTGGTAGCGATCGCACCTGGAACTGTAGCCTTTGCCAGCGATCAAGGTTCCTATGGCAAATTGGTCATTATTAACCACAGTGGCGGACTCCAAAGCCGCTACGCCCAGCTTGACAGTATCAAAGTTACTGTCGGTCAGCAAGTGAAAAAAGAAGACTTACTGGGAACAGTAGGCACTAGTGGAAAACCAAGTTCCACTCAACCGCATCTCCATTTTGAAGTGCGTTCTAGCTCATCTCTGGGTTGGGTAGCGCAAGATCCCAAGGGTTATTTGAAGAAATGAGGTTTGTTTTTAAACGCAGAGGGACGCAAAGGAAAGCGCAGAGGAACGCAAAGGAAATCTCTGTGTTCCTCTGCGAAACCTTTACGATCCTTTGCGTTAAATAAAGGATGCTATATTTTCGCTAGATTTTACAATGTGCATTCCTGCCTCTGCAAACCTTGTAAATGCCGCATCTGCCTGTTCTGTGTAGTCCACAACACCGGGGACAACAACGGGGGAAGTGGAATCTTCTAACAGATAGATTTTTTGAGCAAGAGTGGCATCTACCTGTTTAATTTCTGTTAATAAATCGTCAATTGTCCAAGCGACGCAGTGACTTTTAGCTTGACCACCAATAATTACTGCATCATATTCTAAAAGTTGTTTAATTAGGCGCGTGTTTTTTTGAGCAAGTGGACGTTGCTCAAAATCTTCCAACACTTCTGGACGTAAGATGGAATAGTTTTCTGTTAAAGGATTTTCACCTTTAATTTCAAATTGCGTTTGACTCTGACGCGCAATGCCGTGGAAAAATATCGCTTCTTCTACCGATGACACTAGAGCATGACCGATACCACCCAACATAGAATGATAAGGCCAAACAGTGAGGGGATATTTCCCATCTTGACTAAGTTTTTCAAGGTAATGGTAAGCGTGTTTTTCTAATAATTCATAATCCCCATTAGTAACACTATTAGCAACTGCTGGGTTAACTTTCCAAATACCTTGTTCAACATCTGCTGGTGTGATGCTAGTCGCTGCTGGAGTGGGATGTTCTCCGGCGGCGTTCACCCAAAAGATCGGATGGAAGATTTGCGTTGCTGTGTGAGTATCTAGAGTTGGTACAATTTTCGTGATTATTCCCAAGTTTCGATAGATAAACTCACATAATCTGACGTTATCATCCACCGCCGCATTCCCGGATTTTCCACCTACAAATAATTCAAATCCAGGGATGCAGAAGGTGTTTTGAACATCAATTAAAAGTAAGCAAATACGGGTTTTATCTAAAGATGTAGGTTTTATATCGTGTTGTTTTGTCCAGATTTCAGCTTCGGCGGCACGTTCTTGGTAAGGTACGCGCCAGACTTCGCCGACTTTCTCTGAGTTAAAGTGCGGGGGAATTGGTAGTTGGGGTGTTATTTGGGTGTGCATAATTACAGCCGCTTTTATTCTGTAATAACATCTATGATTTCAATCCCCAAATATTTCTCAAGTCTAGTGTCACCTTAGTAAACATCATCATGAGAACCCAAGGTCAACAAAGAAATTACTAATTCCCCTGAATCGGGATGAGGGACAAACTCAAATCAAATAGAATCCGATTGCTGTAGTCTATGGAACAAGCCCATATACCCAATAAATCCCCTTTAAGTTTATGAGTACGCAAGCTAGGGTAAAACGGCTCTTCAGCAAGTTGTTGTAATCTTTGCTCAACTACAGAGCGTAATTCTGGATTTCGACGGGCTAAACGCTTAAAATCTCGAATAAATCTTGCACTCCATAGCAGCTGCATCAATCATCTAACTCCGCCATTAAATCAGCAACAGTTCCACTACGTACTTCCCCTTTAGCATAAGCTTCACGAGCTTCTGCAACCGCCTTTAATAAGTCATCCCGTCGCTGTTGCTTAAGGCGCTTTTGGATAATATCTACAAGAATAGCCTGAGCTTCTGGATCTAATGCTTCTACTGCTTCTATGGCTTTCTGGAATGTAGATGTTTTTTCTAGCATGGGAGTTAAAGCATTTGGTGATAAGTCTAATTTAGCTGGTGGGATGTGTAATCTGTTTATTCAATAGTATATTTGTATTAGGGAAACATAAATTTAGCGATCGCACTCAAGCTACTCACTGAAAAACATTTTTAAGCAATATATCTTTACAAAAGAGCAAAACTTCTCAATTGCTCTTTATTTCTTTGCCTTTCTGATTCTCCATTTTTTTCTATATTAATCGTCCAAAAAAGCGCTAGCTGTGGCAATCTGGGAAACAGAGATTTATTAAATCTGATATTTGATCAACAGCAAATTTACCTAATCAGGTTATGCAAACTCTGCCCACAGTAAACACTTCAAGCATCACATCACCTCAAGATACCTTTGATACAACTATCAAGCGGCGTAAAACCCGCCCTGTAAAGGTGGGAAATGTCACCATTGGCGGCGGCTACCCCGTTGTAGTGCAGTCAATGATTAACGAAGACACTCTTGATATTGATGGTTCCGTGGCTGGTATTCGTCGTCTGCACGAAATAGGCTGCGAAATTGTCCGCGTCACAGTGCCAAGTATGGCTCATGCTAAAGCTTTAGCAGAAATTAAACAAAAATTAATTAAAACTTACCAAGATGTGCCCATTGTGGCTGATGTCCATCACAACGGACTAAAAATCGCCGTGGAAGTCTCCAAGCACATAGAAAAAGTGCGGATTAATCCGGGTTTGTATGTGTTTGAAAAGCCAAACATCAATCGAACTGAATATACTAAAAGTGAATTTGACGAAATTGGCGATAAAATCCGGGAAACCTTAGAACCTCTAGTAGTTTCTTTGCGCGACCAAGGAAAATCGATGCGAATTGGGGTAAATCATGGTTCTCTCGCAGAGAGAATGCTATTTACTTATGGTGACACCCCCGAAGGAATGGTGGAATCTGCTATAGAATTCATCCGCATTTGTGAATCTTTGGATTTCCGCAACTTGGTAGTTTCCATGAAAGCCTCACGAGTCCCGGTGATGGTAGCCGCCTATCGCCTCATCGCCAAGCGCATGGATGAACTGGGTATGGATTACCCGCTACATTTAGGCGTTACGGAAGCTGGTGATGGCGAATACGGGCGAATTAAATCTACGGCTGGTATTGCCACGTTACTTGCCGATGGCATTGGCGATACAATCCGCGTTTCACTGACAGAAGCACCAGAAAAAGAAATCCCCGTCTGCTACAGCATTCTCCAAGCTTTGGGATTGCGAAAAACGATGGTGGAATACGTCGCTTGTCCTTCTTGTGGACGCACTTTGTTTAATCTAGAGGAAGTACTGCACAAAGTCCGGGAAGCTACTAAACACTTAACTGGACTAGACATTGCAGTTATGGGTTGTATTGTCAATGGCCCCGGAGAAATGGCCGATGCCGACTATGGTTATGTCGGCAAAACACCCGGTTACATTTCTTTGTATCGTGGTCGAGAAGAAATTAAAAAAGTCCCAGAAGATAAAGGTGTAGAGGAATTAATTAACCTCATTAAGGCAGATGAACGCTGGGTAGAACCTTAAAGGGAGCAGAGGAGCAGGGGAGGCAAGGGGAGATGAGGGGGACAACGAGGACAAGGGGGAATTCTTTAACAAGTTTCTTCCTTGTCTCCCCCCTCTCCCTTGTCTTCCTTGTCTCTTTCTAGGGACTTCCAGAAAATAAATTATCCAATTTACTCAGATAATATTTTTCTTTCT
>NZ_JAVRCS010000049.1:0-42589 GCF_034530635.1 Nostoc sp. EspVER01
ATCCAACACCCGTAACTCCAGTAACACCAACACCTGTAACCTCAACAGATCCAACACCTGTAACGCCGATAGATCCAACACCCGTAACTCCAGTAACACCAACACCTGTAACCTCAACAGATCCAACACCTGTAACCTCAACAGATCCAACACCTGTAACGCCGATAGATCCAACACCCGTAACTCCAGTAACGCCAACACCCGTAACGCCAGTAACACCAACGCCCGTAACGCCAACTGACTCTCCAAGTACATAAAAATTGCTAATGGTAGTAAAAAATGCTATGCAAACACCGAAGGCAGTAGGTTTTGTCATAATTTTGCGTAATTCTTGTGGAACTTAGCTGCTTCAATGCGATAGCACAGACTTATGCTCCACTAGGGGCAGAACTATACAACTGTTAACTACTGCTTTTACAAGCTGCCAAAGCAAAAAGTGATATTCCCTACGACCAGATAGCATCTGCTAACGCTAGATTAAATCAAGGACAGGACTTACACAGGGTTCACCGGATATCCTTATATAGTTCAATCACTTTCTGTGTGTAAGTTCCCAGGAACTCACTTGTTGCTAAAGAGAACATAAACTTATGACTTTTGATTACGACCTGTTTGTAATTGGTGCGGGTTCTGGAGGTTTGGCGGCTTCCAAACGAGCGGCTAGCTACGGCGCAAAAGTGGCGATCGCTGAATATGATTTAGTTGGTGGCACTTGTGTGATTCGCGGTTGCGTTCCCAAAAAACTCATGGTCTATGGCTCTCACTTTCCCGAACTGTTCAGTGATGCTTCAGGCTATGGCTGGAAAGTAGGTAATGCTGAGTTTGACTGGGAATATTTCATTACATCTATAGATAAGGAAGTTCGACGGCTGTCGCAACTACATATAAGCTTCTTGGAAAAAGCCGGAGTAGAACTATTTTCTGGCCGCGCCACATTGGTAGACCCCCACACCATAGAAGTTGATGGACGTAAGGTTACAGCAGACAAAATTTTAATTGCTGTTGGTGGGCGTCCTGTCAAGCCAGATTTACCAGGGATGGAACATGGCATTACCTCCAACGAAATGTTTCATCTAAAAGAACAACCAAAACACATCGTTATTATTGGCGCTGGTTATATCGGCACGGAATTTGCTTGTATTATGCGTGGTTTGGGTTCTGAAGTGACACAAATTACCAGAGGTGAAAAGATTTTAAATGGTTTTGATGAAGATGTCCGTATAGAAATTGAAGAGGGCATGACAAACCACGGAATTCGCTTGATTAAGAATAATGTGGTGAAAGCAATTGAACGTGTGCCAGAAGGGTTGAAATTGACTTTATCAGGGGACGATCAAGAACCAGTAATTGCCGATGTGTTTTTAGTAGCGACTGGTCGAACTCCCAATGTAGATGGATTAGGTTTAGAAAACGCTGGGGTTGATGTTGTCGCCAGTTCTATAGAAGGGCCTGGATACGCTACCACAAATGCAATCGCAGTCAATGAATATAGTCAAACTAGTCAACCGAATATTTTTGCTGTTGGCGATGTCACCGACCGAATCAATTTAACTCCCGTGGCCATTGGCGAAGGTCGCGCCTTTGCCGATAGCGAATTTGGGAATAATCGCCGCGAATTCAGTCACGAAACTGTGCCCACAGCCATATTTTCTAGCCCAGAAGCCGCAACAGTCGGCTCGACAGAAGCCGAAGCACGGGAAAAACTTGGTGATGCCGTCAAAATTTTTCGCACTCGCTTCCGCCCCATGTACCACAGTTTGACTGGTAAGCAAGAAAAGACAATGATGAAGTTGGTAGTTGATAGCAATACCGACAAAGTTATAGGCGCTCACATGGTAGGTGAAAGTGCCGCTGAGATTATCCAAGGTATAGCGATCGCAGTCAAGATGGGCGCAACTAAAAAAGACTTTGATGCCACTGTGGGTATCCATCCCTCATCCGCAGAGGAATTTGTCACAATGCGGTAATAAAACTTAGGAGTGAGGAGTTGTGAGTTATGAATTATAAATGAGTCATAAAAAATGATAAATCTTTATTTATCAACACTCAATAATTTTTAACTCCTAACTGTTTACAACTTTGGACTACATATATCTTCACGGCTTTGCTTCTAGCCCTAATTCTGCCAAAGCGCGGGATATAAGCGATCACTTTACCCAAATTCACACAAAGCTGAAAATTCCCGATCTCAATGTAGGCGATTTTTCCCAGTTGACAATCACTCGTCAGATCGCTCAAGTTGCCGCAGAATTTAACAATGATTCTACACCAGTAACGCTGATTGGCTCAAGTTTGGGTGGTTTAACTGCCGCCCACTTGGGACAACAAAATTTGCAAGTACAACGCTTAGTTTTACTAGCACCAGCTTTTGGGTTTTTATCCCATTGGTTGCCCAAGCTAGGAGATGAAGAAGTACAGCGTTGGCAGCAAGAAAAATCTATCATGGTCTACCACTACGGGGAAGAGCGATTAATTCCTTTAAGTTACGATTTCGTCATAGACGCTGCCCAATACCAAGAAAAACTTTTGCAACGTCCTATCTCCACGCTAATTTTGCACGGAAAAAAGGATGAAGTCATTCCGATAGAAGCTAGTCGTGACTTTGCGCGATCGCGTCCTTGGGTTGAGTTAGTCGAACTCGACAGTGACCACGCTTTGGGTAATGTTATGGAAGAAATTTGGCAGGCAATTCGCCTCTTTTGCCAATTACCTTGAAGTTGTAAAATATTAGACTCACATATAAATAATGTCCTTAGTCATTTGTCCTTTGTTAGTTACTAATGACCAATACTTCTCTACGAGAGGCTGCGCCAACGACTACGCTCAGTACAAGTGACTAATGACTAATGACCAATGACTAATGACTAAAACTATGCTTCCCTTCATCCGGTCAGATTTAGCCCAATTCACCGCCTATAAACCTCATCCTAGCAGCGATACAGCCGATTCTGTCGCCACACAGTTTGATCGGCTAGATACAAATGAAAGCCCTTACGATTTACCACCTGAGTTAAAAGAGAAGCTGGCGTGGACTTATCAGCAAGTAATTGAAACAAATCGTTATCCTGATGGCGGACATGAAACACTTAAGGATGCGATCGCTGAGTACGTCAATCACTCAGCCGCCCTCTCATCATCCTTATTTACTGCTGTCAATATTTCTGTTGGTAATGGTTCAGATGAACTAATCCGCTCTTTATTAATCGCCACCTGTCTAAAAGGAGAAGGGTCAATTCTCGTTGCCAATCCCACTTTCTCGATGTATGGAATTTTGGCGCAAACTTTGGGGATTCCTGTAGTGGCGGTGGGGAGAAATGAAACAAATTTTGAAATTGACATAAGCGCTGCACAGTCTGCGATCGAACAAACTCAAAATCCTCCTATTCGCGTAGTTTTCGTAGTACATCCCAATTCGCCGACTGCTAACAACTTAACTGAGGCAGAGTTGGCGTGGTTAAGAAGCTTGCCACACCATATTTTAGTAGTAATTGATGAAGCTTACTTTGAATTCAGTCAAACTACCCTAGTAGGTGAATTAGCACAGCATCCTAATTGGGTAATATTACGCACTTTTTCTAAAGCTTTCCGCTTGGCATCTCTCCGTATTGGTTATTGCGTTGCCCATCCCGAAGCGATCGCCATTTTAGAAAAAGTTCGCTTACCCTACAATCTCCCCAGTTTTTCCCTAGCAGCTGCCTTAGTTGGTTTACAAAATCGTAAACTCTTGCTCGAATCAATTCCCCAAACCCTGAGCGAAAGAGCCAAACTCATCGAAATTTTATCCCAACAACCGGAACTACAAATTACTCCAAGTGCTGCCAACTTTATTTACCTGCGTTTTAAACCAAATGTCTTTAATTCACAAGAAACTGCTTTAAAAACTTTCCACCAGAAACTCAGAACACTCGGCACTCTTGTACGGTACATTAGTGGAGGATTACGAATTACTGTCGGAACGATAGAAGAAAACGCCCGCACCGTTAATCGAGTAAAAGCTGCTTTGGCAAATTTGTCATCTTAGCAATTTACTCAGTAATTAAACCTGCTATTTACCTCACTCCCCAAACGGCGTACTACTCCAACTGTTTGTGGCAGCACACCTACTAAAAGAGCAAAGGCAACATCCGGCAAAAGAGCCACTATTTCTGGTGGAAAGTATTGTTCAAATTGATCGAGAATTTTCTGTACTCGCTGCCCAGGCAGTGGATTTTCTGTAATTTGCTTGATCAATCGAATCCACTGTCGCCTAATCAAGTAAGCCTTCTGGCGTTCTTCATTAGATTCAGGAGTTAATAAAGAAAGATTACCTATGGGCAGTGCCCTTTGGCAATCACAATCGTAATCCCCACCCACAGCAGCCCCAGGGCCAGCAAACTCTGCATGGTAGCGTTTAAAAAGTATTAATCCATTTCGCCTACGACTATTGACGATGAAAACTTCTCCACTGTGCAAACGTGTAAGGATATCCGAGCTTTGTGATTGCTCAGTTCCGTCTGACATGACAACAGAGTCAAGGAAAGTAGTTTCAGGGTAATAAGTTGATACCATAGAGGTCTGATAGCGTCGATGCTGTTCGCTATCCATGTTTTTTAAACTTTTAATGAATGTTGTTGTAGTATGCACTTCAAAACGGAACTAGCTGTTATATCAAATCAAGTTTTTGAATTCTTTTATTATCAAGACCTTTCTGGTCAATCCAACTAAAAATAACAATATATAGGCGTTGTTTCAGTAATTGAGTGATTATATTTTATGAGATATAACTAGATTTGTCTGTAAACTATACGAGTATTTTCTTAAAGTTTTTATAAAGATGAATATATTAATTACAAATTTTTTATGAGGAAGTAATTGATTTCTTTCAATGCAATTTCGCGTATCTTCCGATTATAGTCTATTTTCATCTATATTGAATGCTTTCAAAAATTTGTTAACCATAAATTCCAAAAGCTAAATTTAACATTTTTTAATATTAAAAATATTTACCAAAAAGATAATTTCTTTATAGGGACGAGGTTATTTTTCGTAAAAAGTTTAAATCAAATATTCTTTTGATAAAAAATTTATTAAAAGCTATTTAAGAAGCGAGTAAATTAACAAACATATTTTAGTTTTAATTTATAGGACTCCTATTTGATTGCGTCAAAAAACTCAATATAACTCAAAGAGCCTTATTTATCGTTAGCTTTTGCCTGCTAAAGCAAGTCAGTCATCGAAATCAAAGCGGATTTATCTGGATATTTAGCTAATGTTGGCTAGATTTCTAATTAAACCCCATCCAGTTGAAAACCTGGAGTTCTTAAGAAGAGTATATTATTTAGTCCTGGCTTGAGTTTTGAGCTTTCTCTAAGTCAAAATAACTATGGTTCTCAAGGTAGAAGTGGTTTAGCTTAGTTTGTGTTTGATTGCCGCTATGAGTTACAGATTTTATCGAATTAATTGGAACAGAATACAAAACTTGACAATTGCCAACACAAAACTCAGATAATGGAATCAGCACTCAGGTGCTTATGCAATAACATCTGGCTTGAGCGTCTTAGAAAAAATGTATTCCAATTAGATTCGACTTTATGCACTCGATATCCCAGCTTGAAATACAGCTGTCGTGCTTGATAGTTATTTTCTAAAACATGGAGATATAAGTCTTGAAATCCCCACTCGCGAGAGACTTTTTCACAGCTAGTAAGTAATCCTGAAGCCACACCATGTCTACGGTATTTTGGGTGAACCGCTAAATTAGATAAGTAAGGAAAACCTACACCAACCTGGTTCCATGAATCACTGCTGTAGCGTATACCCATTTCCACACTTCCTACTAAGTTATTAGCTTCACTAGTAGTAGCTTCAAAGGCAACTAAGCAAAGATGACGGGGCGCAGGTGATGCCATCCGATGCCTTAAGTCTTCGTAAATACCCAGACGTAGCAACGGGAAAGCCCATCCCCATATACCCTTGTGGGAGTGAAAGCTTTCAGTAATAATTTGGGCAACACCAATCAAATCAGCAGGTGTAGCTGTACGAATTTGGAATTGGCAGGAAGCTGGATCGATTGGTTGTTGGTGGTATGGGTGAAAAAACCGATATTTCAAGGCTAGTTTAGTATTGATTTTATTCAACAAAAATTTTCTCAAATATCCTAAAACAAGATTAAAACTAAATCAGAACTTTATAGAGTTGCCCAGAAAATTTAACTTAACCAATATTGCTAATTCGCTTTTGCTTGTAGATTAAACAAATTTTTACACTTTAGTTTGGAGTTTTATAACCTGCATTTTTAAAAGAGTATTAGGAGTTACAACTTCATAAATCTATAACCTTAAATTCAGTATATTCATCGCATCCCTTGTTTTAGGTAGGCACAATCTCAAACTGATTGCCACAAAAACATTTGTAAAGTGATAGAGCTTTGAGCCAGTGGGCAGAGAAATAGCATAACTTGTCTGTAAGCAGCATCTCCAAAATTGTTAAGTAAGTACACTATTGGCAAACTCTGGTTTAAGACCACCTTTGGTTGTACTACTGAACTTGTTTTTTGCAGTTACCGCTACACTGATACTACTTTGCTACTAAGTCATCTAAATAGGCTGTACAGGTACTGGGACAAGAATCTGTAAGGTTCCCTAATCCCTAATCTCTAACTCCTCAAGCACTACCACTTGTCTTAATGATAGTTCTGATTGCTAAATTAGAAAGAGGTATTTGTCTAATAGTATACTTTGGCTTTAAATCTTATTGTTTTAATTTCGCTGACTCTACCATGACTACCATAAATAAAATTTACCTGCAAGTGTTATTACAACAGCTGTGGAGGGAAAACTTAATATGCAGCTTTATCTGGATTTTTCAGCTGGCTATGAGCGCTGTATGTATTATCAGACATTGCTCACAGGAGGTGAAAAAAGATTTGGCAAGTAAGCGTCGACTCTGTAACACTAAAACTGACAATGAAAGCAATTACACTGCACCAACGCAAACGGTAATCGGCACAAGCAATTGAGACGAATTTCCGTGAGCAAACGCTCCTACACTCAGCAGTCATGTAGCCAAACAGCCCTATTGGTCGAAATGCTCTGCTCTTACCTGACTCAGAAAAATCCTTACCTGATCAGATTATTCTTTATCCGACTGCCGTTGCAGCAGGAAAGCGGTGCATGAAATCCCAAGCAAACAGTAAGCCTAAAATTTTGGTTGTCGATGATGAACCAGACAACCTTGACTTGCTTTACCGCACTTTCTATCGTGATTATAAGGTGCTAAGGGCAACCTCTGGCCCTGCGGCCCTCGATCTGCTGGCTCAAGAGGGAGAGATCGCGGTGATCATCTCCGATCAGCGGATGCCGATGATGAGCGGTACAGAATTTTTGAGCCTAACAGCAACTCAATATCCAGATATTATTCGGATTATTTTAACTGGCTACACCGATGTCGAAGACTTGGTGGAAGCAATTAACGCTGGTAAGGTATTTAAATATGTCACTAAACCGTGGGAAGCGGAGGAACTAAAAGCGGTGGTACGCCAAGCTTTGGATACCCACAATGTCCTCAAAGCTAGAACCCGCGAACTTACCCGCACACTCCGTCAAGAATCGCTGCTGAATACCGTTACCAATACGATTCGCAGCGCTTTAGACTACAGACAAATTTTGCAAGCAATTGTAGACACAGTGGGTCACATGTTGGAAGTGGATGTTTGTCTGCTACGTCCCTTCCAAGATGAGCAGTTGGCGGATAAAGGGTTTATTTATCAGAAACCTCTTTCTGAAGAAACAGAGGTGCAGGAGATCGGAGCGGAAGTAGCAGTAAGTCTTTCCTCTGTGCCCGCTATATCCTCTGCAACTCCTCTGCCTCTTTTGGCTCAGACAGTGTGGGAAACCCGCGAAGTTCAAGTGATTCACGATGCGATCGATGATGAGCGCATTCACGGTAACACTCCCGAACTGCGTGAGCGGGGGCAAGCTTTTGCTGCTGCTAACATTTGTTCTAGTTTAGTTGTGCCATTGATCTGCCAACAAGAACTGATGGCGGTGCTAGCGCTGCACCAGTGTTCTGTTCCTCGCTTCTGGGGCGAGGATGAGGTGCAGTTAGTTTTGATGGTAGCGGATCAGGCAGCTTTAGCTTTGTCTCAAGCTTATGCTTACGAACAAGTACGTGCCCTTGCCAAGCGAGAGAGCTTGATTAATACGATTACTAGCGCAATTCGCTCTAGCTTAGATCCTCAAGATATCTTTGCGGCTATTACCCAACAATTGGGACAAGCTTTACAAGTTGATGGCTGCGTCTTGTCTTTGTGGACAGAGGAAGATGAGTTTGTTGAATGTGTGGGTTTGTATGATAGTTTTCAACATCTAGAAAATTTAAGAGCGCCAGCCCCAGATCATAATTTAAGTAGCAATAATCACCTACCAAACCAGAGATTACCTTATTCTCAAGCATCGATTCAGGAAAATCCCATCCTCCAACAAATGCTACAGACGCATGAACCTGTGGTGATTGGTAATGTGAGCCATTCTCCCTCAGATGTGCGGGGTTTTGATTTGCCTTTAAAAATGCCAGCGCGATCGCTAATGTTTGTGCCATTATTGGCTGATGGTAAATGTATTGGTAGTATTACTTTGCATGAAGGTAAAAAAGTACGCCAGTGGTTGCCATCTGATATTGATTTGGCGAAAGCAGTAGCAGCGCAAGCCGCGATCGCTGTGCAGCAGTCACACTTATATCAAAAAACTCGCCAACAAGCTGAACGCTTACTGGAATTAGACAAACAAAAAACCGAATTTTTCCAAAATATTTCCCATGAGTTTCGCACACCGATTACCTTGATTCAAGGGCCTTTAGAGTCAGCGGTGGCGGCTGGTGAGGGATTATCTTACTCCCAAAGTGCGATCGCCCTGCGTAACTCCCGCCGCCTGCTGCGACTGGTAAATCAACTCCTGGATTTACAACGCCTGAATGCCGGGAGAATGCAGCCTAGCTTCCATCCCTGCGATTTAGTCGAATTTGTCAGCCAAATAGTTGAATCTTTTCGTCCCTACTGTGAGAAAAAGAGACTGCATCTAGCTACCCAGTTAGATGAGTGTTCAACGGTGTACTTGGACATGGAAAAATTTGACAAGGTGGTTTATAACCTCTTGTCAAATGCCATGAAGTTTACTCCCGAAGGTGGCACCATCAGTGTCAGACTAAAATCTGAGCGCGATCGCTGCATATTACAAGTGCAAGATACTGGAATTGGTATTGTTAAAGAACAAATTCCCCACCTATTTGAGCGCTTTCGCCAAGCTGAAGGTTCAGCAAACCGCTCCTATGAAGGCAGTGGTTTGGGTTTAGCTTTAGTTAAAGAATTAGTAGAATTACATGGTGGTCAAGTCACTGTGGAATCAGTGTATGGTGAAGGTACTACTTTTAGTTTATGGCTGGTGACTGGAAATGCTCATTTACCTACACAGCAAGTAGTAGAAACGCCTACAGAACTGAATACAAGCCGCGCTAGCGTAGAATTAGCTGATTTAGAACTAGTAGAGTCAACAACAGACAATATTGAAGATATTACAATAAACCTCTCCCCCAGTGTTGATACTCAAGACTCAGCACATAAGACTCAGCACTCAATTTTAGTTGTAGATGACAACCCCGATTTGCGAACCTATGTATCTGAAATTTTCCGCCGTAATGGCTATCATGTACAGACAGCTCGTAACGGTCATGAAGGGCACAGTAGAGCGAAGGAAATTCTACCCAGCTTGATTGTGACTGACTTAATGATGCCGTTAGTGAGCGGACTTGAGATGATTCAGATGATCCGCAATGAGGAGACGTTGAAAGGAACACCAATCATTCTGCTGACAGCGAAAGTAGATGAGGAAACCCGCATCGAAGGTACAGAAAATGGCGCGGACGCTTATTTAGCAAAACCATTTAACGATCGGGAACTTTTGGCAGAAGTTCGGAATCTTTTAGCGTTGAAAGAAAATGAACGGCGAATTGTGGAGTTAAATACTTATCTAACAGAATCGGTGCTAAAGCGCTTTTTACCTGCTGTATTGGTGCAAAAAGCCGCAACCGGAGATTTAACGTTAGATTTGCGCCCAGAACCGCGCTTAATTACAGTTTTATTTAGTGACATTGTGGGTTTTACACAGCTAGCAAATACTCTCAGATCCCGACGAGTTGCAGAGCTGCTAAATGAATATTTAGAAGCCATGACCAAAGTTGTCTTTAGCAATGGCGGCACTGTAGATAAATTTATGGGAGATGCTATTTTAGCTTTATATGGAGCGCCGGAAGAACTAACCCCTAATGAACAAGTGCGTCGTGCCATCAATACAGCAAGAGCAATGCACCGCTCACTGGCTGACTTGAACCAGCGCTGGCGAGAGCAAGGTGTATTCGATAGCGACAAACTTACTAGCGTACAGTTCCGATGCGGTATTCACCAAGGTACTGCTGTTGTGGGGATGTTTGGTAGCGCTGAACGCGCCGACTATACTGCTATTGGCCCAAGTGTGAATATTGCCGCAAGGTTGCAAGCTGCCGCTGTTCCCGGTACAATCCTGGTTTCTGCTGCCGTAGCAGATTATTTACAGGAAGGAGAAATTACTAAAGGTAGTCCGCTAGAACTTAAAGGCGTAGATGAAACAGTTTTGACTTTTGCTGTTTCACCAGAGGTAATGGTTAATCGCTAAAATTTAGACTGGTATTTTAAAGCATTACCAATGAGTAAAAGTGCATAATCATATCCAGTTTATATAATATGACACTATCGGTTGCAGACAAAACTCCAATTCCAGCCAAGGTCTGGAGACGACACAGCGATCCACCAGGTTTGTGGATTTTTGTCGTTGTCAGTTCAGTCTCTCTGCACTTGCTGGTGTTCTGGCTGATGCGCTCATCTAATGCATTTAGTCTGTGGTTTCCCCAGCAAAATCAATCTGCTGTTCCGATCGAATTGATAGAAATTGCTCCTAAAACAAAATCAATAATCAAATCAAAATCAACAGCAAAAATAGTTTCGTCAAAGCCACTATCCTCAAATCAAAAGTCTGTACCAGCACGTTCATCACAAACAGCACGAACTACGCCTATCAATCAAGATTTTGGTGCAATAAATTCTCCTGAGAATCTCCAGAAAAAGAGCCGAATTTATGCCTCTCAACCTAATAGCGAACCTTCTAGACAACAGATAGTCCCCACGCCAAAACCGACACCAACACCTCAAGCCACACCAACACCTCAAGCCACACTGAAGCCTATAGCTAAAGCCACACCGACACCTCAAGCCACACCGAAGCCTATAGCTAAAGCCACACCGACACCTCAAGCCACACCGAAGCCTATAGCTAAAGCCACACCGACACCTACAGTTCCAGTCGGTAATTTACCTTGGAACCGTCGTCAAGAAATTAAACTGGGAAAGGGAACGCAACTTCCAACAGGTATTCCATCAAATCGACCAGTTTCAGAACCTGAAAATAGAGAAACTCCACCAACTTCGACTAGAGAAACTCCACCAACTTCGACTAGAGAAACCCCAGCAACTTCGACTAGAGAAACCCCAGCAACTTCGACTGGAGAAACTCCACCAACTTCGACTAGAGGAGCATCGGTAGCAATAGTAACTCCCTTATCTAGAGATGAAGTGATTGGCTTGATACAATCAAAAGGATTCCGACAAGATGCTTTACCTGACGTTATTGCTTTATACAAGGGAAGCAACACAAAACAATTAGACCCAAGTTTTCTTGTCCAGAATTCTGAACTTGAGCCAGCACAACTCTTGGCTAGCTTGATAATTGATCAGAATGGCAACTTTCAACAGGCTGTAGTTCTAGAAATAGAACCAGCAAAACTGCAAAGTGAAAAAAGTACATACGAGCAAGCCCTGAGCGAAGTTTTCAAAACAGAAAACTTTCTTGCTGCCCACAATAACGATGGCACAAAACCAGACTTAAGCAATTTGTATGTCAGGATCAAAATGCAACCCGCAAATTCCAACTGAATACTTGAATTTTTACAGAAACTGTGTTAAATTCATAGAGTTGGAAATTTGCGGGCGTAGTTTAGTGGTAAAACTATAGCCTTCCAAGCTATTAATGCGGGTTCGATTCCCGCCGCCCGCTTAGAAAACCTCTTAAATATGCGAAAGCAAGAAGTAAAGCTGAATATTGGTAAAATAACCAGCTAAACACCAATTTGCAATTTTGCAGTTGCAGAATTAGCTTGAGACTGAGAACAGCCAAATTTAAGACGGGATGAGGAATCAGGAAGACTTTAATTCAACGACATCCTCATCCTGGCTATTTAGTTATTTGTTGTTTGATAGTTGGCAGTACCCTGAAAATCTCTCAATAAGTTTTTGGTTTTTTGAATTTAGATATTTCTGCTAATTGAGATTTTCTAAGCGAATGCGTGGATCGGCTGCTTTGAGCATCAAGTCAGCGATTAAATTGCCAACAATCAGCAGTACTGCGCCCATTATCAAGCTTGCCATTAATAAATATAAATCTTGAGCTTGTAAAGCCTGTAAAGCTAATCTCCCTAAACCAGGCCAGTTGAAGAAAAATTCGGCGATGAAGGCACCGTTTAGTAAACCAGCTAATTCAAAACCCAATAAGGTAATTAAGGGATTTATGGCGTTGCGGAGTGCATGAACGTAGATGACGCGGTTTTCTGGCAAACCTTTGGCACGAGCCGTTTGGATGTAGTCTTGACGCAGAACATCCAATAATTCGCCACGAGTGATGCGTTGCAAACCAGCAAAACTAGTAATTGAGAGTGCGATGGTGGGTAAAATCATGTGCCAGCCGATATCTAAGATTCTGCCAAACCACGACAGTTCTGAGTGATTGATGCTAGTCATGCTACCCACTGGGAAAAGCGGCGAGGTGATTTGGGCTAAAACCAGCAGCGCTAAGGCAGTGATGAAACTGGGAAAGCCTTGTCCAGCATAACTAATCACCTGTAAAATCCGGTCTGCTGGCCTATTTTGTTTGACAGCGGCAAAGATCCCTAGAGGGATGGCGATCGCCCATGTGACAATTAGAGATGCGATCGCTAATAGCAAAGTCGCTGGGACTCGTTCCCACAAGAGCGATGCAACTGAACGTTGATAAATAAAACTCGTGCCAAAATCCCCTTTGGTCAAGATTCGCCATAGCCACAGACCAAATTGCTCTGGCCAAGACTTATCTAGACCAAACTGCCGTTTGATTTCCTCAATTCTTTCTGGGGATATCTTCGGATTTTGCCGCAGCGTATCTACATAATCACCGGGTGCGAGTTGAATGATAAAAAACGACAACGCTGACGCCAACAACAAAGTTAGCAGTGCCTGCAATAGCCGCTTTATCACATAAACAAAAGTTTCGCTCGTGACTAGCCCGATTAGCCAATCCCGACCTGTCTCCAAGGAAATTTTCGTAGATGTCATTTATCTTTTGTCCTTTGTCATTTCTCCTACCCTGCGGGTTCGCCTTTGGCGTTCTCGTAGACTAGCCGCTGGCGCGTCTATGTCATTTGCCATTTGCCCTTCATCATTTGCCAGTTGTTTTTCTATTGACTAATGACTAATTACCTATGAATTATGACTAATATTCAATTAAAGAGATAATCGGCACGTCCGGTAAATGTGTACGCCCTTGCAAATCCCGTAGCTCGATAATAAACCCAAAACCTACTAAGTCGCAGCCAATCTTCTGTACCAACTTTGCTGTCGCACTCGCAGTTCCGCCCGTAGCAATCAAATCGTCCACAATCAAAACTCGGCTACCTTGATGTAAAGCGTCTTGATGCACTTCTAGACAGTCTGTACCATACTCTAGTTCATATTCAATTGAGTGAACGGCTGCTGGTAACTTCCCTTTTTTGCGGATGGGAATAAAACCAGCTCCTAATTGATAAGCCAGAGGTGAACCAAAAATAAATCCTCTCGACTCCATACCAATAACATAATCAGCTGTTATTCCAGCTTCATTACATTTTTGTGTTAAAAAGTCAATAGTGTAGCGCAGTCCCTCTGGATCGCGCAGTAACGTAGTAATATCCCGAAATAAAATTCCGGGTTTCGGGAAATCTGGAATGTCACGAACCAGAGACTTTAAATCCATAAAATGGGGAATAAGGAATGAGTTAGATAAATTAATAAGCAATGCCCAATACTTTAGCTTCTCTACGAGACGCTACGCGTAGCTTGCTTCCCCGGAGGGGTACGCTCAGTACAAGTGCCCAATGCCCAATGACTAATTTCAGATACCTGAAAAATCGTACACTATAATGTCATACGCTGGGGGTCAAGTGGGGATAAAGGCTAAAGCTTCGCTCTTCATTGACGATAATTAGAATCTAAACCAAGCTAGAAAAGGTATTTCACTAATAAATGAGGTGAATTTAGTGATGTTTTAAAATTTTGATTTCAATATAGGGAAAACTTTGAGTAGAAAGAGTTAAGTAATGTATATATCAGGTAGTCATGCTCCTGCCACAAGTCTAACGTCAAGTCTTGGCTACCGATCTTAAATTTGTTTTATCTAGTCTGTTGGAACCGCACAAGGTATTTATAGAATGAATGTTTCAGCAAGTTTAACGCCGTTCAACAGTCCAACCCAAGACTCACTGCCGATGATTCTGGACACTTTACCAGATCCTGCGATCGCTTCCAAAACGTGTCCTCGGAGAACTAGGCTGCAAATTGACCTGATTTTACTGGCAATTGAAGCTTTAGAACTTGGTGGTTCGGAAGCAATCCTGGCTTTTGCTCAAGAGTTGGATCTGAAAGGAATTGTTAAAGACAGAGTGAATTTATGGCGGATGCGTAGCTCTAACCCGCTACGAAGAGCGCACATGCGCCGTCCTTTAACTATTATGGAAGCCAAAGCTTTGGTGGTCATTGCTTGCTACATAGCACGGCGTTTAACTGTTGTCATCCGCCAGTTATTAATGATATGCCAACAAATGGAAGAAAAACAGATTCCATTAGAACAGAATTTGCGGCTATCTAATTATTTAGAGCGGTTTAGAGCGCATTTTAAAAGCCGGATGAATGCTCGACGTTCTGGTGTACTAGCATTAACTTCTGATGAAAAATTAGATGCGCTAGCAATAAATTTGTTAGGACAATTACTATTTTGTACTGGTACTGCTGGAATGCAGCGGTTCTGGATTAGTCTTTTTGACGGTGAAGTGGAATGAATATTCAACGTAAGTACAGTCTACCTAATTGTACTCTTCTTTTAGAAGGGTTAAGTGATGTCACTAGGGCTGCACAGTTCCAGGAAATGCGCCCAGAATTATCAATATTGGTAAATGCAGAATGCTATTTATCTGGTTACAATCAACCCCTAACCGGAGGGCGAGAATTTTTTGAAAGTTTGGTGAGGGCTGTTAGTGGTTACGCCCAAGAATTTCTGAGTACTGTACCCAATCCGCAAGCACACAACCAGGAATCGGAGCTAGTAGAGTTTAAAAAAATTGACGGCAACCGCCACAGGTTAATCGTACATTCAGAGAATGCTCCAGAGGGGTTTGAGTCTCACTCGAATAATTCTAAACGTCCGCCGATTGAAATAGATTTGAATACGGTGCAGTTGTTTGATTTAGTAGAAGCAGTGGATCAGTTTTTTGCTGATAGCCAGACTTTACCAGAATTATCCCTAGAACTACAACCAGTTACTAGACGCTATGGTGGTGCTAGTCAGGCTGTAATTAGGCAAGCTGTTCCTGCTGCTGTGGGAGTATCAAGTTTAGCAGTAGCAGCGATCGCATTTAACTTGATTCCACCTCCTCAAATTCGTCCACCGCAGCCTAAGCCAGATGAGCAAACTAGCTCTACAACAAAGAGCCTTAATCCTCCAGCATCAGCGGCTGCAACACCCATCGAGGCTGCAACACCTACAGCAACACCCACAGCCAATGAAAAGCCAGTAGTCAAAGATTTAGAAGCACTTTTAAATACAGTTCCAGAAATTACCGATCCATCCCAGCTGCGTGCATTGAATCGTCAAGTGTATAACCAAGTTCATCCAGCTTGGACTAAGCGTTCAGGATTGCAACAGGATTTGATCTATCGTTTGGGTGTAGCTGCGGATGGTGCGATCGTTGGTTATAAAGCGGTGAATAAAGAGGCCAATCAAGGAGTTGGGCAAACTCCTCTACCTAACTTACTTTACAATCCTGCTAATCGCGCTCCCATTTCTAATGAACCGATAGCCCAATTCCGAATAGTGTTTACTACAAATGGTGTGCTGCAAGTTAGCCCTTGGCGAGGATATGCTAAGACACCAGAGGTAGTCGGTGCAAAAATTACTGACTCTAATATCACTAAAGGTTTAAATAAAAAGCTTTATAATACAGTTCGTGAAACCTGGAGTGGCACTCCCACCTTTACGCGAGATTTGAAATATCGGGTAGCAGTCAACAAAGATGGTGTAATTGCTGACTATGAACCACTTAATCAAGTCGCCTTTGATTATTTCCGAGAAACACCTCTTCCTAAGATGTTTAACGCCATCTATGGTTCTAATGTAGCTGCTCCCAATGACAAAGAACCTCTAGCCCACTTCCAAGTGATATTCAAGCCTAACGGCAAGCTGGAAGTCACTCCTTGGAAGGGATATCAGTAATTAGGCATGGGGTATGGGGCAAGAGAATTAAGTTGCTATTCCCTGTGCCCTACTCTGAGCAATAACATACCTCGCTTGCCGCCGGCGCTATCCACTTTTTCGTTCAGAATTCAATTCTGTTAGCGGATAGCTAAGGTTTAGCCCATTCTGACTCCTGATATCATGTCGGCTTGATTACTTACTAAACATCCAAGAACCCCACCCCGCCGGCGGGGAGAGGGCTGGGGGTGGGGTGCAATGACTGTGGGAATCACAACTAATTATCCGAACATGATATGACTTCTGAATTCTGTTTTGATAAAGGTATTAAATATAGATACACAACCTCATTTCTAACGTATTAAATCAGCGCGGGGTTTAAAGGTTTCAATTTGCCGTAACTTTTCGTAAAGCTCCCGTTCTTCTTGACTAATATTTTTTGGTGTAACTATTTGAATTTCTACTAATTGATCGCCACGTTTTCCGTCATCGTTAGGATAACCTTTATTACCTAGTCGAAATTTTTGACCAGACCTAACGCCGGGAGGGGTAGTCATTTTCACAGGGCCGTCAAGAGTAGGTGCTTCTACCTGTCCTCCTAAAACTGCCTCGCTGGGAGTAACAGGTACTTGGCAGACGATATTTAAACCTTCTAGCTTAAATAATGGATGAGGTTCAACGGTAATTTTTAAGTATAGATCGCCACCACCAACGCCTTGGTTCCGCAAACGGATGGTTTGACCTGTTACCATCCCTGGTGGCATATTAACTTCTAGCGATCGCCCATCTTCCAAACGAATCCGTTCATTACCACCTTGATAAGCTTTTTCTAGTGGAAGCGTTAATCTGGCTTCTATATCTCGACGGGCTGTCCGAGGTGGTGGAGTATTAACTGTATAGGCAACTTTTGTTCTGGGGGAACGAAACGGATCGCTAGTATTGCCATTACTAGAGTTATTTGCCGCACTCTTATTTTTGACACCAATAACTTGATTAATAAAGCTTTCAAAGTCGGAGAATTGGCTAGGATCTACGTCCTGATTTCCGTTGCGATCGCTAGCACTACTCTGCCAAGTTTTAGCCTTTGGCGTCTGTTTGTTGCCTGCAAAGCCTTTTTGCTTCCAGTAGCGGCTAAACTGGTCGTACTGCGATCGCTTGGCTGGATCGGAAAGAACTTCATAAGCCTCGCCAATATCCTTAAATTTTTCCTCAGATTCTTTGTTACCCGGATTCAGATCGGGGTGATATTGCCTTGCTAACCGCCGATAAACCTTTTTAATTTCCTCAGCAGAGGCATCTTTAGATACTCCTAAAATCTCATAGTAATCGCGAAAGTTCGGCAAATTTTGCATAGTTCAGTTATTTAAATTTTATATTTTAGATCCATTAAGAGTTAGGAGTTAGGAGTTAGGAGTTATGAGTTGAAAGATTTATTTTTAACTCCTAATTTCTAACTCCTAACTTTTCTTATAACCAATCATTGTCTTCTTCATCATCCCAGTTATCTTGGTAGCTGGGGCGGGATTTGCGTGGAGGACGGCTTTCATAAGAGGAAGAACGATTATCGCGGCTATAATCTCTACCGTAATCTTTGCCATAGTCTTTACTGTATGAGTCGCGTTCTCGATATGTATCTCTGGGAAATTCGCGTTCTCGTTCTTTCTCACCGCCAGTAAAGATGTCACGGATAGTCCCAAACAAATCATCGTCTTCATCTTCAGCATAAGTCTGGCGGACTTCCCGATTTAGCTCATAGAGAGCATCTTGCAAGTCGGCGTAGGCTTGATCGATACCGCGATCGCTATTTTCCTGAAGACTCTCCTTTAGTTGTCGGCAAATATTATCAATTCTTTGGCGGCGGCTGCGGGCAAACTGCATACCAAATTCCAGCGCGACTTCTCTCAGTTGCCGTTCTGCTTGGAAAATCAACGCCTCAGAACGAGTCCGCTTTTCTATTCTTTCCTTACGTTCGCGATCGACATCAGCGTATTTTTGAGCGTCTTGAATCATCCGATTCACTTCTGACTCGTTCAAGGTGGAAGCGCCTTGAATGGTGATACTTTGCTCTCGTCCAGTGGTTCTATCTAGGGCTGTTACCTGTAAAATACCATTAGCATCAATATCAAATGACACTTGAACTTGGGGAATTCCTCGTGGCGCTGGTGGGATGCCATAGAGCTTGAACCGTCCTAAAGACTTGTTGTTTGCTGCCATTTCCCGTTCGCCCTGAACTACGTGAATTTCCACAGTATTTTGGTTATTTTCAGACGTGGAAAAAATATCAGAACGGCGTACTGGAATTGTCGTGTTGCGGGGAATGAGTTTTTTCATCACACCACCGATGGTTTCCAATCCCATAGAAAGGGGTGTAACATCCAAAAGCAGCACATCTTTGAGTTCGCCGGCGAGAATACCTGCCTGAATTGCTGCACCCACGCCCACGACTTCATCGGGGTTAACGTTCTCATTGGGTTCTGTACCAATTAAGTCCCGCACAAGCTGCTTTACCATTGGCATTCTTGTAGAACCGCCAACTAACACAACTTCTTCAATGTCTCTAGGTGAAAGTCCGGCATCTTTGAGGGCGCGTTTCACTGGTGTCCGCAATCTTCCCACCAAATCACCACACAAACCTTCAAACTGGGAACGAGTTAAACGAGTTTCGAGATGTTTCGGCCCATCTTCCGTGGCAGTGATGAAGGGTAAATTAATATCGGTGACACTGACAGCAGAAAGCTCAATTTTGGCTTTTTCCGCGGCTTCCATGAGACGTTGCAAAGCTTGGCGATCGCGTCTTAAGTCTACCTCTTCTGTTTCCAGAAATTGCTCTGCCAACCAATCTACTATTATTTTGTCAAAGTCATTCCCACCAAGTTGCGTATCGCCACTGGTAGCTTTGACTTCAAATATCCCATCGCCAACTTCTAAAATCGACACGTCAAAAGTGCCACCGCCCAAGTCAAAGACTAAGATAGTTTCCGTGTCACCCCGATCTAATCCATAAGCCAAAGATGCCGCTGTCGGTTCATTGAGAATCCGCAGTACTTCTAAACCAGCAATTCTGCCAGCATCACGGGTTGCCTGCCGTTGAGAATCGTTAAAATAGGCGGGTACTGTAATAACTGCCCCTGTAACTGGTTCACCCAAATAGCGGCTAGCATCGTCTGCCAATTTCTTCAGCACCATTGCCGAAATTTCTTCTGGGGCGAAATCTTTATTCAGACGAGGACAGGCAATTTTAATATTACCTACTTCGTCTTTGCGGATGGTGTAGGGCACACGCTTAGAATCTGCATTCAGTTCACCATACTTCCGCCCAATGAAACGTTTAACTGCAAAAAAGGTATTTTGAGGATTGAGGACGGTTTGTCGCCGTGCCATCTGCCCAACCACCCTTTCACCTTCTTTGCTGAAGCCAACTACGGAGGGGGTTGTTCGCATTCCTTCTGCATTGGCAATCACCACCGGCTTGCCACCCTCCATAACGGCGACTACTGAGTTGGTTGTACCCAAGTCGATGCCGACTACCTTGCCCATGCGTTACTCTTCTCCTAAAGTGTCTTATATATTTATTATGATTGGGCGGAACTACCTCTAGCTTTGTGCTACAAGATAAAAACACCTCAATGTATAATACTCAAATACTCATCATTAAGGCAGTAAGCTAAGAAGTGCAGCTAGAGGAGATAGTTGCAAGACTAGGATAGCATTGAGATGGTTGGCGTGCCCAAGCAGCCTCAATTCTTGATATCCGGCTATTTCTGTTTAAGTTATCTGCAAATTGGTAAGTTAACCTTAATAATGCTTACTTTGCTTGTTTGAGTGCCTGAAAATTCTAATATTATTGCTACTACTTAAAAGATTTGAATTTAACAGAGCGATTACAGACTTCCCTGAGTGCGATCGCGCGAGAACGCGATCCTTACATGGCAACGGCTGGACATTTTTTTGTCCAAGAATATATCCGCCAGCAATTTTCCCAATGGGGGAGTGTGGAAATCCACACCTTTGAAGTCAGAGGTAAAGCTTGTAATAACTTGATATTAAATTTACCATCCCAAGCTCAAGGGCAAAAAAAGGATTTACTACCGATTTTAATTGGCGCTCATTATGATGGCGTTCCAGGAACAGTTGCAGCTGATGATAATGCTACAGGTGTAGCGGTGTTGCTGGAATTGGCAAGAAAGTTTGCTGCTGAACCTGTGAGATATCCCTTAAGGCTGGTTGCTTTCGATATGGAAGAATACGGCTTACTGGGTAGTGCTGATTATGCAGCCCTGTTGCATCAACAAAAGCAACAGCTACGCTTAATGATTTCCCTAGAAATGCTGGGCTATAAGGATTCTACACCTGGTTCCCAAAGTTACCCCCCTCCTTTGGAACGCTTCTACCCAGATACGGGTGATTTTATTGCTTTAATTGGCAATTTGCGGACATTGCCTGACTTAATTGGGATGAGCCGTAATATTCGCAAAGCTGGCGTATCTAGTCAATGGCTACCCGTGCCGAATCGAGGTTTAATAGTTCCCCAAACCAGACTTAGCGATCATGCTCCATTTTGGGATTTGGGTTATCCGGCAATGATGGTGACAGATACGGCATTCTTGCGAAATCCACATTATCACAAGGCTAGTGATGCGATCGCTACTTTGGATTTAGATTTTCTGACTCGTGTATGTGAAGGGTTGGAAATTGCGATTCGGCGGTTGTGAAAAGATATTTTATCTTATATCTGATGCGTGAATATTGGATTTTTCACCTCACTTACTTGCAAACTGCTGTATATTCTTTTTTATTAATCAATATCCTCAGCTTTTTTCAATTGGTTATACTATCTTGCTGATGCGATCGCGCATTGGGAGTCAAAGTAATTAAATCGTCAATATTGCGCTTCATTGTTTCACAAATTGCATCTAATGGTAAATCATTAGCGTCATAACCAAAGGGGTTTTCTATCTCTAAGCCAATGGCTTCAATGCCAAACAAAGTGAACCCAACCAAAGCAGAAACTAAACCTGTCCACCAACCGAGACTGTCTACTATTTGAAATGGTAGCAAGAAACAATATAGTATCAGTAATTGCTTCAAATGAATAGCATAAGCAAGTGGCATAGGTGTTTTTAAAATACGTTCGCAAGCACCTAAATTATCCACAAGACTATTCAATAATTCTTGCAGAGATGTTAGCTGGTAGCTATTAAGACAATTACGATCGTACTGTTGCTGTAAATAATCTCCTATCCAAAAGGCAACCTCTATAGGAGGATTATTCATAATCTTCAGTTTTATATACTTAGTAGATGGCATTAAGTCTTCTAACTCGCTATTGACACCTTCTCCTCGCAAATGTAGTTTAGTTGTTACAGCAAACGCTACCAATAAGTTTAATGCTGTAATTTTATTGTCTTTATCTTCTGGTGAAATTTCATCAACTGATACCCAAATTTGCCTCGCTAAATTTCGGGTGTTATTTACTATAGAACCCCAGCATTTTCTTCCTTCCCAAAATCGTTCATAAGCAGTATTTGTACGAAAGACAAGTAACAAACCTAAAACAATGCTAGGAATCACATTTGCTAAAATAGGCTGGGATACAGGTTTTTCAAAATGGTGAAGCAGAGAAATTAAAAATCCGAAAGCTCCACACCATAAAATATGTTTGAAAATTGCTTTCATTACTGAACCTTTAGGTTGTAATGCTGTGCGGAGCCATTGGATTTTTTCGTTCATCATTTATTCACCCTAGTAAAATATTTATTTAACCGATATATTCAATATTTGTTAGCTTAAAAACAAGCATTATAAAAGTAGCATAATTATCACAGAGATCATTAAAAAAATCTTCTTTAGAAGAACATAATATACTGTTGAATATGTATTTTATTCTAGTTTCTGTTATACAATTTAAAGTCCGGTTAAATACTTATTATTAGCACTGAAGTAAACATCATATAAAAGTCAAAAGCAGTGCTAGGGCTGGCTACAACTAAGCAACAATTGTAAATAAATGTAAATATTTTCCAGTGGCAGCATAAATTACGCATTGTATCCCGATAAATCTATGGAAGAAAAGGTATATTCCTATCGATAATGTTCATACAGCATTAGTCGGTATCATGTACCCCAGTAAATCAAAAAGTTCTAGCCTGTAAAAATCCTGCCCTGTACATTAAACGTCTAGACATAACTTATTTGGTTATGTCTTTTTTGTTGTAGTTAGTCTCAAAACGTTGAATTTCAATCAAATAACCATCAGGATCGCGGAAAAAGCAGTGATAAATATTGTACTTTTCATTTAGTGTAGGTGGCTTTTCAAATTCGACGCCACGTTCTTGGAGATATTCAAACCATTCATCCACCTGCTGTGTTACCAGGGTAAAAATGACACTTGAGTGTTTATCGGTTGGGGGAGTTAATTTTTCGCTTGCTTGACACAATCCTAAGTATCCAGAACCACTAACAGTATAAATTCGACAGTTTCCTTGGTCAAGCCATAACTCCAAACCTAGCTTTTGTTCGTAGAATTCTGTAGATATATTGAGGTTATGGGTACAGAAGAAGGTAACTTGTTGGTCGATTTGCGGATGAGTAGACATAAAACACATTTGAGTATATACCCTAACGACATCGGGCGATCGCATAGGTAAAAATTGATTGATGTTAGAAACCTGTTACTGCTCCAGAATGCCTTAAGTGCATCTGGAGTTTCTTTTTGGAAAAAGCCATAAAAATTTTCCCAATCATCCTGATATGGCAAAACATGGCTGAATAAGGATGCATACTGAATTATCTATATTTAACACGGGCATCAGTTATTGATGTACCCTTCCTGCCAAACAACTCTCGCAAAACAGCCTCAGATTATCTGGGGCTGTTTTGCGTTACTTCCAACAGAGAAGGTGTGTAAATGAGAATCCTCAAACACTTTTATCTACATTTGAGTGTATACCCGGATGACGTAGGATTTTCTCAGGGTGAAAATTTGGTATAGGTAAATGCGTATCTTTCCTGACTCCAGATTTGTCACAAACATTTCTGGAGTTTTTTCATTACTGAAGTTTGAAATCAGCAATCTAGCCTAAACTAAAGTGAATATTTGATTTTTATTATGAACACGCTATAGGTGTGCGTTAAAAGAATTACTAATTTTAGCCAAATACTGAGTATTATTAATGATTTATATAACCTATTTTTTAACTTGCATATTCAATCTTTAGGGTGCGTTACACTACGTTAACGCACCTGAATTAGCTTGCTATTTTTTGTTTTCTTTCGCTAAGTGATATACTCCCAAAGCAGCCCCTATTCCTAATACAGCAGGAGCAGCAACGCCAACAGCAATAGCAGCAACTCCTCCTACAATAACAGCAGCAGCGCCTCCGTTGATTCGGTTCAGAGTAAAAATAGTTAAGCGATCGCACTTCCAATTTTGACTCAATCAAAGTGCGATCGCACTAAATATAAATGTTTATTTCGTTGTATATGTCACAAAAATATCCTTTTTCATTTCAACTTCTGCCGGTGCTTCTGGATCGTAAGCTGGTGATAATAAAAAACTAGCAAACGACGGTAAAGGAACTCCAGTTTTAGAACTACATGAGGGATAAAGTAATGTGTAAAATGGCTCGGCGACAGAAGGAGTACCAAGTTTAACTTCCATCGCAGTTGCTAAAGCCTGAGCGCGGCTTTGGGCATCTTTCATCGCTGATTGATAAACTGAACTCTGCAAAGCTTGACAGTCATTTACTGCATAGTCAACACCCACACTCTTGACAGAAAGGTTTTCAATTTGGCTCGTGGACTTGTTCGCTGTAGCAACAATTTCTTGGACGCGAACCTCCAAAGGAGGAGCTTCGCTAACGCGTGTTGGTTTTTCTAGTCTCACCAATATTTTGGCGTTATTTTCACTGGCATTAGGATTAATTTGCACTTGAATTTTATCAGTCCTAATGCCTTTAGCAACTAAGCTATCCACTACAGGCTGAAGAGTTGCTTTCGTTGGGGATTTTTTGTTTGGTAAAGGTTCTGCTGCTGTTTTGTAATTAAAAAGTAGAGTTGGTGAGGCAGCCCGGTCTTGTTGTTCCAACAAAGAGGGACTGCCGTTCGCCCTTGGCGTGCCGGAGGCATACCCGGAGGGTGAGGATAGACGGCGGGTTTCGGGTAGAGATGATGGTTGCGTTTGTAACTCATCATTGCTACTTCCACTACTGAATACCAACTCAATATCCGCTGTATCTGCTGGCACTCTCACAACCCCTTGACCGATTACCATTAATGAATGGCGATCGCTTGCGGGTGGATAAAACAATTGGGCATTAGTGACTTTAGGTGTTAATGTTCCTACCCCGACAGTCACGGAAATACTTAGCATTAGAGCAGTTATTTTTCTCATATCCTGGGAATATCCTTTGAAGTTAGTAATTGTCAAAGTTTACACCTCAATTGGAATCTACTTAAAAAATATTGAGCTAATCCCACGACTAAAAGCTGTGGGATTAGCTCAAAAATTAAAAATTCACTGCGGGCGTTATGATATCTCAGCAGAGAGCCAAATCTCGTTAGAACTCTTAACCAAACCAGTGAGAGGGTTCACAAGCTGGTTGAACTGTTTCACAAACACGATGGCTAATCCAATCTGACTTTTCTTGAACGATTAAACAAATGCCTTGGTGAATCAAATTCTGTAAATGTAGTTGCTGCTCTAAGGGTTTACGAGGCAATTTGTAATAAGCCAAGCTTCCTTGTTCAGCCTCCGCTGGAATCTGTTCATCAGACATGATGCTGTAAAAGGAGGGAATGCGGTTAAGAACGAAAGTAATTAGCTCTTGGCGTAAATCAGGAATCGCAAAGGCTTGTTGATATGGATGGGATGGATATGTATTCAAAACACTTTCAATTTCTCCCACTATTGATTGTTGTGTTAAATTGACTACCGTTTTCATGATTTCTAAACTCCTTTTTTAATCAAGTAAATACTTTGTGGAGAAAATATTTTTTTTAGATGGCAACGTCTTAATTCCAATCAGTTAACTTACTTTTAACTGATAGATGCAATTTCCCTGAACTAGCCTCTTATCTTGGTACAATCTCAGACATTTGGTTTTGCTTATTTTAGTTAAAGTTTATACTGTCTCACAGCATGACTTATTAAAACAGCATCCAATAAGCTGGTAATTTACCGACATTTTATATTTATAATCCTAATTATTTCAAATTTCTACCAAAAAGGCAGAAATCTACATAAAATGCAGCATAAAAACTAGGGGATCAAGATTAACAGCAATAAAACTACTTGAATTAGGAACAAGTTTTTCATGAAGTTAAGCTTTTTGGGTAATTGGCATCACTTTTTCGGTTGGCGACAAAGTTTGTTATTTCATCTAAAAAACTTATTTATTGCACTTTGATTTAGTCAGTCAGAAAAATAGCGACTCACTATAGTGCAAAATCAGTCTAGCGACAGATGAAATGATCGGACAAAAACGTTTAAAAAGTTCACATTATCGAAAGGTAAATGACGCAACTGATTATTAATTTCGTCAGCCGCAGCTAATCCAGAAAGCATCGCACCTTCGACAAAATTGCCGCCACACCAATCACCACAGCAAACCAAAGGTAAGGGAGTTTTGGCAGACAAAAAAGCTTCGTGCCAAGGACGGCTAGAAAAGGCATAACGCCAACGATGTACTTGCATCCATTCGGGAGTATTGAGCCAAGGAAGAGAGAGAGATTCAGCTGCTCGTTGCAACATTACTTGTCCAGCAGATTGTAAATCCTGTGATTCTAAATGACGTTGGGCAAAATCAGCGCTACTTTGCACCACAAAATGTGGTTGTTGAGGGTTAGGACGCTTGCTACTGTCCAAACCAATCCATGCTAAATCAGCATCATCTACAAAAGTTAGGGCTTTCCACTGAGGGAAGGGTTGGGATGTAGAAGCATATCCCGCGATCGCACTAATCGAAGGATAAAATTCTACAGAACGCAAGTTATCAAGAAAGGCTGCATCCAATCCACTTTCACCCAAAGGTTCTAACAGCATCACAGCTTGGGGTGCAGGAATGGCGACGACTATAGCTTTTGCAGTTAATTCTTCATTACTAGATTCGAGAGTCAAACGCCAGCTATGTTCAGGAGTTGGGGTAATAGCGATGACACGTTGACTCAGTAATATTTCTAAACCTGGAGCGAGAGATTTAGCGATCGCACTCATTCCCCCAGGCGCAACATAACGCGGACTGCGGTTTTTGGGTTCAGATAAAGGAGCGCCTGTTGTAAGTTCGTAAACTTCATCTGTCCAAACTTCCAGGATATGGCGATCGCGCAATATCTCCACAAAATGTCTAAATAATTCACCCTTTGGCTTCAGGTAACAAGCCCCATGATCCGCAAAAGTTCCATGCAAGCGGCGTGTAGCTAGTCTCCCTCCTAAACCGCGCGACTTTTCTACCACTACCACCGAATATCCAGCTTGACTTAACTGCTGGGCACAGACTAAACCGGCAATTCCGGCACCAATCACTGCAATATCAGTCATGAGTCAATAGTCCTTAGTCATTAGAGAAGGCAGGAGGCAGAGGGCAGGAGGAAAGAAGTATCATTGATTACTTTAATTCTGGGTCATTAGCCAGTTTAAAAAGAAGATACTGGTACAAGTAAGTGCCGCAAGATATAAAGTGTCCACAGCCTAAATCCCACGCAGTTGCGCGCGGGTTACTCTTACCTCCTATAGTGGGATTATATTAAATGAAGTTGAGTTACTCCTGCCTCCTGCTATTATCAAAGGACTAAATTACTACTAATGAGTGCTGAAAGCTAATAGTAGAATAAGGTACAGAAAGCTGCACGGAAGGGAGGAAGGGAAATTGGATGAAATGAGGGCGGCGCTAGAGTTAGCGACCGAAGAAGAATTGCAAGATTTAACGGCAATTCTATTTAGTCGTAAGTTCAATCCCTTAGACTATGTACACACACCCGAACCCATCGAAGTACAAAGCCAAGACCGCAAAGCTTGGTTAGATGCACTAGAGGGTCGCTTTCGTTTTTTGGCAGCAGATGGGATGACAGTATTACGGGGACGTACAGGCCAAGTAACTTACCGACAAGCGTTAGTTCAAGTATGTAAGTATCTAAAAATTCCCTATTCTAATCAGCTGGCAACTATTGATTTAGAAGCAGAAGTATTTTTGCATCTACTAGGACAGGTGTGGAAAAAATTACCGGAACAGGAAAAGCAAAAATTGACTGTACAGGTGCAGCGTCAGCTGCTCAAATCAGAATTAAAACAACCCTTACCACTTTTATTACAACGTGATCCCTTGGGTTTACTTTTCAAAGGCGGTAGTGCGATCGCGGTTACTTCTCTTCTCCAGCCACTTGTACTGAAGCAAATTGCCCGTCAATTTGCCATCCACTTTGCTACTTATGAAGTAGCCAAACAAGCGGCGATTACAGGCTCAGAAGCAGCTGCAACCCAATTCAAAAGCTATGTAACGATGCAAATGGCGCAGCGGGGTATGACAGTGAGTGCAGCTCGTTATGGGGCAGCCCGCACGATGTTTGCTGTGATTGGGCCAATGATGTGGACTTGGTTTATTGCAGATTTAGGCTGGAGAGCGATCGCTACTAACTATGGTCGAATCATTCCTACCATCTTCGCCTTAGCTCAAATTCGCCTCACTCGTGAGGAATGTTGGGAGCCAGCTTGAACAAGGTTTTTGACTATTTCAAATCTCGTTGGCAATCTTCTTGGAACTACTCTCTATGGGCACTGTTAATCTTCCCATTGAGTCCTTTAGTGGGGGCTGTAACTGTAGGTATTGTCTCATTAATAACTTGGCTGAAACAATCCCGCAAAATTAATCGCCGCCCCCTCAACTGGGGATTTGCCCTGTTGAGTATTTTACTGATCGTGAGTGCTGGCTTTGCCCAAGACAAAACAGCAGCTTTCCTCGGCTTATTTAATTTATTACCATTCTTTTTACTTTTCGCTGCCCACAGCGCTCTGATTCAAACATTTACCCAATTGCGGCAAATGGCTTGGGCTTTGGTAATTGGTTCCATGCCAGTAGCAATTATGGGCTTGGGACAATTATTTTTAGGCTGGAGTTTCAAGTTCCAGTTTGTGTGGGTTGTGTTTAGTTGGACAATTAGACCAGGCGGAAACCCACCAGGTCGTATCGCTTCACTTTTCTTGCACGCTAACACCTTCGCAGCTTACGTAGTCATAGTTTTCATCCTTAGTCTAGGGTTGTGGATCGAACAATGGCGATTGGGTATAAGAGGCAGAGGAGCAGAGGAGCAGAGGGGCAGAGGGGAAAGACTTACTGCGCCACACTCACCAGTTCCCTTTCTCTTTCTAACCGTGGCAGTGATTGCGAATTTTATTACCTTAATTTTCACCAACTCGCGTAATGGGTGGACGATCGCTATTTTTGCCTGTTTAGCTTATGCACTCTACCAAGGTTGGCGCATTCTTGTAGGTAGCGTTGCTGCGATCGTTTCTAGTATTCTTTTAGCGGCTTTTGCTCCCTCACCAGTCGCTCACATTTTTCGCTGGGTAGTTCCTGCCTTCTTTTGGGCAAGGTTAAATGACGATATGTATCCAGATAGACCAGTCGCTTTAATGCGAAAAACTCAGTGGGAGTTTGCCTGGTCTTTAGCTCAACAACATCCTTGGACTGGTTGGGGATTACGCAGTTTTAGTACACTTTACAAAGCAAAGATGCAGATTCCCTTGGGTCATCCCCATAACTTGTTTTTAATGTTATCTGCTGAAACAGGTTTTCCCAGTGCTTTTTTATTTTGTGGCTTACTAGCTTGGATTTTGATTACAAGTGTCCAACTACTCCAAAAGTCAAAATATATAAATACAGGAGACAAATTGATATTTTTCAGTTATCTTCTGTCCTTTGTTGGGTGGATTTTATTGAATACAGTAGATGTAACCCTCTTTGATTTTCGTTTGAATGCGATTTCATGGCTAATTTTGGCTGCCATTTCTGGAGTAGTACATCGTTATCACGAAAAAGACAAGCTTGCATATCGTCAAAATTAACTATTAGTTTTTTCAGTGTATGCACTGGGGACATTGAGAGTTTTCAGTTAATAAGATTGTTATATTCACGTCTGTGAGTGTGACTGATACCTAATTAGTCACTGTTGCTGATTGTTGGGAAGGTGTAGGGACATCCCTTTTGGGGTTTTCCTGCATGACGGGCATCTCTTGTAGATGCCCTTTTGTATATATATTATTTTCATTGTAGTTAAACACGATTCAAAAACAGGATTGATCGGTTATATATCAGAACTTAATTTAACAACAAAATAATTTAGATAAAACTAGAATATTCAATTAGATATTGTTATAAAAATCGATGAATTTATATTATTAAAAATTGGTTATAACAAAATTTTATAAAACTTTTATTTTGCCTACATCACTAGTTTAGGACTTGTTCCATCTCCTGATTCTCGCTGCAATTGCTGCCAAAGAAAATGTGGTTTTTTGCCGACTTGACGACGCAGCGGCTAAAATTAAGATGCGCTCTCAATGGAATAAAGATGCTGGTTGAACAGCAATTATCGCTGTTTTATGACTCTCATGAGATAAAAATTAGAAACCTGTGTTGTAATTAGTTTTTATAAATCTAGGCGTAGGTTGGGTTGAAGAACGAAACCCTTTAATATTCTGATTGGCATTAAAGACTACGATAACCCTTATGGTGTAAGCTCTCGGTAAAATGGGTGTGTCGGTAACGAAAAAAAGACGCCTCCATAACCAACCTTATGCTCACAACAGCTAACTTTCTTCAGTACACCCAATGGTCAGGTATAGCTACCTTGGTATTTGCTGCCTTGACATTTTTGGCTTTTATTCTCAAATGGGGCATCCGCTTTCGGTTGGTGGGTACGACTGGCTTTATGCTGGTGGTGACTGCTGGTTTATTTGGACTCTCAATAGTCCCCTTGAGTCGGACTGTGATTCCTGGAGCAGCCCGGTACACTCTAGTTTATGATAATGGCTCAACACAAGCGGTGATTGCCACATCACCCCAAATTACACCCACACAATTAGAAGCAACTTTACGTCAAGCAGCTAGCAATCTCTTTTCTTATGGTCGCTCAGGTACACTGGAAGACGGAAATTTGACAGTTCGCGCCCGTACCATTATCCACCCGGAAACAGGGATTTCTGTCCCAGTTTACTTGGGTGAGGTCAAGCGATCGCTCATTTCTCATCAAAATTCTCCAGTAACAGTCAAAATTTACACAGACAATTTCGCCAAATTGCCAAAACCTACTGCTTAAGAGGCAGGGAGCAAGGAAGCAGGGGAGCAGAGGAGAAGTAGCAGTAGGTCTTTCCCCTCTGCTCCTTTGCACCTCTGCCTCTTGTACCCAATGCCCAGAGAATAAAAATAATTTACCTGTTATCAGGATGACAAAATTTATTTTGTATTTACTGATACATTAATGATTATATTTAGATTAAGATATTTACACTTTAGTGGTTATACTGTGGGAAAAGGTTAATCAGCGTGCGGGTAATGGTTACTGACAGTTGTGATTTGTCAGTTGTTGTCCTAATTGCCCCTGTTGCCGTTTTTAAAATTCTTTACAGCAAATCAAGGGGTTGTAGGGGGATATCTTTGCATACCTTTACATATATAGTCTGTAGCTAAGGAATGCATGAAATAGCACGATCGCCTATACATTATCAATTATCGATTGCTTTTCTTGAGAATCTGACAATGGTAATGTTAATTAATTATACGGTTATTCAAAACTTTGATAGTTCGGAATTTCAGTCCAATGGGTATTTATAGATTCAAGCAATGTCGTCAAACTACTCAATCAGTCGGCAACATCACTTGTCTATTTAATTGCTTGGCTCAAATCCAGATGATCTGGGTGTCAGGTTGGAGCTATCCAAAAACCAGCTTGGCAACAAGTATCCTTGAACGCCAGTCTATTTGATTAAGAAATATCAAGGTTTTGATAAACGAGATTATATGCCCAATAATTTTTCTACTCAACCTTCTTTGTCTACTCAAACCTCTAACTCATTCTTTACGCTCACAGTTTCCCCCGCAAAAGTAATCCGTGGTTCTGGGGTGTTGCAAACAGCCGCCGCAGAGATTGCCTGTTTGGGAAGTCGTCCCTTAATTGTGGCAGGTAAGTCTACTCTCGCTATCAGCCAACAAAATTTACAACCAATTTTAGAAGCGCAGCAGTTACATAGTGTCCAAGCTTCTTATGGTGCAGATTGCTGCGAAGCTAGTCTGAAATCTTTACAGAAGAAGGCAAAAGAACATAAAGCTGATGTGATTATCGGTGTTGGTGGTGGCAAAGCCCTAGATACAGCGAAATTAGTCGCGCAGCAGTTACATTTACCAGTGGTGACAATTCCGACATCCGGGGCTACTTGTGCAGCTTGGAGTGCCTTATCGAATGTTTATTCGGAAGATGGGGCTTTTCTCTACGATGTGGGGCTATCTCGTTGTCCCGATTTATTGATACTCGATTATGACTTGGTTAAAACTGCACCACAACGTACCTTAGTAGCTGGAATTGGTGATGCGATCGCTAAATGGTACGAAGCCTCAGTTAGCAGTGGACACCTGCAAGACACTTTAATTATTGCTGCGGTGCAACAAGCACGAGTTTTGCGAGATATCTTGTTACAAAAGTCAGCCGCCGCCCTGGAAGAACCAGGTAGTGAGGTTTGGCGAGAAGTGGTAGATGCTACTGTTTTATTAGCTGGGGTAGTTGGGGGACTTGGAGGGGCGCAGTGTCGCACAGTTGCCGCCCATGCCGTGCATAACGGTTTAACTCATATTTCAGGACATGGCAGTATTCATGGCGAAAAAGTTGCTTTTGGAATTTTGGTGCAACTGCGTTTAGAAGAAATGCTACAAGGCAATCAACTAGCAGCATCAGCACGGCAACAGTTGTTAAAGTTCTACACAGAAATTGGACTACCCCAGAAATTAAGTGATTTGGGATTGGGCAATATTACATTAGGCGAGTTGCAAACAGCCGCCGAAATGGCTCTAGTTCCTAATTCTGACATCCATCGACTACCGTTTAAAGTCGCGCCAGAACAGTTGATGGCAGCAATGGTTTCTACCACTGCACCTATAGATAGTAGAGATACTACAAATCGAGTTTCGCCCAAGGGAATGAGTGACGAGGTTTTATGAGTTTAAATTGGATTGTCCCAGCAGAACGCATACAAAAACTACCACCTTATGTATTTGCCCGTTTAGATGAACTGAAAGCTAAAGCACGGGAACAAGGGTTAGATTTAATTGACTTGGGTATGGGAAACCCCGATGGTGCAACGCCAGCACCAGTAGTAGAAGCGGCGATCGCAGCCTTGAAAGATCCTAGCAATCACGGTTATCCACCCTTCGAGGGCACAGCTAGTTTCCGCCGCGCTATCACTAACTGGTATCGTCGCCGTTATGATGTGGTTCTCGATCCTGATAGCGAAGCCTTGCCATTGCTGGGTTCTAAAGAAGGATTAACCCATTTAGCACTCGCCTACGTTAACCCTGGTGATTTAGTTCTGGTTCCTTCCCCAGCTTATCCGGCACATTTCCGTGGCCCGGCGATCGCTGGTGGAAAAATCCATAGTATGATTCTTAAACCTGAAAATGACTGGTTAATTGATTTAGCTGCCATTCCTGATGAAGTTGCAAGACAGGCGAAAATTCTCTATTTCAACTATCCCAGCAATCCCACCGCCGCCACCGCCCCCCGCGAATTTTTTGAAGAAATCGTCGCCTTCGCCCGCAAATATGAAATTTTGCTGGTGCATGATTTGTGTTACGCCGAGTTAGCCTTTGATGGTTATCAACCTACTAGCTTGTTAGAAATTCCTGGCGCGAAAGATATTGGTGTGGAGTTTCACACCTTATCTAAAACCTACAATATGGCTGGTTGGCGCGTCGGGTTTGTCGTGGGGAACCGCCATGTAATTCAAGGTTTGCGGACGCTGAAAACTAACTTGGATTACGGCATTTTTGCAGCATTGCAAACAGCAGCCGAAACAGCTTTGCAACTGCCAGATGTGTATTTGCACGAGGTACAACAACGCTACCGTACCCGCCGCGATTTCCTCATTAATGGGTTAGGAGAGTTGGGTTGGGATATCCCCAAAACCAAGGCGACGATGTATCTTTGGGTGAAGTGTCCCGTTGGCGTTGGTTCCACAGATTTTGCCCTGAACGTGTTGCAACAAACAGGCGTTGTGGTGACTCCAGGTAATGCCTTTGGGGTTGCAGGTGAGGGTTATGTCAGGATCAGTTTGATTGCAGACTGCGATCGCTTGGGTGAAGCTTTAAACCGCTTCAAGCAAGCTGGCATCCGCTATCAGCCTGAAGCTGTAGTCCCTGCTTCAGAAGCGATCGCCGATCTGGTTAGTTGATTAGAGAAAAGACAACCAATATTAGATGACTAAAATTTTTGCTGATGATCTTTGAGATCGTGTAAAAAATACGATTATACGAAGCGACAGCTATTGCAAGTGAACTCTCTAACGTGGACTTCCAGGTTGAGACAACCCGTAGCTATATTCAATAGACTTCTTGCAGAAGTGGGGGAAGGGATAAAGGTATGGAATTTTCCCTTCCCCTTTAATCTTTCCCCAACCAGAAAGCAAAAATAACTTTGCAAGATGTGTAATATCTGCTTTGCCCGCAAACCAGGATATTGAATGAAGATGGAGGGCAGTTCGAGTCTACGGAAGACTGCCTTCTGCTTCCTGTCTTTCTTAATAAATACCTAATCTTAAATCCAATATCTATTTTTTTTGCTATGGTGATCCCAAAGGAATTGTTAAGTGCTTACGAGATGTAAATTAAGTGATTAATTACGCATTGAGTATCATAAAATACAAAAACTCGTAGATAATTTATCTGTAAAATACATCTTTCTTGTTACTTAGTGGGTTGGGCAATACGCGTTTCAATATCTTCTAATGTTTGTAACAATAAACGATTTGCCTGCAATTTCCAACCCCATTTCCGAACTCTATAAGCTAATACAGTTCCAACTACAGATGCTAACAAGCCTATGGGTTGATTTAAAGAAATTCCTAGTAACAAACCCAATCCCGCAATTCCCCAAAATGGTAAGGCTACTGCTTGTCTTTGTTCTTCTACAACTTGGGTAATTATATTAGATTTCATCGTAGCAAGTAATGCCTCTTTCACTTGCTGCTGTTCTGTTACGGATACTGTTAAACCTATTTTACGGCGTAGTTTTTCTATTTTACGGGCATCAGTGCTGTATTCAGTTAGTTCATCTTCTGCCATTTTCAGGAGTCGTTCTAGTTGCGCCATAATTTATTACATCCGGTATTTTGAGCGAGTTATTAAACTGAATAATTGTTAATTTTTATTGCTTATATTTTTGGATTTCATCGCCAAATATCAAACTACGCGACAGAACCAAAAATCTCAAGTTGAATATGGGAAAAATAAATATAGTAGCAGTTATGCACTGACAAGTTGAGTATAAACTAAAAAGGTAATATTTATGACTACAGTATCTAAAAGCACTTTGTCTCTATCTGCCCAAGAGCGATCGCTCATCTTGTGGTTTGATGAAATTGGGATTGCTGATATCCCAGTAGTTGGTGGTAAAAATGCCTCACTAGGGGAAATGATTCAACAGCTAACACCCAAAGGCATTAACGTTCCCACAGGATTCGCCACTACTGCTTATGCTTATCGTCATTTCATTCAATCAGCGGGGTTAGAAGCAAAGCTACGCAAACTCTTTGCTGACTTGAATGTTGAAGATGTCAAAAATTTACGAGAACGTGGCAAAAAAGCGCGATCGCTATTAATCCACACACCATTTCCTGTAGAATTGCGCGAGGCGATCGCCACAGCATACCATAGTCTCTGCGAACAATACCATGCAGACACAGATGTGGCAGTCCGTTCCAGTGCCACTGCTGAAGACCTTCCCGATGCTAGTTTTGCTGGACAGCAGGAAACTTACCTCAACGTTGTCGGTGTCGAAGGAGTTTTAGCAGCTTGTCATAAATGCTTTGCTTCTCTATTTACCGATCGCGCTATTTCTTATCGCCACGCCAAAGGATTTGACCACTTTAGCATTGCTCTGGCTGTGGGCGTGCAAAAAATGGTGCGCTCTGACTTAGCAACCTCTGGGGTGATGTTCTCCATTGATACAGAAACAGGCTTTAAGGATGCGGCACTAATTACAGCCGCCTACGGTTTAGGTGAAAATGTTGTCCAGGGGTCTGTAAATCCCGATGAATATTATGTTTTTAAACCAACTTTAAAAACTGGTTTCCGCCCAATTATCGACAAAAAATTGGGCAGCAAAGAACTGAAAATGATTTATGATGACGGCTCAAAATTTACAAAAAATGTTTCGGTTTCGCCCAGTGAAAGAGGTAAATTCGCTCTGAGTGATGAAGAGATTTTACAACTAGCAACTTGGGCATGTTTAATTGAAGACCATTATTCCCAAGTCCACGGCATTTTCACTCCAATGGATATCGAGTGGGCAAAAGATGGGATTACTAACCAACTTTTTATTGTGCAAGCGCGCCCCGAAACCGTCCAGTCACAGAAGACGGGAAATGTGTTGCGGAGTTATCGTTTGTTATTAGGGAATAGGGAATCGGGAATCGGGAATGGGGAAAAATCTTTCCAATCCTTAATTCCCCTGGTTACAGGAAGTGCAATTGGAGAAGCAATTAGTCAGGGAAAAGTACGCCTAATTCTGGATGTTCAGAAACTAGAACAGTTCCAAGCTGGGGAAGTTTTAGTGACAGAGAGAACCGATCCCGATTGGGAACCAATTATGAAACGCGCCAGTGCAATTGTCACCAATTCTGGAGGCCGCACGTGTCATGCAGCAATTATTGCGCGAGAATTGGGTGTACCTGCGATCGTGGGATGCGGCAATGCTACAGACATCTTGAAACCCGGTCAAGAGGTAACAATTTCTTGTGCTGAAGGGGAAGAAGGAAAAGTTTATCCAGGCTTATTACCTTTTGAAGTTAAAGAAGTCCCTTTAGAAAACTTACCCCGCACCCGCACTAAAATTTTAATGAATGTGGGTAATCCCCAAGAAGCATTGAGTTTATCGGCAATTCCCAACGATGGCGTAGGTTTAGCGCGGACAGAATTTATCATTGCTAACCAAATTCAAATTCATCCAATGGCCTTGATTCACTATGACTCGTTAAAAGATGAATTTGCCAAAGCTAAAATTGCTGATATTACGTCACTTTACGACGATAAACCCCAATATTTTGTAGATAAATTAGCTCAAGGCATCGGTAGAATTGCCGCAGCTTTTTATCCAAAATCAGTGATAGTCCGAACCTCAGATTTCAAAAGTAATGAATATGCCAATTTATTAGGTGGACGACAGTTTGAACCCCATGAAGAAAACCCAATGTTAGGTTGGCGAGGGGCGGCGCGTTACTATGATGAAGGCTACAGAGAAGCTTTTGCCTTAGAATGTCATGCCCTCAAACGGGTACGGGAAGAAATGGGTTTAACAAATGTCATCCCCATGATTCCCTTTTGTCGCACCCCTGACGAGGGGCGTTTGGTTTTAGCAGAGATGGCAAAAAATGGTTTAAAGCAAGGTGTTAACGGCTTGCAGGTTTATGTGATGTGTGAGTTGCCCAGTAATGTGATTCTGGCTGAGGAATTTGCTGAGGTATTTGATGGCTTCTCCATTGGTTCTAATGATTTAACTCAATTGACACTAGGGATAGACAGGGATTCGGCCTTAGTAGCGCGATTATTTGATGAACGCAGTCCAGCTGTTAAGCGAATGGTACAAATGGTCATAGAAACAGCGAAAAAATGCGATCGCAAAATCGGCATTTGTGGGCAAGCACCCAGCGACTATCCAGAATTTGCCCAGTTTTTGGTGCAACAGGGAATTGACTCGATTAGTCTAAATCCAGATTCGGTTTTAAAGACGATGCTAGAAGTGGCAAAAGTCGAGAGTGCTGAGTCTTGATTGCAGTGGGTTTTGTTGTGTTAAATCGAGCGGTCGCACCGACGCAACAATGGTAATGGATCTTGGGCAATTGTCGAAAAGGAAACTACAACAATTGTGGAAACTATCTTTCTTAAACAATTGCCCGCAAAAGATGGTTTACCCACTCAAGATTATGAGGTAGGCTGGCACTTGTGGCGAGCTTATCCTGTTCCAAATGTACCTGAAGAGTAGAGGGGGGTGAGGGAGACAAGGGAGACAAGGGGGCCTAATGACAAATGACAAATGACCAATGACAAATGACTAATGAATAAAAAATGGTTCCGAATTGGGATGGTGAGTGTATTTATTCTCTCACTTGCCTTACGGTTTTGGGGACTGGAGCGATTCAACACTCTGGTCTTTGATGAAGTTTACTTTGCCAAATTTGGTAATAATTATCTTACGCATACGCCATTTTTTAATGCTCATCCGCCGCTAAGTCAATATATGATTGGCATCGGCATTTGGATTGGCAGTCACATTCCTTTTTGGCACGATACCGTGAATGGGCTGACAGGTTCATTGCGATCGCCTTGGACTTATCGCTGGTTAAATGCCCTCATCGGCTCATTTATTCCTGTAGTTGTGGCTGCGATCGCTTATCAGTTAAGTTATCGTCGTACCTTTGCAATACTTGCAGGATTATTCACAGCTTGTGATGGTATCTTTTTAGTTGAGTCTCGGTATGCTTTAAGTAATATTTATATCGTCATTTTTGGTCTGTTAGGGCACTGGTTTTTATTATTGGCATTAGATAACCAACATCGGCGACGTTCTTTTTGGTTAATTTTTGCTGGCATTGGTTTTGGTGCGTCAGTCGGTACTAAGTGGAATGGTTTATGGTTCCTATCAGGTGCTTATCTCATTTGGATAGCAGCTTGGATAATTCATTTAATACATTCTTTTCCTAACTCCAAACTCTTTTTTAGATCCCCTTCATTAGAGCAGGAGGCAGGAGGCAGGAGGCAGGAGGCAGGAGGCAAGAGTAGGAGTCAGGAGGCAGAAGGCAGGAGTCAAGAGGCAGGAGTTAGTACTTATTCTCCCTCATTACCTTCATACTCCTCATCTCAGACACCACTACAAAATTTAACTCAGCTAAATATTTTTCAGATACTGTTTTATCTAGGAATTATCCCAGCTTTTGTTTACAGCATCATCTGGATTCCTCACCTTCAACTAGATAAAACTTATGGATTTATTGCAGTACATCAGCAAATTTTGAAGTTTCATTTACATCTAGGTGGCAATAGTCCTAACGTGCACCCTTATTGTGCTGCCTGGTACAAATGGCCGTTGATGACTCGACCAATGGCATATTATTATCAAACGGCTAAAAGTATCACCGAACCGCTACCTGTGATGGGGCCGCCTTTACCTGCTGGTGCTGGACAAGTTATCTATGATGTTCATGCAATGGGCAATCCATTTTTGTGGTGGTTTGGTGTCGCTGCCATGTTGTTTTTAGTAGGAATGCTGGTGTCACAAGCGGTAATTCCTTGGGTGAAAGAAAAGCGTTTTTCTACGCCTGCAACTCTTAGTGTTGATACTTGGATTGCTTTGTATTTAGTCATAAATTATGCTGCTAACTTATTACCTTGGGTGAAAGTTACAAGGTGTGTTTTTATCTACCACTATATGTGTGCAGTGGTGTTTGTATTTTTAGCGATCGCTTGGTTTGTCGATCGATGTCTTTGCAGTTATTATCAACAACTCCGAGCGCTAGGTGTCACCATTACTTTTATCATTCTGGCTGCTTTTATTTTCTGGATGCCCATTTATTTGGGTTTACCCCTTTCTCCTAACGGTTACAAGCTGCGAATGTGGTTCAATTCTTGGATTTGATTGAAAGGCATGGAGCATTTAAAGAATAACTTCAAACTCCTAACTCCTAACTTATTTCTAAACTTAACATAGCTACACATATATAGAATTGTTCAATCACATGGTTTTCACATTTCTTATCGCTATGTAACTTTAGTCACTGTTAGACTTTTCAAAGCACAAGCAGATCGAACTAAGGCTGCAAAACGCAACACCAGGGCATGGGAAATTAGATACTAAGTAAAAATGATGAATGGAAAATTATAAAATTATTTACATTCATCATTACCGCATTATTATAGATACTCTAGTTTTGATGCTCCCGGATAACACAGGAGGATCGTCATGGAAATGAATTTACAATTCCCAGGTATTAATTTAATTAGCTTGAAAGAGGCACCGATTCATATTTCTAGCCAAATTCAGCCTCATGGTGTCCTGTTAGTTTTGGACGAGCCTGAGCTAAAAATATTACAAGTTAGCACCAATACATTAAAGATTTTCGGAGTTTCTCCCGAAAATATGTTAAACAAAAAACTAGAAGATTTACTCGATCCCTTTCAGATAGAGAGAATTAAAACAGGGCTATCCGGGGAAAATCTTGATTTTATTAATCCCACCAAAGTTTGGGTGCGAAAAAAAGGTGATGAATATATAGTATTGGATGCAGTATTTCACCGTAATACAGAAGGGTTTTTAATTCTGGAGTTAGAACCTGCTCTTACTCAAGAAAATATCCCATTTTTAAGCTTTTATCATCTAGCTAGAGCTTCCATAAATCAACTAGAAAAAACAGCAAATCTTCGCGACTTTTGTCAAGTTATCGTTCAAGAAGTTCGGAAAATAACGGAATTTGACAGGGTAATGTTATATAAATTCGATGATGATGGGCATGGTTCCGTTGTCGCTGAAGAAAAACTAGAAAGCCTAGAACCATACTTAGGGCTGCATTACCCAGAGTCAGATATTCCCAAACCAGCAAGAAAATTATTTGCTGCTAATTCGATCAGAATTATCCCGGATGCTTATTCCCAGCCAGTCAAGCTGTTTCCTGTCAATAATCCAATTAGCGATCGCCCGATTAATTTAACCAACTCTATTCTCAGAAGTGCGGCTCCCTGTCATACAGAGTACTTGCATAATATGGGTGTTGGTGCTTCACTAACGATCTCTTTAATTAAAGACCAAAAACTCTGGGGATTAATTGCTTGTCATCATCAGTCACCTAAACATGTTTCCTACGAATTGCGTAAAGCTTGTGAATTTTTGGGGCGAGTGATATTTGCAGAAATCTCAGCTAGAGAAGAGACAGAAGACTACTATCACCGGATAAATCTGACGCACCTTCAATCAGTCTTGATTGAATACATGTCTCAAGAAGAAAACTTTATTGATGGTTTAGTCAAAAACCCGCAGCATCTTTTAGATTTGGCCAGCGCTCAAGGTGCAGCCGTTTGTTTTGGCGGAAATTGCACGGTAGTTGGTGAAACTCCTAGAGAAGAAGACCTGAATTTTTTAGTCCAATGGCTCAAGAATAATGTTGAAGAAGAAGTTTTCTCTACAGATTCTTTGCCACAGATTTATCCAGATGCCGAAAGTTTTAAAAATGTCGCCAGTGGTTTGTTAGCGATTCCCATCGCCAAGCGAAATTATGTTTTGTGGTTCCGACCAGAAGTAATTCAAACTGTAAATTGGGGTGGCGATCCTAATAAGGCATTTGAAGTTAACCAGTCAGAAGGAAATGTTCGTCTGTGTCCGCGCAAATCATTTGAATTGTGGAAAGAAACGGTTCGCTTAACATCTTTACCTTGGAAAGATGTAGAAGTAAAAGCAGCATTAGAATTGCGGAAAGCAATTGTTAATATTGTGCTGCGTCAAGCCGATGAACTAGCCCAGTTAGCGCAGGATTTAGAACGTTCTAACGCCGAACTGAAAAAGTTTGCCTACGTCGCCTCCCATGACTTGCAAGAACCACTCAATCAAGTGGTGAATTACGTGCAGCTGTTAGAGATGCGCTATAGCGAAGAACTTGACGAAGATGCTCAGGAGTTTATTAGTTACGCTGTGCAGGGAGTTAGCCTGATGCAGACGTTGATTGATGATGTGCTGGCATACTCGAAAGTCGATATGCAAGCGATCGCATTTCAAATGAACGATGTAGAGAAAGCCTTAAATCGAGCGCTGGGCAATTTGCGTCAACGCATTAATGAAACTGGGGCTACTATTACCCACGATCCCTTACCCGTAGTCATGGCTGACAGCACCCAACTGATGCAGCTATTCCAAAACCTTATCGGTAACGCCATTAAGTTCCACAGTGACCAGCCACCACAAATCCATCTGGGAGCAGAAAGGATAGAAGATGCATGGCTGTTCTCAGTTCGGGATAATGGTATTGGTATTGATCCGAAATTTAGCGATCGCATTTTCGTAATTTTTCAGCGCTTACATACGCGGGATGAATATACTGGTACAGGTATGGGTTTAGCCATCTGTAAGAAGATTGTCGAATGTCACCGGGGGCGGATCTGGGTAGAGTCAGAACTGGGTGAAGGGGCAACCTTCTACTTTACGATTCCAGTTGGAGGACGCGAACTTGAGCGTAGAAACGGGAGAAAAACACAAAACCATCTTTTTGGTCGAGGACAATAAAGCTGATATTCGCTTAATCCAAGAAGCGTTGAAAAATAGTTCAGTGCCCTACCAAGTGGTAACGGTCAGGGATGGTATAGATGCTATGGCTTATTTACGCCAAGAAGGTGAATATGCTGATGCACTACGCCCTGACCTCATTCTGTTGGATTTGAACTTACCTAAAAAAGACGGTAGAGAAGTGCTGGCGGAAATAAAAGCCGACCCAGCACTAAAACGCATTCCAGTTGTTGTGTTAACAACCTCTAAAAATGAGGATGACATTTTTCACAGCTACAATTTGCACGTGAATTGTTATATCACTAAATCCCGCAACCTCAACCAATTATTTCAAATCGTCAAGAGTATTGAAGATTTTTGGCTAGGTACTGTGACGCTACCATCGGAGTGAGGCAGGGAGCAAGAAGGCAGGGGGGGACAAGGGGAGTAATGAGTAATGAGTAATGAGTAATGAGTAATGAGTAATGAGTAATGAGTAA
>NZ_JAVRCS010000050.1:0-42554 GCF_034530635.1 Nostoc sp. EspVER01
TGTACTGAGCGTAGTCGAAGTATTGGTCACTTGTACTGAGCGTAGTCGAAGTATTAGTCACTTGTACTGAGCGTAGTCGAAGTATTGGTCACTTGTACTGAGCGTAGTCGAAGTATTGGTCACTTGTACTGAGCGTAGTCGTTGGCGTAGCCTCTCGTAGAGAAGTATTGGTCATTAGTCATTTGCCAATGACAAAGGACAACTGACAAATCTATTTACAAGATGTTTCCAGAGTTTGCAAATTAGCTTTCATTGCCTTGAAATAATGCTGCGGATCTGTTTCGCCAGTTTCTAGAGAATCCAGAGTACGCAAATTTAATTTCAAGTCTTTAGAGAGGCTGTTCAGCAGTTTATTATCTACTCCTGGTTCGCTAAATAAAGCTTTAACTTTGTATTTTTTCACAGCGTTGACGGCATTTTGGACATCTGTTGGTGAAAGTTGATCTTCGGGAATTTGCACTACAGCAACTTGCTTGAGGTTATAGCGTTTAGCTAAATATGGAAATGCATCATGAAAGGTAATAAAGGTGCAAGTGGGATTTTTCTGCAAAGTCTGCTGAAATTCACTGTTTAAACTTTCTAATTCTTTAATATAAGCTGTAGCATTTGCTTCGTAAGTAGCTTTGTTCGCCGGATCGGCAGCAATTAATCCATCTCGAATATTTGTTACCTGCTGTTTTGCTAAAACTGGATCTAACCAAACGTGCGGATTACCCTGACTATGTTCGTGGTCTTTTTCATCTGGCGTCGTTTTGACAACAGGTGAAATTTCATTTAAGGGTTTAATACCAATACTTGCATCAATTTCAGCTAATTTGGAATTTTGGGCATTTTTGACAGTACCTTCTAGAAATTCCTCTAAGCCTAAACCATTTTTTACTAACACCTTAGCAGTAGCGATCGCTTTGACATTTCCTGGTGTCGCTTGGTATTCATGTACCTCCGTACCAGGTGGCACTAGAATTTCTACATCTGCCACATCCCCAGCTACTGCCTTAGTAAACAAATATATCGGCAAAAATGTCGCTACTACTTTAGTTTTTCCCGACTGCGCCTGTGGGGTAGAAGCAGCTTCCTGTGCTTGCGGCGACTGTTCGGAAGTTCTTCCCTGATTTGGATTTGATTGGCTACACCCAGTAGCCATCGACAATATTAGCAGAGCAATTATGGGCAAGATGCCGCTTCTTTGCCTACCTGTTCTAATTTCTCTGCAATTCACAATCACAATATTTCTCCTCCAAACGGATGCTTGCTCTACCTCTGTCATCATCGCTATTGACAATGGCAAGTATTCTAAATTTTATACTATAATAATTCTCATTCTCATTTTAAGTACATAATATCATTCTGGGTTTGCTGTGTAATGAGTAACAACAAAACTTTTTCAGACGGTACAGCCCTCTGCAATTTAGTTTTCCCTGAATAATTAGGATTTCTTGACTTTTTTTGTTAAAAAGTTTCCTTACTTCTGATAAGATTGCTGACAAATATTGTCATAAAATGCCCGTTAAAAAAACGTGGTTTGGGTGTGAATTGGAGATTAGTGTGAGGAGAGAAATGCAAAAATTCTGGAAATATCTGCTAGTTAGTCCAGCAGTCTGCGGTGTCATGCTATTTGTTAATACTGCTACATTTGCAGCTGAAACATTGGGTAATTCTGAAATAAATCAACCGCAAGTTTTAGCTAATCCAGACACAAAAGATCAGAAAATGGGACAAGTTACCTCCGTGTCCCAATTTTCTGATGTACAACCCACCGACTGGGCATTCCAAGCATTACAATCCTTAGTTGAGCGCTATGGCTGTATTGCCGGATACCCAAATAGCACTTATCGGGGTAATCGGGCATTAACGCGATATGAGTTTGCTGCTGGTTTGAATGCTTGTCTCGATCGCGTTAACGAACTTATTGCTACAGCTACAGGCGATTTAGTTAACAAACAAGATTTAGCGACATTACAAAAGTTGCAAGAAGAATTTTCCGCAGAACTGGCGACACTCCGAGGTCGTGTGGATGCAGTAGAAGCGAAAACTGCTGAATTGGAGGCGAATCAGTTCTCAACTACAACTAAATTGCAAGGACAAGTTGTCGCAGTTGTCAGCGATGTGTTGTCAGGAAATACAGTCAACGGTGCAGAAATTACAGACGAGAATACAACTTTAGGGGTACGGGCACGGATAGAATTAGTAACTAGCTTCACAGGGCAAGATACGCTGTTCACCAGAATTCAAGCTAATAATATTCTCAGCCCTAACATTGGTACACCAGAAGGTAACTTATTTTTTGCTGGCGAGGATGGTACTACTAATGCTGCCATAGATGCCTTGTATTACAAATTCCCTTTGGGCGAAAAAACAGAGGTTATCGCGATCGCTAATGGAGGTGCAGCAGACGACGTTACCAGCACTGTCAATCTCTTTGATGGTGATGGTGCTTTTGGTGCTTTGTCCACCTTTGGTACACGTAACCCAATTTATAGCCAAATAGGCGGCGCGGGGTTAGGAGTAACATACGAGTTCAGCGAAAAATTGGCATTAAGTCTAGGGTATTTGAGTGGTACAGCTAATAACCCTACACCCAATAATGGCTTGTTCAATGGTTCTTATGGTGCATTGGCACAGCTGACAGTTAAACCAAGCGATCGCATTTCTATCGGTTTAACTTACATTAATTCCTACAACCAACCACTACTCACAGGTAGCAATGCCGCCACTTTCCAGGATATAGCAGCTATCCAGGGTTTACCAGAAGATCAAGTAGGATTTTCCAGTAATTCTTACGGCGTCCAAGCATCGATTGGCATCACTGATAATATCGTCTTGGGTGGTTGGGCTGGATACACCAACAGCCAAAGCTTGAGAGGAACCCGTGGAGACGTTGATATTTGGAACTATGCTGTCACCCTTGGCTTCCCTGACCTCGGTAAAAAAGGTAACTTAGCAGGTATCATCGCTGGTATGGAGCCTAAATTAACAAGTTCTGACATCGCAGGTTTGGATAGCGATCCTGATACATCCTATCATCTTGAGGCTTTCTACCAGTATAAGCTGAGTGACAATATCACCATTACTCCTGGAGTCATCTGGTTAACATCTCCAGATCATAACGACACTAATGATGATGTTGTTATTGGTGCATTGAGAACTACATTCAGTTTCTAATTTTTTTAAATCTTAAAAGAAGACGCAAATTTATCCTTTGCGTCTTTTCTTTTGTGTATGGGTTTAAAAACAGAACTCAATATTTTTACTGGGCTTGATATCTTCAAGCAACGTGAGTTCGATAGATAGAAAAGGTCAAAAAGGTTGCTAGATATCAATTTGCTCAACTGAACATCCACGCAGCCTGAAAAAAGTCGCGTTCACAAAACATCGCATAACGATAAGTTGAATGCACAACAGGGTTGGTAGCGGCATAATTGTCAACTAAATTTTCTAATTGTTGTGTTAGTGGTTGAAAATCTGTGCTGCTATAAGTACGAATCCAGTCTGCATATTGATGATCGGGAATACCTTTACAAGCCAATTTTTCTCCTAAAAAGGCATACAAACGCATACAGGGAGACATCGCCGCCGCAGTTAAACCCACATCTTTGCTCCAAGCAGTTGCTAATAAAAAATCAGTATAGCGGCGGGTGACAGATGCAGGTTCTACAGCATACAAATTGACTCCCCACTCAGAAGCATAGCCACTATGCAGCCGTAGTTCTTCTAAAACTCCACTAGCTAAATTATGAAATGTGGTGAAACCTAACCAGTCTGGTGCTTTAGCTGCGGCGATACTGTAGGCACGGGCAAAAGCTTCTAAGAAAAAAGCATCTTGCCCTACATAGTAAGCAAATTTAGCTCGCTCAAGAGTACCATCGCCAATACCTCGAACGAAAGGATGCTCTAGGCAAGCTTGGGCTAAGTCTTGATTTGCTGCCCATAATTCGTTAGATAAGTCATTTGTCATTTGTCATTTGTTAACTGTTATTATCTCCTTTAAAAAGGGAAGAACTGGAGCAAGACTGAGCCAATACTTCCCAAAAAGTCAACGAAGTTGGGTTTACCAGTACTTATCTTCTCATTGACGGGTGTTTGTAGTTCTGTTATAAAAGTTTGGGCTGTTAGGGTTCCAGTGCTGTTATTTTGGGATGTAAACAATTTTTGTGCAACTTGAGCATCTTGAAATGCACCTTGTCTATCTAGTATTTGGTAACGAGCGACACCACGAGCGAGATAGGCATCCGCATATTCTGGTTTAATTGCGATCGCTTGATTAAAATAACTGATTGCTTGCTGTTGGTTGCCTTTTTGCCCTTCTGCTACACCCAAAGCATAAAATTCTGCTGGTGAAGCAATTTGTGATGGTATCGCAACTGCACCTTGAAAGTTAGTCCCATTTAAGTAAGCGCCAGTTAGTTCTGCATTTGCTAAATAAGTATTTCTCAAATCAGCACCCGTCAAATTTGCCCCATTAAATTTAGCTTCGCTCAGGTTAACGCCAAATAAACTCGCGCCACTTAAGTTTGCACCCCGCAAATCTGCACCACTTAAGTTTGCACGGCTGAGGTTAGCACCTGTAAGATTAGCACCACTTAAATTAGCTCCAGATAAATCAGCCATTACTAAACCTGCACTCGTCAAATCACAGTTTTGACATTGTTTGGTTGCCAATAACTGTTTAATATGTTCAGAATTTGCTGCTTGTACGGTTGTTGTCAAACTAATTGTGGTTAAAAATGCGGCTATACCTAGAATTTGGTTTTTCATATTCGTGTAATATTTCTTACTCAACGCCAATTTACCTAAGACGGATTTATACCTCAGCATTATGATATGAGCAATCTCAACAATTTGCCCTCTGTAGTTGCCTATATAACTTATAAATTGGCGATACCTTTCCTGTGGAAGGCTACGCTAAAGGATTGTAGAAAAGTAGCGAAGCTATAAATTGAGCCAATATTAAGATTGATATCCCCGGTAATTAAGGATCAGTGCGAATTATTCGTCAAGATAAGTGATACACTCCATGATAAGTGAAACTAATGTTAAAAAATTATACTTATTGCAAAATATTGATTCAAAGAAAGCATCTGGAACATCCAAATAATTAGTATTTTTTAAAATCAAGTAAATTACTAAAGCAGTATCCAAGCCTACAATTTTCCCTGATAACTGGACTAGCCATTGTCATCAGTCAGGGATGCTCTCACTCAAGAGTAAAATGGTAAATTTGCTTTTGGATACCCTGATTTTAAATAAATATGAGACTATAGAAACATTAAGACAGTCAGAAAAACGTGAGTCAGCAAGACAAACTCTTAGACAAAATTCTCTCTGGGACTTCTGATACAGATATCCCTTTCGCCCAACTGTGGCAACTTTTATATACACTAGGCTTTGAAGAACGGATTCGTGGCGATCATCGTATTTTTGTCAAAGCCGATGTTGAGGAGATATTGAACCTACAACATAAAAGAGGAAAAGCCAAAAGCTATCAAATTAAACAAGTTAGGGCAGTGATTCTCAAGTATAAGCTAGGAAGTAAAAATGATGTTTCGGTATGAAATCATTCTCTACTGGAGTGAATTAGATCAAGCCTTTATTGCTGAAGTCCCAGAGTTATCAGGCTGTGCTGCTGATGGTGATACTTATCAAGAAGCTTTGCATAATGTAGAATTGGTTGTGCAGGAATGGATAGAAACTGCTAAAGATTTGGGGCGTCCAGTTCCTGAGCCTAGACCGCGTTTGATGTATATTTAACTGAGATACAAGCTAATTAAAACTATTTTTTTCGCCTTATCATAAATATATTTTATCTGCTCTAGATACAAATCAACAATATTTTTGCTATGGCGCTTATTGTACCCTTGGGTGTAGATAATTTTTCTGATCAAGACACTATAAATCGCGTCTCTACATCACGGTTTTGGGTTTTCGAGACTTATCTTAACTGTATTTAATTAGTGGCAATCTTACAAATCACCATAATATGTGAATTGTATTTATTAGTAGTATAGTGAATAAGTTGTAGTCCAGAACGTTCTAGTTCTTGCAATAGTTTAGGTATTTCATACTTGTGATGTCGCCAAATAGTAATCTCTTCACCTTTAGAGATTTCAATATTTTTATCTATACCCATCCGACTAAAGTTTATAGTGTAATCATGACGTAGTTTCAGATTAGCAACAATACTATCTGTTTTTAAATCGTACTTTCTCACCAGTTCACAATCTTCAGATTTAATCCCAATTTTATTTTTAACCCATCCATATACTTCTTCTACATGATACTTGCAGCCACCTCTAACTATTCCATCCCATGTTGAGTTAGAACCAGTTTCGTTAGTAAATACTAAAAGATCATTTTTTCCCATGCTATCTCTGAAGTTTTTGAACACTTCATCTCTATTTTGATGATTTCCAATGGTAACTCCTAAGTGTAAAAATATTTTTGCTGTGTCGTCAATTTCAAGGTTAGCTTGATTTTGGAATAAAATTTTAGGTACACAACTACTTTCTATGTCAATTGTAGAACTGATAAATTCGACTAGTGGGAACCATTTCTTAAAATTACTTTTGGAGACATGAAGCAATTCTTCACTAATATCTAAAGCAATATATTTATTAACCTTTCCTAATTTGTTTAACCTGCCGATAAACTTTTTAACTGGATAGGAATTACCTGCGCCAACATCTATAATATTTACTCTTTCACCAGTTTTTATATTACCATTCAGGTATTTAAAATTATCTTTTAAAAGGTCAATTTCTACATTTGCTCTTCCATACCATCTAGGAATAGCATGTTTCAGATAAAAATCGTTCCAGATTTTTGCACCTCTTCCTTTATAAGAATACTTGAGAGGGATTTCTCTTCTAACTTCTAATGCATGAATTATCCCTAAAACTTCTTCTTCAGAAAAAAGAGAGTAGAATTCAGAACTTGGCTTTGCTGTGCGACTGATAGCAGATGAAATATCTAAGGGAAGTTGGGAATTGCGATGAAAATTTTGAGCCATGATTCTTGTTCTTTGGTTTTCTTCGGTCTTGAAATTGATTAGCCGCAATGCTTGCTAGAAATATATTCTCCCATGCCACTGTCCCAAAACCTGGAATCTTGATCACAAAGAAGAGGGCTGTTTTCCATATTACATTCCCCACTCTCAAAGAATAAATTGGTTTTTTACAATCAAAATACGAGATAATTTTCCAATGATACAGGGGTGAATTGCAGTGGTTCAGCAACCAGAACTCCAGGAAACTTCGTCGATCAAGGCAACCCAGCGTGTGCTTAAGAGTTTAAGCACTTACCGGTGGACTTCACTGGGAGCGTTAGTCAGCCTGTTGCTGTTGACGATCGCAAATGCTGTAACCCCACAATTATTTCGGTGGGGAATTGATCAAGGGATCACGCAAAAAAACCTCCAAATTGTGCTATATAGTGCCGCCTGGATGGTAGTTGCCGCGATCGCTCGTGGTGTATTTAACTTTGGACAAAGCTATTTAGCAGAAGCAGCGTCTCAAGGTGTTGCTTATGACCTGCGAAACAAGATTTTCAGCAAAATTCAAAATCTCAGTTTCAGCTTTCACGATCAGGCGCAGACTTCCCAACTACTAACCCGTGTCACCAGCGATATTGAACAAATTCGTACCTTTGTTGGCACTAGCTTAATTCAAGTCGTCGGCTCAATTGTGACATTGGTGAGTATTTCGGTAGTTTTGCTGCTGATGAACTGGCGATTAGCACTAATTACTCTCACAGTAGTACCCATAGCCGCATGGTTAATGGCGCGATTCATCAACCGAAATGACAAACTTTTTCGGCAAGTACAAGAGCAACTGAGTAACTTGAATGCTGTATTGCAAGAGAACTTGCTAGGAATCCGGGTAGTGAAAGCTTTTGTGCGGGAGTCAACCGAAAGGTCGCGTTATACAACTCTGAATGATGGCCTAGTTAAGGCAAACATGAAGACCATTAGCGCCATCCGTGATACCTTCCCGCTGATCTTTTTGCTGAGTAATTTGGTAACATTGGCAGTTTTCGCCTATGGGGGAGCGCAGGTGATTGGAAATCGGTTCTCCATAGGCGAACTGGTGGCGTTTAACTCCTACCTAGCATTGATTCTCCAACCGATTTTGTTAATTGGATTTGCCGCACCCGCGATCGCTCAAGCAGCTGCTTCCGCCGAACGAGTCTATGAAGTTGTGGATGCAGAGGTAGAAATTCGCGATCGCCCTGGTGCTGTCCCCTTTGACACCTGCGGTGGTAGAATTACCTTTGAAAATGTTTGCTTTCGCTATCCCGGAGCGACAACCGAAACTCTCAAAGAAGTCTCCTTTGAAACCAAGCCTAACGAGCTAATCGCCGTTTTAGGAATGACCGGTTCGGGAAAAAGCACAATTATGAACCTGATTCCCCGCTTTTACGATGTCACCAAGGGAGCAGTTCGCATTGATGGACGAGATATAAAAAGTTTCACACTCAAAAGCCTCAGATCGCATATTGGTATTGTCTTTCAGGAAACCACCCTATTCTCTGGCACAATCCGCGAAAATATTGCCTACGCTAAACCTGATGCCACCTTAGAGCAAGTGATTGAAGTTGCAAAAACTGCCCAAATGCACGATTTTATTAGCGGTCTAGCCGATGGCTACGAGACGATTGTGGGTGAACGGGGCGTGGGCTTATCTGGTGGACAAAAACAAAGAATTGCGATCGCTCGTACCTTACTAACCGATTACAGCATTCTGATTTTGGACGATAGTACCTCAGCTGTAGATGCCAAAACCGCTGCTCAAATTCAAGCCGAACTAGATGGCTTAATGCGCCAAAAAGCTTGTACAACCTTTGTAGTAGCTCAACGTATTAGCACCGTTAAAAATGCCGATCGCATTTTTCTCATGGATAAAGGACACTTGGTAGCACAAGGCACTCACGAGGAATTGATGCAAAGCAGTCCACTCTACGGTGTAATTTTGGAATCTCAGGTAAAGCCGAAGGAGAAAAAATGATCTCCAATTAGCATAATTAATTTTGCTTACAGCCTTGTAATAAAGACTTTTAATCTAAAATCGTTCGACTGAGCGACTTGCCTTGAGCGGAGCCGAAAGGAGCCGAAGTCCAAAATCTAAAATCCAAAATTTTTATGAGAGGCACTATTCCCGTTGTTGCATCCGAGGAAAACGCGAGTCAGCAACTTTCCACCCTGCGGCGCTTTTTGCAATACGTGCTACTTTATCGCAAAGAAATTCCCCTCGCCCTGACATTAGTATTAATTGGTGCCATAACTCAGGCAGTTGGGCCATTCTTTCTCGGCTGGTCGATCGATCGTCTGATTGCACAAGGGGATTTACAAGGACTGCTGGTATTGTTAGGGCTACTAGGGCTGAACTATGGACTTGGTGTCTTAGCAATTCGGGGTCAAATTATTCGAGTTGGCTGGATTATGCAGCGATTGCTGGCTCAATTGAGGCAAGATATTTTCATTAAAATCCAAAGTCTGCCACTCAGCTTTTTCGATCGCAGCGAAGCAGGCGATTTAATGAGCCGATTACTGAATGATGTCAACACCGTGAATCAAGCATTTGGACTAACGATCGCCCAAATGCTGGGCAACACTTTCAGTTTAATTGGCATTGTAATTGCCATGCTCTCTATCAACCTGCAACTTGGTTTGTTGAGCAATCTAGTTGTGCCACTGATGATTTTTACCACAAGCTTATTTGCACGTTGGGCAAGAGTCAGATTTCGCGTCACCCGACAAACCATTGGGGAACTCTCTGCCAAGTTAGAAGAAGATATTGGCAGCGTGCGAGAAGCGCAAGCATTTAATCGCGTACAGATGAATATCAAAGAATTCGATATTCTGAACGCCGCCAATAGAGATGCCAACGTTGAAGCTGTGGCAATTACTTCAGCCTTTTTGCCCTCTATCGATTTTCTCAACACACTAGCAACGGCAGGTGTGCTAGCCTATGGCGGTTATCTAGCGGTAACAGGGGCTGCAACAGTAGGTGTAGTAACATCTTTTTTACTTTACGTCCAGCAATTCTTCCGCCCGATCCAAATTCTCAGCCAGTTTTATACTCAAGCTCAATCTGCCTTCGCCGGATTAGAGCGAATATTTCTATTATTAGATGAACCGTCACAACTCAAAGATGCACCCGATGCCACAGAAATGCCGCCTATTCAAGGTGAGGTGACATTCGAGAATGTCAAATTTGGCTACAACCCAGATCAACTGGTTCTCAAAGGCGTGAATTTACACGCCTATCCAGGACAGATGGTTGCATTAGTGGGGCCAACCGGTTCAGGAAAAAGTACAATTATTAACTTAATTTTGCGTTTCTATGATGTATCAAGCGGTGCAGTGAAAATTGATAATCTTGATGTGCGTAGCGTGACTCAAGCAAGTCTGCGCCGTCAAATTGGCATCGTCCTGCAAGACAATATTTTATTCACTGGTACTGTTGCCGAAAATATAGCTTTTGGCGCTCCTTACGCCACTCAAGCTGATATCGAAGCGGCTGCACAGCTGGCAAATGTGCATGAGTTCATTACCTCACTACCACAGGGTTATACAACTCAATTAGGCGAACGGGGAGCGCCTCTGAGCCAAGGACAGCGACAACTAATCAGTATTGCTCGTGCGGTATTAATTAATCCCCAAATTCTGATTCTCGATGAAGCCACCAGCAGCATCGATACCCGCACAGAAGCGCTAGTACAAAGTGCGATCGCTCGTTTGCTCCAAGGTCGTACTAGTTTCGTAATTGCCCACCGCCTCAGTACAGTTACTCAGGCAGATCAGGTATTAGTAATTCAGCAAGGACAAATTGTAGAACAAGGTACTCACACTGAACTCGTTAATCAGCAGGGTGTTTATGCCAACCTCTATGCTCTGCAACTAGGTGCAGCAGACACAATGGTTCTTCAAAACGAAAAGTAAAATATATTTGAAGAAGGAGTCAGAATTCAGAATTCAGAATCAATTAGTGGTGTGTTTGCATCCCCCACTAAATTTAAGATTTAGGGGATTTATTAAACCCACTTATCACTCGCTAATAATATAGAATTTATTCTGTTAGCGGTAGCGGGGCGTTCACCCATTCTGACTCCTGACTCCTGAATTCTTTTTTTATTTCCCAGGAAAAAAAATGAAGCTCCCTAATCTAGATTCGGAAACCATCGATCGCATCATTGAAATGGCATGGGAAGATAGAACACCTTTTGATGCTATCGAGGCTCAGTTTGGGCTACTGGAGAAACAGGTAATCGCCCTAATGAGGCGCGAAATGAAAGAATCTAGTTTTAAGATGTGGCGAGAGCGAGTCACCAAACGCAATACAAAGCATTTATCTCAGCGAGAATTTATTGCAGGTCGCTTTAAATCGCATAATCAAAAAACGTAAAATTGGGTAAGCTATTGCTCTTTTGTGATATGAACCACCAAGGGCTAAAATGCTGTAGAAAGGCGTTCGCTTGCACTCATTGAGTGAAAACTACCAAATTCAGAAGCACAATGACGAAAGTTACACTCTACATTGCAGCTAGTTTGGATGGCTACATTGCTCGCAGCGATGGCGGAATTGATTGGCTATCCCCCCTTGATACAGAAGGAGAAGATTACGGTTACACTGATTTTTACGAATTGATTGATGCGATCGTCTTAGGTAGCAATACGTATGAAGTAGGGCTGGGTTTTGATCAATGGCCTTATCCAGAAAAAAAATCCTTCGTATTCACCCAGCGTCATCTCCAATCCGAGCGTGAGGATGTTGTGTTTGTTTCTGAACCAGTAAAACAAGCGTTAGCCAATATAGAGGCTCAAGGTTTTAAAAATATTTGGCTAGTTGGTGGCGGAAAATTAATCAATTCGTTTCTTCAGCACAGCTTGATTGACGAATATATCATTTCAACTATTCCAACTATCTTAGGTGGCGGTATACATCTTTTTCCACCACCTACCCCTGAAGAAAAATTGGAACTAATTAACTCAAAACCATATCCTAGTGGTTTACTCCAAGCACATTATAGGAGAAAAATAAATCCTGAAAATAATTCGTAATTCTTAATGATGCTATCTACGAATTACGTTAGCGCAGCGTTAGTGACGCAGGAGCGTCATTACGAATTATCTAGAGAAGCTTCTGAACAGCATTGCTAAAGTCTTCGTAAGGAGAAACTCCCACAATGGTTTCTGCTAAAATACCATCTTTGAAAATTAAAACTGCTGGAATACTGCGAAGACCGAATTTTTTGAAAATGGGCTTATTGCTGTCAACGTCTACCTTAACGACTTTAGCACGACCTTTGTATTCTTCAGCAAGTTGATCCATTAACGGGCTGACTAAGCGGCAAGGTCCACACCAAGTAGCAGTAAAATCAACAACAACAACTTTCTCTTCACTTCCATTTAAAACAACATCAAACTCACTTTCTTCGACGTAAGTAACTATGTCAGTATCAGTAGACATTTTTTAATTCCTTAGTGTCAAACTAAAATTTCAGCAAAAAGCTAACTATACAAACTATACTCCCTTCTGAGTGTCAAATTCATTAGTTACCTACATTCATTGGGAAACTCCCACAGATGATTTTTGCTTACTAAAGTATATTTAATAACTTAAATTTTTGTACGTAGGGTGCGATCGCACCCTACCAACCAACCTAATCCAAAAACCCATACCTTATAAGGCATAGAAGCGTCAATAGTCATCCGGCTGGCCAAATAATTCTAACAACCCAATTGTGCCGACAAAAAAAGTATAAGTAGCATATTTTATTGGCATCTTTTGTCTTGAATGTGCATAAAAAGCTGCTATAATGCTCTCAACAAAATGGCTCATCATCGCAAAACGCTCAATCCAAAAAATTAGATTCAGGCTACTTGGTACATTAATATTAGTTATTACTGCATAAATATTCCACGATTCCAATCCAATTGCGCTTGTTATAAGCACTGTAGATATAATTTTTACAAAGGTATAAATCTTTTTCTTGATAAATTTTAAGTCCATACTGTTCACAACAATAATATTTAACATATCTACAAAACTTGGAAAATTAACAGACAAGTTAATGTGTCTTGTCTAAAAATTTGCCCTAAGTCAACCAATCTTATCTCATGATTTCCATTTTTGTAAAAGCCTATATTTACTACATCATAGTCCCCTCCTCGCAGGGCTACGGTGTATACACAAGTCCTAAAATCATTGCCTGGTAAGATACAAGCTTTGGTAGGCAAGGTTTTGAGTTAAGCGAACTGATTATCAATAGTGTCAGCTTATTGATAGAGTTCTAACGGAAAATCAAGGATTTAAAAAATAATTTTCCGTTGTTTTTCGTTGATTTGATTGCCAACTCGACTTGTGTATACACGGTAGCCTCGCAGGTAGGGGGTTGGGGGTGGGGTTCTTGTACCTCACTCAACTGATACCATTTCTTTGTGAGGCTGCGCCAAATTTTCTTTCTTCTTTGTGTCCAACTCTTACGAGACGCTGCGCGTAGCTTGCTTCTCCGTAGGAGTATGCGCCCTTTGCGGTTCGTTCCTCATATAGTTTGGCGCATCTTCATACAGAATTGGTATGAGAACCGCTATATAAAAATATAGATATGTTACAAAGTTAAATTAGCAGAGCTAGCTATATTTGTACGTTTGTAGTACAAGCGCACATCCAGGTGCATTTAAGATGAGATGTTTTTTAACTTAGAAGTATCTGAAGTCAATATTCCCAAAATTTTGAGAAGAGAACAGGCTAAAACTATGAAAAATCAAGATGAAATCGCCAGATATTTCAAAAATGACAAAAATGTGGAATAATACATAAGTGGAAAATTTGATTGCATTCCATATATTAATAATAAATGTAAAGCTATGATTGCTCAACATTACAACTCAATTCATGTTGAAAATAACTTGCTTAAACAAATCAAAATTAAAGAAAGTCAGCTAAAAATTGCACAAGAGTCTGAGATGCTTCATGTAGCAGAAGAATTACAGAGTCAATTATTAAAGCTACAGTCTCAATTATCAGAGCCGCAAGAGCAAGACGTTGAAATTCAAGCGTTGATGAGTTTGCTAGACGAATAAGATTGTAAAATTTTGTTGCAAAATTTATTGAAAATACAATACTTCTCTTGACTATAAGGAAATCATAGTGATTGTGATCCTTGGCAACATAGCTTATGTGCTACAGCTTAAGAATTAACAGGACAAGCAAAAGCCAATAGAAGAGTGATGATTCTTACTTAGATAAAACGTTGGGGTTTGTGCTGAGTATGTGGTTTTTTGCTTTGCGGTACTGAATCAATCATAAGAATAGGTTTAATTGGGCGCTGTTGCCTTTGATTAAGAATTTGAATTTCTCTCTCAATTGAATCTTTTCCTTGTCTAAAAAATTCTTGAGAATTATATGGAACCAAGTCACGGGAAAAATGTTGAGCTTGTCTTGGAGTCAAACTAGGAACTGCTTGTTCAGCATTGGCAGAAGTCTGTACAGCCAGTAAAAAAGCTGTTGAAAGCACCAAAGGTTTTATTTTTATATATCCGGTGAATATTAGGTTTAACATAGTTCATACATCTGTTGCGTGAATACAGCTTCCAACCATATTAGTGTTGGTCTTATTATAAATAAAGTATACTTATTTCCTTACTAATTACCTCCTACAAATGGATGAATTAATCAGCTAAACTATTAGTACAGTAGAGCTTACATACAGCTACTATCTAAATTAACCAGATAAGTTGCTCAAGCAACTCATTAAAGTTAGACAAACCTTCCACTACTTTAAATTTCGATAGATGTTTAAAGCAAGACAATTGTGCTATTGAGTAGCTAATGGTATTTTCGCCTTTTGAAACACCTGCTCAACAGTAAATTGCAGTCCTTAAAACAAAGAATCTGTGAGTAGTTCTTCTCCCATATAAGTTTGTGGTGCTGCATCTGGATAAAAAACAGTAATGCTTCTGGCTTTACTATCTAATACCCATACCCGCAGCACCTCAGCATCCAAATAGTCTTTGGCTTTAGCCGCCATTTGTCCAAAGGTTTGTCCTGGTGAGAGAGTCGCAGTCTTGGCGGTTTCCACCGATTGCGATAGCGTAGCGTTAGCGAGTCTTCGAGCGTCACTCTCGAACCCGAAAAGTGAAATAATCTCAATCACCAAATCAGGAGGAATAGAACATATTCCTTCTTGCTCCCAATCAAGGGGTAAACGTTCATTAGAAATGTATAAAATATCAGGTATTGCCATCCAATCTCGTCCTCGACGAGTTAATGTGATAGCTAATTCTGGGCAAACTTCTCCTTTCCCCTCACAGCATTACTCAATTAAATTGAGAATGGCGCGGGTAAGTTTAGAGTGAAGTTTTTTTGGTGACATTTTAGGAATTGCTTGACCATCAACAAGTTCGTAGGTGATATCTCCCTCGCCTGGTGGAAGATTCAAGAACTCTTGCAAGGTTAATTGATTTTTGGCTTGGAGTATCATAGCTCATTAATTCGTAATTGAAGGACAGAGCAACTAACTTTTATTCTGACTCCTGAATTCTGACTCCTGAATTCTTATTCAAATTATTTACATTCCTCGCAATACTTGCCGAATAATATCTGATGGCACTTCATCGGTAATTGTTACTACACCAATCTCTGTTGGTAAAACAAACCGAACTTTCCCCTCTTTGACTTTCTTATCTAACTGCAACGCCTCAATAATTGCTTCAATATCTAACCCATCTGGTAACTGAGTCGGTAAACCCGCTTTTTGAATTAAAGCATTTTGACGTTCTGTGTCTTCCTTTTGCCACAATCCTAAATCCACAGCAATTTGACCGGCTGCTACCATACCAATAGCCACCGCTTCACCATGATTTACTAGACGATAACCAGTCAGACTTTCCACTGTATGACCGATGGTGTGTCCATAGTTGAGAATTGCCCGTAATCCGCCTTCTTTCTCATCTTTGCTAACAACATCAGCTTTAGCTTGACAAGAGCGCGTTAATATGGTGGTTATTAGGTCAGGTTTGACATAGCGGAGTTGGTCGAGGCGTTTACTTGCTTCTAACTGGGCAAACAATTCGGCATCCCAAATCACACCGTACTTAATAACTTCTGCCATCCCTGCTCGAAACTCACGCATAGGCAGAGTTTTTAACACATCTGGGTCAATCAAAACCAAACGCGGTTGATGGAATGCCCCAATTAAGTTTTTACCGTGGGGATGATTCACACCAGTTTTGCCACCAATTGCCGAATCTACCATCGCCAACAAAGAGGTAGGCACTTGGACAACATTAATACCACGTAGCCAAGTTGCAGCTGCAAAGCCAGTCATATCCCCAATTACACCTCCGCCCAAAGCCACCATCGTAGAAGAACGTTCTAGGCGGTTTTCCAAGGCTACATCGTAGAGTTTTTGGATAGAATTGAGGGTTTTGTAGCGTTCACCAGGTGGTAGAGTGCAGCTAGCAACTTCAAATCCAGCAGATTTTAGGGATGTAATTGCTCTTTCGCCAAAATGCTTAAAAATTGTCGGATTAGAAACCAGCAGTACCTTCTTGCCTAGCTTGAGACTAGCCATTCGTTGACCCAGTTGATCTAAACTCGAAGGTGCGTTAGCGTAGCTCGACGTTCGCGTAGCGTCTCGTTCGCGCAGCGTCTCCGGCAGGAGAAGAGAAGTTATCGCAATCTCATAAGACTGCTCTGGTAGATTCACATTAATTACAGAAGTCATTGCCCAACCCCAAACAAGCGCTCGTGGGCTGTATTGTATCGCAATCTAGGAGTGGGGAGATGAGAGGACAAGGGGAATCAGCAATGCCCACTGCTCAACAACTAATGATTCAATAGATTTAGGAAGTATTCTGGAGAGCAATAAATGTTTGCAATTGTATCTTATGTCGTCTTCTTGGGTTTATTCTTTGGCTTATCTGTAGGTTTGCTGTTCGGTCTGCGGACTGCCAAGATAATTTAATCGAGAGGTATATTCAACCCCAGACTCTTGTGGGGTAGGCATCTTGCCTGCCCTCAGTTTATCAATATCCTATAAAATCCTTACTTTTTCACCAAGTTCACTTGAGCGGACTTAGTAAAATCGCTTTAGGCTTTAGTCTGTCGGCACTTACTCTCTGATGTTGACAAGAAGTTAATTGTTTTTTCCTAAAGTATTGTTACCGCATCGTGATATGATTCAGCTGACTGAATGTGCAGTCATCATATTTAACTGTACTGGTTTCAAGTCCCGTGAGCTTGTCTGACGAATCAATTGCGCCCACTCCGACAACGCAACAAGATGCTAAAACCGGTTCTGAAGACACAGAATCGGGTAACTCCATGCAAGAGTTCTATCAACTCTTCCAGCGATTGTTGGTAATCACGCTTGTCTTGACGGGGGTTATTTTTATCTCTGTGTGGATTTTTTATTCCTTAAACATTGCCCTAAATTATTTAATTGGGGCGTGTACAGGTGTGGTTTACTTAAAAATGTTGGCTAGAGATGTTGAGCAGCTCGGTAGTGAGAAAACCAGTTTGAGCAAAACTCGTTTTGCTCTATTTATGGGAGTCATGATCGTAGCAACTCAATGGCGTGAGCTACAGATTCTACCCATTTTTTTGGGATTTCTAACTTACAAAGCCACGCTCCTCGTCTATATGGTGCAAATTGCGTTCATTCCTGATTCTTAAAAAGTCAGGCTCACAAAGATAGTAATCCCATCCTCGCTCGTTGGGGAAAATGCTTGAAGAATGCAAATGCTTAGTGTCTTAAACGCCTTTAATTCTTTTCCCCTCGCCGAATTAGAAGTAGGACATCATTTCTACTGGCAGTTGGGCAATCTTAAAATTCATGGGCAAGTTTTTCTCACCTCATGGTTTGTGATTAGTATTCTAGTAGTGGCTTCAATAGCTGCTACTCGAAATGCACAAAGAATTCCCAAGGGCATCCAAAATTTGATGGAATACGCCCTAGAATTTATTCGTGATTTGGCCAAAAACCAACTCGGTGAGAAAGAGTACCGCCCTTGGGTGCCATTTATTGGCACATTGTTCTTGTTTATTTTCGTATCGAACTGGTCAGGCGCACTAATTCCCTGGAAGCTCATCAAGCTACCTTCGGGCGAATTAGCAGCTCCCACCAATGACATCAATACGACTGTTGCATTGGCATTGCTGACTTCCTTGGCGTACTTTTACGCAGGTTTTAGCAAACGGGGTTTAGGCTACTTTAAGAAATATATAGAGCCAACACCCGTTTTGTTGCCGATCGCAATTCTAGAAGATTTCACCAAACCCCTCTCCCTAAGCTTCCGGCTATTTGGTAATATTTTGGCGGATGAATTGGTAGTAGCGGTGTTGGTGCTGCTAGTTCCTCTATTTGTACCTCTGCCTGTAATGGCCTTGGGTTTATTTACCAGTGCCATTCAAGCCCTGGTTTTCGCCACCCTAGCCGGAGCATACATTCATGAGGCAATGGAGGGACATGGCGGAGATGAACATGAGGAGCATTAAACTTCTCAGCTGATAGCACAGTTCCCAGAGCATATTCGCTCAAAACATCGCAAAGCGCGATCAAAGAACTCATGTGCAGCGTGAAAACCACGTTTCTAATCGTTAACGTACTTTTGTTAGTTTTGTAATCAAAGCAAGGAAAATCAACATGGATCCATTAGTTCAGGCTGCTTCAGTTCTCGCTGCTGCTTTAGCGATTGGTTTAGCTGCAATTGGCCCTGGTATTGGTCAAGGAAACGCTGCTGGACAAGCAGTAGAAGGTATTGCTCGTCAACCTGAAGCAGAAGGAAAAATTCGCGGTACTCTGCTATTAACCTTGGCATTCATGGAATCCTTGACTATCTATGGTCTAGTAATTGCCTTGGTATTGCTGTTTGCTAACCCCTTCGGTTAATACCTGAAAGTTTTTGTGAGTGTGGAGACGTGAACCATCACGCCTCTACAATCGGAACTTTTTGGATATCTTAATAGTTCTAATGTTCAGTTGACCCTTATTGGCTATGGGTCTCTAAAATATGAAAGGTTGGATGATGTTGCTAGCCACGAAAACTGCTACTCCAGCCAAAGAGGAGACAAATGTTTGATTTCGATGCTACCTTGCCCTTCATGGCATTGCAATTCCTGCTACTAGCAGCTTTGTTGAATGCAATTTTCTATAAGCCACTGACCAAGGTACTAGACGATCGCGATAATTATATCCGAACGAATACCCTGGAAGCGCGGGAGAGCTTGGCTAAAGCCGAGCGCTTGGCTACTGAGTATGAACAGCAACTCGCAGACGCTCGCAGACAATCGCAAGCAACTGTAGAAGCAGCTCAACTCGAAGCTAAGAAAATTACTGCTGAGAAAATCGCTGAGGCCCAAAAGGAAGCTCAGACTCAACGGGAACAAGCTGCTGTTGAAATAGAACAACAAAAGCAGGAAGCTTTTCGCACCTTAGAGCAACAAGTTGATGCTTTAAGCAGGCAGATTCTAGAAAAACTATTAGGACCAACTCCAGTTAGATAAACTAACTAGACTGGTTCTGTGAAAGCATACGCGCTAACTGGCCCCTAGTCCAGAGCGCAAAATTTAAGTGTCAAAAAAAGGCACTTTTTCCCTTCTGGGGAAAGATACTTAATTTCCTTACGGGGAAAAGATACTTAAATTTCCTTCAGGGAAAATACAACGTATTAGCAGCGAGCAGCGCACTTGTAAATGGGTATCATGGGGACATTCTTATTACTTGCCGCAGAAGCGAACGCTGTTCACTCTGAATTGGCAGAAGGCGCAGCAGAAGGTGGTTTCGGTCTAAACCTAGACATTTTTGAAACCAATCTGATTAATCTAGCGATTCTGATTGGCATACTATTCTACTTCGGACGTAAAGTTTTAAGCAATATCCTGAACGAGCGACAATCCAATATTGCCACCGCAATTCAGGAAGCAGAAGGGCGCTTAAAAGAGGCAAAGACTGCCCTTTCAAAAGCGCAAGAGCAATTGAAGCAATCTCAGGCAGAGGCAGAACGCATCCGTCAATCTGCCACAGAAAACGCTCAAAAGACCAAAGAAGCCTTGTTAGCGAAGGCAGTGCAAGACGTAGAACGCTTGAAACAAACAGCAGCAGCAGATTTAAACACTGAAACCGATCGAGCGATCGCTCAACTGCGGCAACGGGTAGCTACACTAGCATTGCAGAAAGTCGAATCGCAACTCAAAAGCGGGATTGCCGACGATGCTCAACAAAGTTTAATTGACCGCAGCATCGCACAACTGGGAGGCAACGTATGACAAGTCAGGTAGCGTCAGCCGAAGTAGCCCAACCCTACGCACAGGCACTTTTGTCAATAGCGCAATCGAAAAACTTGACTGAAGAGTTCGGGGAAGATGCGCGTACTTTCCTGGGACTGCTCAGGGCAGACAAACAGCTACACAACTTCTTCAGCAACCCGTTTATTCAGTCTGAGAACAAAAAAGCTCTCATCAAACAAATACTCGGTGAAGGCGCTAATCCCTACTTACGCAATTTTTTGCTGATATTGGTAGATAAACGGCGCATTGCATTCTTGGAAGATATTTTTCAACAATATCTGGCGCTGTTGCGGCAGCTGAATCAAACCGTATTAGCGGAAGTAATTTCAGCCGTTCCCCTCACAGAAGCTCAACAGCAGGCAATCATCCAAAAGGTCATCGCCATCTCCAATGCTCGCCAGGTAGAACTAGAAACCAGGGTAGACAGCGAGTTAATTGGTGGTGTGATCATTAAAGTAGGTTCACAGGTAATTGACGCTAGTATCCGGGGTCAGTTGCGCCGCCTTTCATTGCGCTTAACCAGTGGTTAGAAAGTTAGGAGTTAGGAGTTAGGAGTTAGAAGTTAGAAGTTAGAAGTTAGGAGTTAAGTAAATAGTAATTTATTTTGACTTTTAACTTGTCATTTTTGCATTTTTAACTCATCACTCTTAACTCATCACTCCTAACTGTTAACTCCTAACTCTTGAATTTTTCCGTCTCGAAAGCAAAAAAGATAGACACATGAGCATATCAATTAGACCTGACGAAATTAGCAGCATTATCCAACAACAAATCGAGCAATACGATCAAGAGGTCAAAGTTGCTAACGTTGGTACTGTTCTCCAAGTTGGTGACGGTATTGCCCGGATTTATGGTCTGGAAAAGGCTATGTCTGGGGAACTTTTGGAATTTGAAGATGGCACAATTGGCATCGCCCAAAACTTAGAAGAAGATAACGTGGGCGCGGTGCTGATGGGTGAAGGGCTAGAAATTCAAGAAGGTAGTTCTGTAACTGCTACTGGTAGAATTGCCCAGATCCCAGTAGGAGAAGCCTTAATTGGCCGAGTTGTAGACGCCTTGGGTCGCCCCATCGATGGGAAGGGAGACATCAAATCCTCCGAAAGCCGTTTGATTGAATCTCCAGCACCCGGTATCATTGCTCGTCGGTCTGTACACGAACCCATGCAAACGGGTATCACAGCTATTGACTCAATGATTCCCATCGGTCGTGGTCAACGGGAATTGATTATTGGCGATCGCCAAACCGGTAAAACTGCGATCGCGATCGACACCATCATCAACCAAAAGGAAGAAGATGTAATTTGTGTCTACGTAGCGATCGGTCAAAAGGCTTCCACAGTTGCTAACGTGGTACAAACATTGCAAGAAAAAGGCGCAATGGATTACACCATCGTCGTCGCCGCTAGTGCCAGTGAACCTGCAACCCTACAATACCTAGCTCCTTACACAGGTGCGACTATTGCTGAGTACTTCATGTACAAAGGCAAAGCTACCCTGGTAATTTATGATGACCTTTCCAAGCAAGCCCAAGCTTATCGCCAAATGTCCCTACTGCTGCGTCGCCCACCCGGACGCGAAGCTTACCCTGGTGATGTATTCTACATCCACTCCCGCTTGTTAGAAAGAGCAGCAAAACTGAGTGACGAATTAGGTAAAGGCAGTATGACCGCCCTACCAATTATCGAAACCCAAGCTGGTGACGTTTCAGCATATATCCCCACCAACGTAATTTCTATTACCGATGGTCAGATATTCCTGTCTTCTGACTTGTTTAACGCTGGTATCCGTCCCGCTGTAAACCCCGGTATTTCAGTATCCCGTGTGGGTTCTGCCGCTCAAACCAAGGCAATGAAAAAAGTTGCCGGTAAGATTAAATTGGAACTAGCCCAATTTGACGACCTACAAGCCTTCGCTCAATTTGCTTCCGACTTAGATAAAGCCACTCAAGACCAGTTGGCACGGGGTCAACGGTTGCGCGAACTCCTCAAGCAGCCACAAAATTCCCCACTCTCGGTATACGAGCAAGTAGCAATTTTGTACGCTGGTATTAATGGTTACTTAGATGATGTACCTGTAACTCAAGTAACCACCTTCACTGCTGGTCTACGTGAGTACTTAAAGACTGGCAAGACCCAGTATGCTCAAGGAGTACAAGCATCGAAAGCACTAGGTGATGCCGAAGAAGCTGCTTTGAAGGAAGCGCTGACCGAATACAAGAAGACCTTCAAAGCTACAGCATAGTATTTTTGGATTTTGTCTAAACCGAGTTTTTAAGCAAATCTATTCTTGCATAGATTAATGCTTATTAATAAACTCGGTTTTCTTATTTGTATAAAAATGTCTAATACCAATTCAATAAAAGAATGTTACAGATATTTAGGTTGGTTTAAATAAGTGAAATTTAACATATACAAGGTTTTGAAGTGTTAGGTTTCGTTCCTCGACCCACCCTGCATCTGTAGCAACCATTTTTCAAATTTGTATATTTTTTTATAAAAATTGAGAATTTCTGTATGCTGTGGATTGCAAGATACAGTCTATTTAACTGTATCAGCATCAATGGAAGTTTTTCAAATTCTGAATAAATATCCTCAGTTTTTATTTTTAACTTAACGGAATGATATGAATTGAAAATTTATAAAATGTTCTAACTCTTTATGGTAAGCTTGGCGATGACGGCAAATTGGTAAAATAAATTTAAATTTTAGTATATATAATTTATTTACAATAATTAAAGATATTATGGATATTGAAAACTTTCTCCCAAATTTTCGGGAATGGAAAAAGCAAATTGAGGATAAATTGCAAGGTCAGAATCAAGACAATCAAAATCATAATGACCTAGCTAAATGTAATATTTTGCTAATAGGGAAAACTGGTGTTGGTAAAAGTACATTAATTAATACTATCTTCCGAACAAGTTTAGCTCCAGAGGGTGCAGGTAAACCTATGACTGGTAAGCTAACTAAGTACGAGCAAACAGGATGCCCAATCATAGCTTTTGATTCAAGAGGATTAGAATTAACGAACGACCTACCAAATGAAAACAGTATTCATAGTAATCAGGAAGATGTTCGGAACTTAATACAAGGAAATCACGTAGAATTTCCAAGTGTAATAATTGATGTGATTTACTACTGTATTAGTTCAGGCTCTGACAGATTTGAGGATATAGAAGAAAACTGGATTACTTCTTTGATACAGTATAAAATCCCAATTATTATTGTCATAACGAAAACAGCAAAGAAACCAGAATTTTCTAACCTTTTCAAAGCAATAAAAGATAGAACAACTATAAAAAACAACGAATTGAAATCTTTAGTTCACTGCATTACAGAGGAAAAAGAAATAATTATAGACAGAAAAGATATAGTTCCAGTTATCCCAATTCTGGCTCTGGAAGAAAAAATTAGTGATGATTATACATTTCCACCACAGAACTTAGACCTTTTAGTTAGACAAACCGCTTGTCTTCTTGAAAAACAAGCTAAACAAACATTTATTAGTGAACAGGTTGCTAGTATTGACCTCAAGATACAAGAAGCACAAAAATTGACTGCTGTGTATACCTCGGTGGCTAGTATTCTTGCATTGAATCCTGTAATTCCTATTAGTGGAACTATTCTGCCTCCTACACAACTGCTTATGTTAAAAAGGATAAGTTCGATCTTTGGATTAAAGCAGGAAGAACAGGAATTATTATTATCACCAGAGTTTCAACAATTCGCAGGAGCAATATTAACAACAGGTGCATCTACAATCCTGACTAGTTTAATACCAGTCGTAGGTTCAATAAACGATGCCTTGGTTGCGGGAACATCAACATCTTTGCTTTGTTTAGCTTGGATTGATACGCTAAAGCGTCATTCTTTAAGACTAGTAGATGAAAAAACATTAACTGAGGAAGAAATCAGAATATTTATAAAGATTTTTGAAGAAGAATATAAGAAATATTGCATTAATACCAATTGTCCATAAGGTTGCACCAAATAAATTCCGTAGAGACGTTATATATAACGTCTCTACACGCAGTAAGAAAACACATCTTTGTAAAAAATTTGCGTCTATTTATCGACAATATATAAAAGTAACCCATTCAATTATGATTAGTGCTACAATAATATAAAACTCATAATTCATAGAATACAATGGCTGACAACAATACTAGTCCTAGTAATGAGCAGCTGGTTCATATATTCAATAAACAATACGAATCGTTTGCCCAAGATATTGGGCAATGTAACATCTTATTAGTTGGAAAAACGGGGGTAGGTAAAAGTTCCCTATTAAATGCTGTTTTTACAAAAAAATTAGCAGAAACTGGAACTGGCAAACCCATAACTCAATATATCAAACAGTATATCCAACCAGATTGTCCAATTACAGTTTATGATTCTCCAGGGCTAGAATTAAGTGGGGAAGTAATTCAACGTCTAAAAAAGGACGTTGCTGCACTAATTGCTGATAAACGCAAGTTACCTATAGAAAATCATATTCATTTTGTCTGGTTCTGTATTAATAATCAGTCAAGTAGATTGGAAAATGCAGAAGAAGAATGGATTAAAGAGCTAGCTGAACAAAAAGTACCAGTTATTATTGTACTTACCCAAACACTCAATGCTAAACATAGTGAGTTACTGGACTTTATAAAAGGACTAAATTTACCGATCCATGACGTGATTCCAGTTTTGGCAGAACCATTGAAAATTACTAATGATTACACAATTCAATCGCATGGACTAGGGCATCTAGTTGAAGTAACTGCCTCAATTTTACCAAAAGTTGCGAGCAAGGCATTTATTGCAGAACAGAAAGTCAATGTAGATTTAAAAATATCTGAAGCCGAGAAATGCATTAAATTCTACGCAGGAGGAGCAGGCCTAGCTGGTAGTCCTTTGTCGAATGTTTTTGGTGGATTCTTGGTAGCCGGAGTTCAGATGTCTATGATAATACATCTCACCTATCTATGTGGATTGCAATTTAATCGTGCTTTCCTACTTCCAATATATACTGCTTGTGCAGCTGTATCAATCCCTGTATTAATAGCATTATCAATACCGGGACTGGATCTGGTTGAAGCTCCAGTAGGAGCGGCAATGACGTACTTTATGGGTCAGGCTGTGCTTTTTGGATATAAACAGTATCTAAACCAAAAAATAGGGAAAGATGAAATTGCAAAGACTATTATTGACGAATATAAACAGGTATGGGATAGGTATAAACAGAAGTTACCAAACACAAAAAAATAGACATATATACATGATAAAAATATTTTAAAGGAAGGGAAAAACAAAAATCAGGATTACTGAATCCTCCATGAAAGCCTAAATCATGAGAAAATTAGGATTAGCTTAGATGTCCTTGCTGGTAAAATCCAAATGGAGAAACCGCTGAGTGCTGAACCAGCGAATTGGTGAATCAACAAGAAAGATGAACTGATTCATCATTATATCGCATCCTATTCCTTACTACAAATTATGGCCAATTTAAAAGCAATACGCGATCGCATTCAGTCGGTCAAAAACACCAAAAAAATTACAGAAGCCATGCGCCTAGTTGCGGCAGCTAGAGTGCGCCGGGCGCAAGAACAAGTGCTAGCAACTCGCCCCTTTGCCGATCGCTTGGCACAAGTATTGTATGGTTTGCAAAGCCGTCTGCGCTTTGAAGAAGCAAACCTACCACTACTGAAAAAACGCCAAGTTAAGTCAGTTGGGTTGTTAGTTATTTCAGGCGATCGCGGTCTATGCGGCGGCTACAATAATAACGTTATCCGTCGTGCAGAAAACCGCGCCAAAGAAATCCAGGCAGAAGGTTTAGACTATCAATTTGTGATTGTCGGGCGTAAAGCTACACAGTACTTTCAACGCCGCAATCAGCCAATTGATGCCACCTACAGCGGCTTAGAACAAATCCCCACCGCAGCGGAAGCCAATCAGATTGCTGACCAACTACTTTCCTTGTTCCTTTCGGAAGAAGTTGACCGCATCGAATTGATCTATACCAGATTCCTTTCCTTGGTTAGCTCCCGTCCTGTGATCCAAACCTTACTGCCCCTCGATCCCCAAGGTCTAGAAGCAGGCGATGATGAAATCTTCCGCTTGACAACCCGTGGTGGTAAATTTGAAGTCGAACGCGAGAAAGTGACTAAGGAAGTCCGCCCATTGGCTCCTGACATGATTTTCGAGCAAGATCCCGTGCAAATTCTCGATTCTTTATTGCCCCTGTATCTGAGTAATCAGCTATTGCGGGCGCTACAAGAATCGGCAGCTAGTGAACTAGCAGCGCGGATGACAGCCATGAGTAATGCCAGTGAAAATGCTGGTGAACTAATTAATACCCTCACCCTGTCTTACAACAAAGCTCGACAAGCTGCAATTACTCAAGAACTCCTTGAAGTTGTGGGCGGTGCTGAAGCACTAACTTAGGGTATAGCTAATTATTTATTTGTAGTGCGTTGTAATATATAGCCAATTGCTAATTATCTTAAGATTAGCAATTGGCTATTTTAGTATTGGGGACTTTTAATTATGTCTATTAACACATTTCAAGAATTGCGTATTATAATTGAAGTATGAAGTGCATGGGTCCGTCACGGTTTCGACAGGTTGGCGAACGCTGCTCTGTGATTCAGGTCGAGAGTGAGTCTCCTCTCGCAAATCAAAGGCTCAAACAAAAAGTAAATGCGAATAACATCGTTAACTTTGCTCGTAAGGATGCTCTAGTAGCTGCCTAAACACCTCTTATAGGTTCGAGCGTCTTCGGTTTGACTCCGTTAAGGACTGAAGACCAACCCCCAACGGATGCTCTAGCAAGCGTTCTCTGGTTGGCTTGCTGGCTAAGATCAAATCAGAGCATCCTACGTTCGGGATAATGAACGATTCCCGCCTTGAGGATTAGAAAGGCTAAACCTGTGAATGAGCGGGGGGTTAATACCCAATTTGGACAGCAGTTCGACTCTGCTCGGATCCACTAAAAGTTAACAAGTCCACTTGACACTGTGATGTGTAAGTGGACTTTGTTTTAGGGACTTCCAGTTAAAAAAATATCCTGTCGTAGGGGCGCAAGGCCTTGCGCCCCTACAAATCTATAAATAATTTGGGATAGTTTATTTTTTGCCAGTCCCTTATGGGACAATACCGTTCAGTTAAGCCCAAATAACACAAAGAAGCGCAACAAGCACTATCTCTGCAAAAAGCAAAAACCCTTCAAGAAGATATCGATTAAGCCCGTGCAGAAGTAAAGCAACAACAAGTACTATCTCTGCAAAAAGCAGAAATTTGTCAAGAAGATAATCGTGATGGTCATCCACGATCTAGCGATCGCAAAACAAACGAGTGATTTGAGTCCAAGATGGTTTAATTAGCTAATTATGCTTGCTGTTTCTGGGTTTGTGTGCGTGTGCTTCCAAACCTCCTTCCCCTTTTTTTCAGTACCCGTCGTAGTCGATCTGCACTCAAGTTTACTTGACGTTCAGATGCTAGTTTTTTTGCTAATTGTTTAGAGTTATAAGTCTCTGACTCTTGAGCTAAACAATTTTCGAGATAAACCAAATCCGATTCCGAATATCGGGGTTTTCCTCCTCGACCAGGAGCATCCCATAAACCTGCTAAACCCATTTTTTCCCAGCGATGAAGGGTTTGACGCACTGTTGAAATCGCCCAGTTCAAGCCTTTTGCAATTTGCTCATTTTTTAAGCCACGAGTATTCAGCAGTAAAACTTGAGCACGATCCTTAGTACGTTGAGGAACATCTTTAGCTTTTCTCAACTCTTCTAAAGTTAGCTTTTCCTCTTCTGTGAGAAACACTTTTAATCGGCATCCCATAAAAAATAACCTTTTACAAAATCAATTTTTGTCATTTTTGTATCTATTTACGTCTGTATACTGAATTACTTAGGTATTTCACCATACATTCGAGAAAACTGAACTACAAGTATTAAGGATGTCAGCGTATATAAGGCTGCAACACGATCAGTATTGGCTTGAGAACACTATTAAAGTTTGCAATTTTTCATCAACAATGGATTTTTATAAAAAGTTCGGCACATCGAGATTACACATTAACCTATATAGGCAAACCTATCTGATAGCCTGAAGCTGTAGCTTATAGCTATGACAATAAAAAGTTGTTGGCGTTATCTTGATTAATGTTTAAAGTCGATAATAAAGGACTGTATCATTAAATTCCTGAAATTATTCTTATGCTTACGCAGGTTTATCGAAACTTTAAAAATCCTTTTTACGCTAGTTTCCATTTGGATGAGCGGAAAAAGATGTACAAGGCTAGTTCCTTTTTATTCAACTAGTCTCTGGAACTTTGACTTGATTATCTCCAAAAAAATATCTGTTTTACCGACTTTACATAAAGTTTATATTTTATGTACCATATTTTTGATTAAGACAACAAGAGATTGAATATCTATTGAATAAACTAATGTTAACAGCCTATTCGATGCTTTTTGGAAGTCTAATAAGGTTTGTCCTACCTTTCCTACTTTTCCCACCTTTCCTACTTTTTATAATTAAGGGAGTATCCGAAAAAAATATTTTTCTACTTGAGAAATGTATTCTCTGACAATATTAAGCATCACAAGTAATTTAGACTTGGTAAATAGACCTGCAATCTAATATTGTTTAAATTATGCTGTTCTATTGAAAAAATATAATTGCTATGATGTTTTTGAATTAATATAAAACCACATCAATAGCAAAAAATATGTACTCAGTAAAACTTCGGAATAAATTAATATTTAGTGGATTTTTGAATCACATTTTTTGCTAAAAAACAGCAATATTTGATACAAGTTAAATTTTTCAAAAACTGATATTCATTACAACTTCAAATAAAAATAATAGAGAGAATGGGGGCAGAAGAAAAACCTGTTAATTTGCGCTCGGAGACGAATAATGGTATCGATGTCTACGACCGGCAAGGCCCACGAAGAGAACGTTCAACATCGGCTAACTATACAAACTGTAGAAATTGCCCCTAACACAACAGCGATTCGCTCTCTTGACTGGGATCGCGATCGCTTTGATATCGAATTCGGACTGCAAAACGGTACAACCTACAATTCATATCTAATTAGGGGCGAACAAACAGTTTTAATTGATACTTCTCACCAGAAGTTTCGCGATCTGTATTTAGAGACCCTTAAGGGTCTTGTAAACCCCAAAACAATTGATTACATAATTGTTAGTCACACAGAGCCAGACCATAGCGGTTTAGTAGAAGATGTCCTCCAGTTAGCTCCTAGAGCTACTGTTTTAGCCTCAAAAGTTGCGCTTCAGTTTTTGGAAGGCTTAGTACACGATCCTTTTTCCAAGCGGGTTGTGAAAACTGGCGATCGCATCGATATCGGCAAAGGCCACGAAATGGAATTCGTGAGTGCGCCTAACCTACACTGGCCGGATACAATCTTTAGCTTTGACCGCAAAACCCAAATTCTCTACACCTGTGATGCTTTTGGGATGCACTTTTGTGACGATCGCACCTTTGACGAAGATTTAGAAGCGATCGAAGCTGACTTTAGATTTTACTACGACTGCTTAATGGGCCCTAACGCTCGTTCGTTGTTGAATGCGATGAAGCGGATGGGCGATCTCGGAAAGATTAATATTATTGCCAATGGTCACGGGCCATTATTATACCACCATTTAGATGTTCTGACCGGGTGTTATGAAAATTGGAGCCAAAAACAAGCGAAAGCAGAAACCACAGTTGGCTTGTTTTTTGTCTCAGAATATGGATATGGCGAGCGCCTTGGTCACGCAATTGCCGAAGGTATCTTGAAAACTGGCGTTGGCGTAGAAGTACTAGATTTGAGTACTGCTGGGAGCCAAGAAATTCAAGAACTAGCCGGGAGAGCAGCTGGCATCATTATCGGTATGCCCTCGACTACCGCCGCCGCCGCCCAAGCTAGTATCAGTTCGGTGCTAGCTGTTGCCAAGAACAAGCAATTTCTTGGGCTGTTTGAATGTTACGGTGGGGATGATGAACCCATTGATACCCTCCGCAGACAATTTCTTGACTCTGGCATCAAAGAAGCTTTCCCACCCATTCGGATTAAAGAGGCTCCCACAGCATCAACATTCCAGTTGTGTGAAGAAGCGGGTAAAGACATCGGACAATTGCTAGTGCGCGATCGCAACATCAAGCAAATCAAGTCCCTTGATGTCAACATGGAAAAGGCACTGGGTCGCATCAGCAGCGGACTATATATAGTCACTACAAAAAAAGATAATGTCTCAAGCGCAATGCTGGCATCGTGGGTAACGCAAGCGAGTTTGCAACCATTAGGATTCACAATTGCCGTTGCGAAAGACCGCGCCATTGATTCCTTAATGCAAGTAGGCGATCGCTTCGTCCTCAACGTTTTGGAAGAAGGCAATTATCAAGAACTCAAGAAACACTTCCTCAAGCGCTTGCATCCTGGTGCTGACCGCTTTGCAGGAGTGAAAACTCAGACCGCGAAAAACGGTTCGCCGATTCTGGCAGATGCTTTGGCATACATGGAATGTGAAATACAGACCAGCATGGAATGCAGCGACCACTGGGTTTTATACTGCACTGTCCAAGAAGGTCGTGTCTCCAAAAACGATGGATTGACAGCCGTTCGCCATCGCAAAGTAGGTAATTACTACTAAGAAAGAGACAAGAGGAAACAGGTGACAGGGGAAAGCAAAGAAAACTATCCCCTGTTTCCTACGATCTATACCCTATAACCTATTCCCTATTCCCTAACTTTATCCAACAGCTATGACCAATTCCAAGCCACGCGACGTACAAGTTCTACCAATTGCTACAAATACTAAAGCGATCAGAGCACGTAGTTGGTCACGTCTGCGGTTTGAAATTGAATACGCACTTGAAAGAGGTACTACCTCCAATTGCTATTTAATTGAAGCTGATAAAACCGCACTTATCGATCCACCGCCAGAAAGCTTTACCGAAATTTATTTAGAGGCATTGCGACAGACTTTAGATTTGCAACATTTGGATTATATAATCCTGGGTCATTTTAGTCCCAATCGAGTTGCAACCCTCAAAGCAATTTTAGAACTGGCACCACAGGTAACTTTTGTCTGTTCTCTTCCTGGTGCGAACAATTTGCGTGCTGCTTTTCTAGATCAGGATTTGAAAGTCTTGGTGATGCGGGGGAAAGAAACTCTGGATTTAGGCAAGGGTCATGTTTTAAAATTCTTCCCCACTCCTAGTCCACGTTGGCCGGAAGGACTTTGTACTTACGACCAGCAAACCCAAATTCTTTACACAGATAAGTTATTTGCAACTCATCTCTGTGGTGATGAAGTATTTGATGATAATTGGGAAGCACTTAAAGAAGACCAGCGTTACTACTTTAACTGCTTGATGGCTCCCCAAACTCCTCATGTGCAAGCAGCTTTGGAGAAAATATCAGATTTGCAGGTGAGAATGTATGCTGTAGGTCACGGGCCCTTAGTACGCACAGGCTTAATTGAACTTACCAAAGCTTATGGAGAATGGAGCCGTTCTCACAACGATCGCGAGATTTCCGTTGCCCTACTTTACGCTTCAGCTTATGGCAATACAGCGACTTTAGCACAAGCGATCGCTCTGGGACTAACTAAAGGTGGAGTCGCAGTCAAATCGATTAACTGCGAATTTGCTACCCCTGATGAAATTCGCATCAATTTAGCACAGTCAGAAGGTTTTATCATCGGTTCTCCTACCATCGGTGGTCATGCGCCAACTCCCATTCATACTGCTTTAGGGATTGTGCTATCGAGTGGTGACAACAGCAAACTCGCTGGGGTATTTGGTTCCTATGGCTGGAGTGGCGAAGCATTTGACTTAATCGAAGGTAAACTCCGGGATGCTGGATATCGCTTTGGCTTTGACACTTTGAAGGTGAAGTTTAAACCTGATGATGTCACCCTCAAGTTTTGTGAAGAATTAGGTACAGACTTTGCCCAAGCACTGAAAAAGGCTAAAAAGGTACGTGTACCACAACAAGCTGCTACTCCAGTAGAACAGGCTGTTGGTCGGATTGTTGGTTCCGTTTGCGTGGTGACAGCAAAACTTGGAGAAGTGTCTACCGCAATGTTAGGCGCTTGGGTTTCTCAAGCCACCTTTAACCCACCCGGAATAACAGTTGCGATCGCTAAAGAGCGAGCGATCGAATCTTTGATGTATCCAGGCGGTAAGTTTGCCTTAAATATTTTACCTGAAGGGAATCATCAAGACTACATGAAGCATTTCCGTAAATCTTTCGCGCCTGGGGAAGATCGATTTGCTAACTTTAGTACAGCAATTGCAGATAACGGCTGTACTATCCTGACTGATTCATTAGCATATTTGGAATGCTCAGTCAACCAACGTCTAGAATGTGGCGACCATTGGGTTGTGTATGCAACTGTGGATGAAGGTAAATTACTCAAGCCTGATGCTGTTACTGCCATCAACCATCGCAAAACAGGCACTCATTATTAGATACAACGTAATCGCCTGAGATTGAATATAGCCAAGGCGTTTGATGAGAAAATTCTCTTTTTTCTGTGATGGGCAAGATGCCATTGGCATCAAGTTAAGGCTGGTTCCCAAATGTCAAGTGACCTTTTGGCATTATCCCTATGCCATTTGCGAACAGCTTTAACAAGTCCCATTGAGCGATGATTTTCGACAAGCCAAGGTATAAGTTCTAACTGTGGGTTCTGCAAGCAGGAATCCCCTCCCCGCAAGCGGGGCTACCGTGTATACACAAGTCCTAAAAACCTAGCTTGATAGGACTTTCCTCGTTCCCAGGCTCCGCCTGGGAACCCATTCATTGAGTCTTTGACTCAATGTCTGACAGGAGGCAGCGTAAGCTACGTTCTTTATCTTTTCAATGCGTAAACAATCATGCACCCACGATGCTCGAAAAAGCAAGACAAAACTATCCCCATATCCGTTTTGATGTTGCGGATGCTAGTAACTTTCAAGTAGACAAGCCATTAGATGCTGTGTTTTCCAACGCTGTATTGCATTGGGTGAAAGAAGCAATAGCGCGTAGTTTACCGCCGCAGGCATCGCTTCCATCCATCAATTCCTAAAACCTGGAGGCCGTTTTGTGGCAGAATTTGGGGTAAGGGAAATGTACAGGCGATGCCACAGCTTTATACAGTGCTTTAGAATCCTTTGGTATCTCTCAAGCACAAGTAGAGAATCCTTCGTATTACCCCAGTATTGGTGAATACGCTAGCCTCTTAGAACATCACGGCTTTGATGTTATTTATGCTATCCTGTTTCCTCGCCCAACTCCCCTAGCAGAACGAGAAACTGGCATCGCAAACTGGATTAAAATGTTCGCCAGTCCTTTCTTAGCAGGACTTGCACCTGAGCAACAAATACAAATAATTCCCGTCGTCGAGGAATATCTGAGGCCAACACTATATCAACAAGGAACTTGGACAGCAGATTATCGAAGAATTCGTATAGTTGCCATTAAACTTTAGATTGTGCCCTAATTACGAATTATGAACTTGTACTGAGTTTCGACTGCGCTCAACTACCGCGTAGCCGTAAAGCCTGCGGCATAGCTACGCTTCGGGCGCAGCCTATCGTAGAGAAGTATTACGAATTACGAATTAGTATCAGTTATGCATATACCTAAATTGTGCGATCGCCCTTGGTGTTGGCGCAGCCATCGCCAGACATCATTTTCATTACTACTAACTATTACCCTCACAGCTTTACTAGCCCCGCCCTCACTAGCGCAAACCCGTTCAATACCATCACCTTCTAGTGCGCCTTTAGAACTAGACTTATTAACCAAGCCAAAAGACTATGTAATCACAGCTAACACCATTCATCCACAACGATTAACTGTTCCCAGTTTATGGTGGGCACAACAAAACTCCGAGAAAAAGCTATTGGATAATTGGATAGCATATCCAACTTCTGGCAAAGAACCTGCACGAGTAGACTTGATCGTGAATCAGCAAATTTGGAGTTTACTAGAGTATGTAGAGCGCTACGACTTCGTAAATCGCTTGGGTAGCGCCGCACGGAACTTTGGTTACAACGTCCGAGTATTTAATTATCAAAAAGAACCCTTGGCAACCTACACTTGCAACTTTAGTACAAGTCCAGCTTTATGCAGTATCCAAACCACTATTAAGAATAAGATAGGGTTACAGCGTTGACTCTAGTAAATAGTTAAGAGTTAGGAGTTAGAAATTGGGGGACATGAGGGAGAAATAAATTCAAAATTCAAAATTAAAGAACTTCTCTCTCCTACCTCTTCTTTCCCAATTCCCAATTAAACCTTAATTTTGGCGAATAAAGACTCGTATTGCTTTATTGCTGATGGAGGTAAGGGAAGTAAAAATTCGCTTTTATTGAAAATGTTGCGTAGGCGTAGCCCGTCGTAGACATCGCTCTCTAACAAACTCCATAATGGTTCTTGGATATCGGAAGCGGCAATATTTGTAGAAATTGGCGAATTAGTTTTAGTCAGCACCGAAATTTGTTTAGCTGTGCTTGGTTGCCAACAAAAATCAATCCATTGATCTGATAAAGTATTCTTAGTAATCCCTGCGGGACGTACCCATAAGTCCGCCCAAATTGCTGTTCCTGACTGGGGGATAACTGCGGCAAACTGCGGATAACGTCCTAAAACAGGCAATACATCGCTTGACCAACCAACCGCTAGCCAAGTGTCTTCCATAATTAGAGGTTCCAAATAGTTATTGGAACTGTAAAATTTCACCTGTTGGTTTAATATCTGTAATTCCTTTTCCAAGTCTGGTACTTGGTCAAGATTGTCTGTATTATAAGATTTTCCTAACTTTTTTAAGACCAAACCAATAACTTCTCGTGGTTGATTGAGTAGGGAAATACGCTGCTGCATTCCATCTCGCCACAAATCACTCCAATCTTTGGGTGTCCATCCCAATTTTCGGAACTTGTCACGGTTATAAACAATTACTGTACTACCCCACCTGTAAGGCGCACCCCACACCTTCCCTTGAGTATCCAAATTACCTTGGTCATTGCGCGTTACCAGTTGTTTCCATCTTTCATCTAAAGTAGACCACTGCTTTAATTGGTTTCCCTGTACTTCTTGGAGTGGTTGAATCAATTTCTGTTGAATAGCTGCTTGTAGCCAGTAATCTCCCAATGTTACTAGGTCTGCGTCAGCTGCTTTTTGACCTTGCCTAAAGGGTATAAAACGACTCCATCCCTGCTCATTGCTGGTCTTTGGCTTCTGCTGCCAATTTTGTAATTGCTGAAATAAATCCTGTATATGCTCAACTGGAGCAAACTTTAACTGCACCCGTTGCTGCAAACCTTTGTGGAACTGATTCACCACCTGGCCAGGTATAGAACCTTTTAATAACTGTACTTTTAGTTGCGTTTGCTTGTTTCCACCACAGCCAAAAAGCAGTTGTGAAAGTGCCAATGTGCTTGTACCTAGCAAAAAAGACCGTCGATCCATTGATTTTGGATTTTGAGATTTTTGATTATACCTAATATTAAGCAGAGATTCACCAGTGGTTGACTAGCTAAAAAAGTGGAGTTGGAGATTTATCAGTATTTTTTCTTGATAATACGGATAATTTTGAATATTTAGCTCAAATTAGCGAGATTTTTGTCAAATTAGTACCTAATGATTAATTTTTCTCCATAAATTTACTTGGTGGTACTTGTAGTGAAACCTTACTTGTATTGAGAAGTAATGACTTAAATGTCACATTTCCAGCAAAAATTATCAATACTTAAATAATCCATAAGTATCGTTAAGGTTGGGAGTAAATTGAATAACATAGAGAAAATGTACGAATAAAGGTATTAAATGGAGCTATTACAGCAGCAGATCCTGACTTTAAGCCAAAAGCTGGATGACCTGTGCCAAGTAATTGAGCAGCTTGATAGTAAAGTCACTCAAACTTTCTCAGAGTGTTCTTTAGCGAATACCCAAGCAAAGGATAATTGCCAACAAAATGGCGCGACTGGAGGCTACCAGTTTAAAGGAAGTAAAAATTTAAATCCAGAAATGGAACACAAAGATGTGTTGACAGATGGCATTTATCTAGACATGCATCGTCAAGCTGGAGATAATATAACACCAGAAATTCAAATACAACGACTGACAGCGCAGTTAACAGCAGCGTACAATCGCATTGCTGCTTTAGAAGAACAATTACTTAGAGAGAGAATTCATTAACTTAGCCTGAGTTCAACGAATTAAAAAATGGCTGGAGGTAGGGAATGCAAGCCTTTAGGTTCAATGTCGAATCATGGCTTTATGTCCATATGTTAAATATAAGCAACTAATCCAGCCATCAAATTGATAATAAACTTAAACATAATTATTACATATATTTACATAGAACCGCGATATATGTACGTTATAGATTTTAGGGAGTAACTCACTATGAAACAAAAAAACCAACCCTAAGACTAGTGTAGCTAGGGTATTTTATGCTTCAAAAAGCAAGCTTTTCTTATTAAAAGGAAAACAAGACCCTGTAGTACGAGAAGAGAGGCAAGCCGACCTAGATATGTTGGAATTAGCTGCTGCTACCGGAGAAATAGACCTGAAGTATTTGGATGAATCAGGGTTTTGTGCATGGAGTGAGCCAAGTTACAGCTATTACCAACGAGGTGAGCAAAAACGCTTAGTTAACAGCTAAGATAATTTACAGCATTTTCTATCTTTTTGAACCATAAGAAGGTAAAAATACGAAATTGAACTGATTTTACCCCGCTAGCATCTCTACAAGAATTCTGGATAACGCATCTTTAATTTCACCAGATATTTAATAACCTTTCTCAAGATATTTGATGCAGAGACACGATTTTACTCGCATCTCTACAATGTATTTTCATGAGTTTTATTCTGCGTTCACAAATTCAAAATATCCATTGCTAAGTTCTTTCACTGCTAAATCATAAAATTGCTTACCATGTTCTGGCGTTGCTAAAGCTGGATTTGATCCCATGCGTCCATCTGGATAACGCACTCGAAAGTCAGCAGCGTTATAAATCCTATGTCCACTTGCAACTTCTGGTGAAAGAGGTGCTTGCTTAATCACCTCTGGATAAACATACTGGGTGAGGGCTACTTCACTTGGCGTTGCATGAGAACCTTCTTGATCCCCATATAATTCTTTAGCTAGTTTATATACAGAACCGCACATAAACCAGTTTGCTACTTGACATTGCACCTGTTGAGCATTGGCAATCTGCAAATCTTCTAAATGAGCGTAGGTTTCTGAAAAAGCAGCTTTGAGGGTGGCAATATTACCACCATGTCCGTTAATAAAGTAGAATTTGCTAAAACCAGCTTTGGCTAAACAAGTTACATAATCTCGCACTACTTGAATTAAAGTGCTGGGACGCAGACTAATTGTGCCAGGAAAAGCAGTATGGTGTAGTGCCATGCCCACATTGATTGTAGGGCCAACGATCGCTTGAGTTGCATCACCTACACCGCCTGCGATCGCTTCTGCACAAATAGCATCAGTACCAATTAATCCCGTTGGCCCATGTTGTTCTGTGGAACCAATAGGGAAAATAATCCCCTTTGACTGCTGTAAATAAGCTTCGACTTCTTGCCAAGTACTTAAATGCAGTAACATTGTTAGTTATTTTCCTCAATAAAATTGCGGTGGGATGAAAGCTTTTGCTACTAAATAGCATCTTCCGTAACTAAACTCTCACTAACACAATTATGAACTCTCTGAATTTTCTGTGCTGGCGATCGCACAAGATCCCCGACTTCGCAAAAGTTGTCGGGGATCTTTGTTTACTGCCAAATTTAGAGAGAATTAAACGATCTATTTCTACGAATATTGTTTAGGGATGCAGTTGCAACAAGTTTCGACAGAGATGGATATAAGCAATTTACCGATTCTGCCATTTTATCCTACGATACTCGCCGCGAACTTTCCCATAATAGAAATCAAAATTGATTTATGAAATGTTGCTTTTCTGGATAATTGAGAAAAAAGTTGATCGACTTTGATTTTTGACTACTCAAAGTAATAATGCTTCTTTACGTCCTTCGTAATTTCCCATGTACAGGACATACCAGCCGGAAAAATCACTAAGTCGCCCTTACCCATTTGCACTGCTTCTCCGCCATCAGGAGTAACAAGTACGTCACCTTCCAAAAAATAGCAAGTTTCTTGAGAATCATAAGTCCAAGGGAATTTTGACACTTCCTTTTTCCAAATTTCCCATTTAAATACACCTAATTCATTGGGATATTCAAGTCTTAAGTTGATGCTAAATTTTAATTTCCATATTGTTTTTTTCCAGTTATATTCAGCAGTAAGATTGAATATCCTCTCCACACTGATCTACTAGATAACACAAAGCGCGAAAACGCAAGTAGACAAGTTCGTTATAAAGCGGATTCAGCTTGCACATTGGCGGAATATGAGCTATTTTACGGCCAAAAAGCATGATATCACGCTCGAATGGACACTGAGCAGGAATTAGTTTAGCAATAAATTTGGCTAATTTCCGATTCTGAATCTCAATTTTATCGAGCCATTGACGTAATGGTTGCAATAAATCTAATTTGGGTTGAGCAAATTGCTTTTTACTACCTATTTGATTCTTTTCTTCTAAAGGTTTAATAAAAGCAGGCAAAAAAATACGATGACTCTGTGTTTTAAGCATAGTTTTAGGCAAGGCTTTCCTTGTGTAGATGAACTATTTACCGATCAAAAACGTTCACATGTAATATTTTTGGTCAATTTGCATTGTGCTTGTAGATTCAGAAGCAAAGTAAGCATAATGCAAACAATTTACATGTATCTTTGGGAAGGGAAATGGTTTAACTAATTGTTATTTAAACCCACCAAATCATGAAGAACTGTCCCGTTAAATACAAAATAACAAAGAAAATATAAAAATGGCATTTCTTTGACTTAGAGATTTCTAATCTGTAAGATAGCAATCTTATATATTCAATATAAATACTTGGTTCTGGAACTGCCTAGTATCTAGAGATGTAGTTTATGGCATAAAAACACAGTTTTGTTCTGACCCTACATACATTTCGCTAGGATTAGCCCCTAATATCTTTTGATTTTAGAGTATTCAATATCCATACATTTGTCTGATACACTACACAAGATAACCTAGATATTATCTAATAAGTAGCAATAAATCGTTTGATAAGTCAAAACTAATATTAGGTTTACACAAAGGCAGAGGGCACTTGTACTGAGCAGTTTGACCCTTCAAGAACTCTTACAGTGAGCTTGCCGAACGGCTCAGAGAAATGCAGGTTTGCCAAAGCTATCTGCCAAACTACTAAATGTGAGATTTTGCCGTTGGTGCAGTCTCTAGTAGAGAATTATTGGTTATTCTGCTATAAAAAACTTATTATCTAAAATATCTTAGCCCAGTACTAACCTGATATTTACTGATATAATCTACATTTTGTTGCTCCAATTTTGACAGCAATTTAGCTGGAAATGTCTTTGGTGAATATTTAGGACGATACCAAGGTTGGTTATTAAAGTAATTTTGCAATTCAGTATTATCAAAACGGCGGCCATGAATGGCAAAAATCGAATTTCGCATAATATCTAGTTCAAAACCGCTCTTACTATCCAAATCTGCATCAGTTACAAGTCTTTGAGAAAGCCAGAGATAATTGTTGAGAGTTGTGGGATCAACTAGCGGTATTGATGTAGTCGCGGAAGGTGATTGAGTTGGAACAGATGGGGTAGTTGGTGTAAATGTAGGAGTTATCACTGGGCTTGTAACATTTGACGGTGTTTCTGAAGGCAATACCGTTTTATCTGCTATGGGTTGAGAAGATTTGGGTAACACTTGACTAATAATCACAGATGCACCAACTAACCCACCTGCTATCAAACTGCCCATGAGAATATTATTCTGCCTATTACTACTTTGAGGGCTAGGCTGTGGTTTGAGAGGCACTGTCTGAGGTGGCGGTGCAGAGACTATAGTCGGTTGAGTCAAGAGGGGTTGCGTCGGTGGAATTGGATTTGCTATGCTCTGCAAAGAATCCAGCATTGCTCTGGCTGTAGGATAGCGATCGCGCGGATGATAAGCGATCGCCCGATCGATTACTCTTGCCATAATTGGGCTAACATGACTGGCATACTGTCGCCAGATAATTTCACCCGTTTGAGAATCGGTTTCTAGTTGTTGCGCCTGTTTACCAGTGAGCAAATAAATTACCGTCATTCCTAAACTGTATAAATCACTAGAATAAACAGGTCTACCTGCGGCTTGTTCGCTCGGCATATAGCCAGGTGTACCAATTACAATGGAACTGGTAGGATTACCTTGAGAATTTACTACTGTTCCCATTGACTCCCGCACAGCCCCAAAATCAATCAGCACTGGTTTACCATCGCGATAACGCACAATAATATTATCTGGCTTAATATCCCGGTGAACGATATGTTTAGAGTGAACGTAATCCAGGACAGGTAATAAATTCATGAACAATTCCTGGATAGCACCTTCACTAAATAGTCCCTGCTTCTGGACTTTTTCAGTTAAGGTATCGCCTTCAACCCATTCTTGAACTAAGTAAAATTGTCCACCTGAAGAGAAGTAGGCATATAATGCCGGAATTTGGTCATTTGCGCCACCAAGTTCTTCTAAAATAGCTGCTTCGCGTTGAAACCTCTCTTGCACTAACTGGTAAATTTGGGGATTATTGTGAATCGGTCTTAGCTGTTTAACCACACAACGACGCTTTGAAGGCATATAGGTATCTTCAGCTAGATAGGTTTCACCAAACCCACCAGCACCCAGTGTACGGATAACTTGATAGCGATCGTTCAGCAGCTGTATTGTCATGGGAGATTACAAACGATATTCATAAGATAGTTTTCCCCAAAACTACCTTCATTTCAAATCTAGTAAACCTTCTTCTTTCAATTTAGGATTGAAACGAATCTGCATTTGCAAACCCCGCACTTCTAACAATTGCGTTGAAATTTCTGCTTCTACTCTCCGTGCCACGTTTTTAAGAACTTTTATTTGTGCTAATTCATCATTAGCTGGATTTTGATAACTTGCCTGTTCTTCAGGTGTCATTACAACTTTGACATTAATGGGATGAGTCCATTTTTCCTTGTTATCCCCATTACCACAAGGCACACTACCATTTTCAGCAATCCAAGCATTTTCAGTATTTTCTAAAATTGTGCGACTAGGACGTTCAATAGTTTGAATTTTGACCCAATAGCACTGCTGTGGCTGACGGACTAAATGCTGCTTAAGGCTAAGATAAACATCACGAGAGTATCCTACAAATTGCAGCACTTTTTCTTGGTCAAAGATAGCATATACACCAATTTTACCTTGAAATTGTTCGGGTAATTGGCCGCGATCGTCTATATAGGGAATATATTCCAGAGTTGCCAAAGAAGAAAGATTTGTTTCAGAAGCCATAGATCAAATATCAAACTTACTATTTGCCTTCAAAATTGAAAATTGCGAATTATAAAAAAGTTATCTTTAAAATTATTCATTACTCAATTAATTTTTGGTAAATTGCACAAAGGCGACTGGGCTTAAAAATCTTAGCACTGAACATGAAATTTGGTGGCACATTAATAATGACATACTCATCAGATTCATGATATTTTTCAAATTCCGCTGGCATTCCTTTAGTAGTAGTTAAGCTGTAAGGAACTGGTTGGAAAAGTAATTCTGTAAATTTAAGTCGCTTACACCCCAACTGTTGGCAAATTTGGTTCAAGAAAGCAACGCTTGTCAATAAATTGAATAGAGTTTCTTGAGCTTGAGCTTCAAGAGTGAAACTGCCATCAAAGCTATGAACTATTTTAAGTGACATTTTATTGTATTAATAGCTAGTTATTAACGACTAAATGATATGAGATAGGCAATATGTTACACATTATGAGGCAACTAAGTCTACTTTTTTGTGCAGATGTGTTTGGTGAAAAATAACAACTTTAAATGTTCAGCCTATTAGATTGTAAGACTTCTGTCAGCTACATAAGGAAGCTGCCATAGTTAATAATCGTGAAGTTTAACAAATGTTCAAGCATAGGTGATTTCTGCTTGCTCTGTGTTGAAAAAAATAAGCCTAATTCTTTGAAACATAATTAAATTTAGGTATCAGCAAGATCCATTTTGGCATTTTCTTGTGACGCGATCGCCATATCTAAATTTAGTTTTAGAAGTTAAAACCTTTCTTTATCTAGTCTACTTGTCGGTAAATATAGCAGTTGCCAAAGCCGTTAGGACAGTTTGCGGGAAACGCGTCTTCAACAG